>JAIYAV010000287.1 GCA_027488855.1 Saprospiraceae bacterium
AATTATAATATATCCTTATATGGACATCGAAGTCATTCAACTTAGCAGTAAAGACCTTGGCTATTTTACGGAGCTCACCAAATGGTGGTAGTTATTTTTTCTCGTTCCTCAGTATGGCCGAAATATTTGATCAAAAGCTGAGGGAATCAGGGATGAGTGACGTAGCTTTATAGCCAAGAACAATGACGAATTTTTCGAATGACGAATGACGAATTTGGGGCATTGTCCTGAATCTTGAAAAGCGCTCCCAATTCGTCATTCGTCATTCGGATTATTCGCCATTCAACACCATTAAGTCATGCCTACCCGTCGTCGATTCATCCAACAACTCAGTGTGGCAGCCGCAGCAGCCACGGTTCCTTCCTGGTTTTACATTCAGCGCAGCCCGGATTTGCGGCCTTTGTTGCCGGGAGGGCTGAGTGCAGGTGATGTGATCCAGGATCGGGCGCTGATCTGGTCGCGTACGGATCGGCCCGCCCGCATGTGGATTGATTGGTCGACGACCGAGAGTTTCAAAAAATTCAATACCATTCAGGGGCCAGCGGCCTTGCCGGAGTCGGATTTTACCACCAAAATTGACCTGACGGGTTTACCCAGCGGGCAAGAGATTTTTTACCGGGTGCGTTACCAAAGTTTAGAAGACCTTAAGCTTTGGAGCGAGCCCAGCATTGGTCGGCTGCGCACTGCGCCGGGGGGCTTGCGCAATATCCGTTTTCAGTGGGGTGGCGATACCTGCGGACAAGGTTGGGGCATCAACCCCGAGCTGGGTGGTATGAAAATTTACAGCCAGATGGCCCAGCGCAATCCCGATTTTTTCATCCACAGTGGCGACACGATTTATGCTGACGGCCCCATTCAGGCCGAGGTGAAGCTCCCCAATGGAAAAATTTGGAAGAATATTGTAACTGAGGAAAAGTCCAAAGTGGCTGAGAGCTTGAACGAATTCCGGGGCAATTACCGCTACAACCTGCTGGACGAAAACCTGCGCAGTTTCAACGCCAAAGTGCCTATCCTTTACCAATGGGACGACCACGAAGTGCTCAACAACTGGTATCCCGAAGAAATCCATGGTGACAACCGTTATACCGAAAAAAACGTAGCCCTGCTGGCCGCCCGCGCCAAACGGGCCTTCCTGGAATACAACCCGATCCGCAGCACGGGTGATGACCCCGAGCGCATTTACCGCCGCGTGCCCTATGGCCCACTGCTGGATGTGTTCATGATCGACATGCGCTCCTACCGCGGCGCCAACGGACCCAACAAACAAACCCAGGCTGGAGCAGATACTGCTTTACTGGGTCGGCAACAGATTCAGTGGCTCAAAGAGGGCCTGCTGGCGTCTAAAGCAACCTGGAAAGTGATTGCCTCCGATATGCCCCTCGGGCTAATTGTATATGATGATTATGTGAATAAAAGTTCCTTTGAAAACGGTGCCAATGGCAATGGCCCAGCCCTGGGGCGGGAGCTGGAAACAGCCGATTTGTTGCGTTTTATGCTGCACAATGAGATCAAAAATGTAGTGTGGTTTACTGCCGATGTACACTATTGTGCGGCGCATTATTACGATCCGGCCAAGGCGCAGTTTAAGGAGTTTCGACCATTTTATGAGTTTGTGGCTGGACCGCTGAACTCGGGCACTTTTGGCCCAGGTGAAATGGACAATACTTTTGGGCCACAGGTGCTTTTCCAAAAAGCGCCACCGGCTGGGCAGAGCAATCTCTCGCCCTTGGCGGGCATGCAGTTTTTTGGGGAAGTGAATATCGATGCGGCAACGGAGGAGATGAATGTGGCTTTGTGGGATAATTTGGGCAAGCGGTTGTATGAGCAGAAGATTTCCGCACAATAACTCATTATTTTAGCTGCCCAAGCAATAAGCCAGGAGTATAACGCAGATCGTTTTGCGGGCTTATTACTCGGGAGCTCATGTTCCGTGTATCTACGTCGTACAAAAACTTCAAAGCACTTGGGTGTCCATCATAACGCCCATCTTCGGCGACAAAGACCCAATAGGGGGTATCAGCTGGATTATCGTAAAAATAAAGATTTCCAAGTTTTTGGCCTTTTTCTAAGTTCCACAATTGAAAGGGTTCATCTGGAGATTGGATGATTCCAAATTTGTCTAAAAAAGGTATTGCTCTGATTGAAATAAACGAAAAATAGTTCTTTACTTCTTTAACAACTATACCATTTTGATAATCTACCATTTTCAAAGATGAATGCAATATAACGAGTAAATAATTATCCTTACGAGAGAAGCTCAGCTCAGCTGCCATTACCCCTGGCAAAACATGCATAGCTTGTTTTTCAAGATCATAAACATGAACAAAATCCTTGTTCCGAAGCTTCAAAGCCAGCCAGCGGCCATTGTTAGATATGGAAAATTTTTGCAATTCATATTTCTGCCACAGACAAATTTTGGCAATTAATTTCTCTGTTTTAACTGAATAAACCAATAAGGTATCATGCTCAAAAGGTGGGTTGTAGGCAAGGTAGCTTCCATTCCCAGAAAATGTCACATTTTTCGGGCCTTGATCGGGTAGCTTCCACACAAATTCGGCATTAGGAATATTCTTTTTACCGTGCCCAGGTAAATCCCCATCAAAGTAACCAACAAAAGTAAGCTGGTTGTTTTCCCTGCTCAGGTGCCCATAGGTATCATAACCTGCTGTATTGGTAATTGTCTGATGATTTCTTAAGTTTATTCCTAACAGCTTTAATCCCTTACTAAATTTGGCATTGTAATAAAGTACATCGCCCAAAAGACTAATTTGTCGTAGTTCCACCGCCGAATCACCAACGGAAAAAACAAGATTCTTTTCCAAGTCCATCCCCTTAATGCCGTTGTTAGTACCCATAATAAGGTACCTGCCACTGCCCGAAATGCCATACAAAGGGTTTATCTTTCCTATTGAATCCACGTTTTTACCCTGCTGCTGATCGTAGGTCAATATTTTATCACCATAAGGTTCTACTTTAAAATACATGATCTGGTCCGGTTTTAACTCATTGAAGTAGGCATCCAAACCAGGTCTTTTTTTAAGGTTTAGTTCCAGATGGTTGGGCTCCTTTGTAGCATAGTTTAAACTAAAAATATGTGTTAAAGAATAAGCCAGAAGCTGAGATCTTTGTGGATGAAAATGCAATCGCTCGATTGCTCCTTTAGAGCCTCGGTTTGCCAAAAAAATTGACTTGAAGGTCTTTAAATCTACCAAGTACACATTGCCATTTGCATCGGCAAAAGCTAAACCAACATTGTCTTGTTTTATTGCAATGGCGAGAATGGGTGCAGAAGTAATTTTTAGTTGATTCAAAATATTAGCTTGTCCAATTCCACAGATCAAAATGCTGCCCCGGGAGCTTCCCACAAAAAAAGAGCGACCATCGGCACTCAAGGCTAATGTAGTGATGAAATGCCCTTCCAAAATCAGTTTCCGAGCTGGTTGGGAACTGCTTAGATCATAAATCCAGATTTCATTTGCCTCCACAGCCTGGATCAAATAACGATTATCGGCAGTCAACAAGGGAATAATTTTCTGGTAATTGTTAGAGCCGCAAGACTTGATCAACCTACCTGTCGCCCGTTCAATAATTTTGCAGCCCGTTTCTGTGACCAAAACGATTAATTTTTCATCCTTTGAAAAAAAAGCCTTTTTGACATAAAGTCCTTTCCATGGATGAGAAATTTTGGGGCCAACATCCGGTTTATTCCGGAGAGGCTCTTGCAAGTTTAATTCCCAATATGCATTAATAACGGCAAAATCCCCTGGCGTTTCAGTCGAATCCACCCTTGCTGTTGCTGGTGTTTTTTTCGGTACAATTCCATTTAGTAAGACAGGGATTGTGCTTTTTTGAGCAAATCCATTTGCTGCGACTGGGCTGATCTTGCCGTCTTTATCAAGGTAATGTAAATAATGAATTGCATCAGGCGAAGCTTCTACTGCCCCATTTTGGTTTTTTGACAGCCACTTATCTGCTCCACCCAGGTAGATCAGTTTTTCAAGTTGGCCCGTCAATCCATTGATCGAATAAATCACCCCACTGGCTGCGGCAGCTATGATCTTTTTTTGGCCGGGAAAATAATGAGCATCGATGCCTCGGTTCACCAATACCTTGTAAAAAACAATTGCCCCAGAAAAATCATAAGTGATCAGTGCCCGACCAGATAAAGTGTAAATCAACTGATCCGCTATGGAAACTCCGATTACTCGACCAAAATTGAGCTTGGGTTTAAAGCTGAATACTTCGCTGTTTTTTTCTATGTCCCAAATAACGACCTGCTGGGTTTCAGAGTCGTTAATCAAAATCCTGGTATTGTCTGGAAAAAAATGGAGGTACAATCGGCTTGGGTCTTTACAGGTATAAGGGATTTTTAGTTTTAGTTCCCCTGATTGTAAAAAGTGTACATTAATACCTGTAGCATCAATCAATGCCAGTAATTGATCAGCTTCGTCAATATAGAAATGATAAAATTTATACTTCGTGTTTATACTGTACCATTCCCTCATGTTTTGGGCATCCCAATAGATGAATCGCTCAGCTCCCGCAGTAATTAGAGCCAGGTTTCGCCCGAATTGGGTGGCCTGTACTTCTTTTGCATAAGTTATCGTATAGGGTAAAGGGTAAGAAAGCTGATCCAAAACGCTGACATAAGCACGATTGCTGTAGTCAACACTCAGCACTTTGTGTCCTCTTTTATTTCCTTCCGGATTCACTCCTTCAATAGAAGAAAAATGTGCCATCCCAGTGCTCAAATCTACCCGTTTTAAGTAAGCCCGATCTGAAGGGTATTGTTTGTTTAGATACACAAAAAAAACCGCACCGCTTGGCATTACATATGGCTGAGTATACGAATCAATATTGGTGAAAAAATCAGAACAAGTGTGCACTATGGTATCGAGTTGCCAGTCCCAAAGCCAAATTTTTTGCCCGTCGGAAAGCAACAGCAAGTTTCCCTTTTCATTAAAATCAATAAGACTAATCTCTTTGGTTGGGAAATCTCCAAATTTGAGCAGTTTAGGTCCTTCGATCGACCAAAGTTCTACTCTGCCGTCATAGGACCAGGGCTTAGCATTGTATTTGGAATGGTTTTTAATTTTATTTTCCTCCCGCAAGATACTTTTGGTAGATGCGGAAGGAGTATCATCATCCAAAGTCGACAGGTATTCTTGTTCAGCTATGCTTGGGTCTACCGTAAGCTTACCAGTAGCTAAATTGATCCAGCATTGCTGGTCACCATAGCTGTAGGTCAAAATGTGTGCTTCTTTGGTTGTGGAAAAACTTGTACTAACACTAATTGTAGAATCTTCAACTGTATACAATTCTTTGCCACTTGCCACATCCCAAATTTTGAGGATCGCATACTCATCCTGACTGATAAAATACTTATCCTTATTGACAAATTGGAGCCTTTCGATAGGCCGCTGATGGCCAATATTTAGAACTATTTCTCTGGTGCTGGAATTAGCGTTTTGCGCAGGCAAAATGACGGGAGTATAAAAAATGCAGAGGCAAAGCAGCAAACCAAATAAGTTGACGGTAATGAGGTGCATAAAGAGGCATTAGAATGTACGCCTTAAAAATACAACAAGGTATTTAACTAAGAAAGCCCCTCTATACAAATTAGAGAGGCTTTCGTGGCCTTATTCAACCCTTAAACACTACGATAGCGGAATCGCCAGCACTGGAATTGCAGCGTGGTTGATGGTATCCTCAGTCAGGCTGCCCAGCAAAATGTGGGCCAAGCCGCGGCGTTGGTGCGTGCCCATCACGATGAGATCTGCGTTCTTTTCTTTGGCAAAGTCGAAAATGACTTGCTCTTCGTTGAGCGTGAACGTTTCTGTTTTGTAGATTTCGACATCTTTTAAGCCGGTGGCTTCCACCAGTTGTTTTTCCCGTGCTTCAATGTCGTGGTCGCCGCGATATGCGCCAGGATTATTGATGTACAGGAGGTAGAATTTGCCGCCGAAAATGGCTTCCCACTCGCGCAGACCTTCGAACAATTTTTTCTGGTCGGTTTCGAGGGTAGTAGGCACCACAATGTTTCTAAATTCTGAAATCTTGTCATCGTGTACAGCCAGCACTGGGCATTTGGCGATGCGGACAATTTTTTCGGTATTTGACCCTACAAAGAACTCTTTGAGGCCGCTGGCACCTTTGGTACCCATTACAATCAGGTCAATGCCCTCGGTTTGCACCAAGTCGGCAACGATGGCAGAGAATGGCCCACCGATCACGGCGGTGCGGATGTTGTCGGCACCCAAGCTGGTGGCTACCTCAGTCAACATTTTTTCCAGGTTCTCGTGCACCATGTTGAGGTATTTTTCCTCGATGGCACGATCATAGGTATAGTAGTATTCGGATACGGGCAGGGCGGCACCGACTTGTTCGTTTGCGTGCAACAGAACGATCTCAGCGTCCGTTTTTTTGGCGATTTTGACGGCTACATCCAAGGCCTGGCGGGCGTTTTCGGAGAAGTCGGTAGGAACTAGAATCTTTTTCATGGCTGCTTTGATTTTCTAGTCCAAAGGTAAGGGCGACTGGGAGCTGTATGCGTTGATCTTCAGGGGAGGGAGGCGGTGATTTTTGTCATCTCTTTTCAACAACCTTGTATTTCTTCTCAGTGCCAAGGGCATATAATTTCTAAGGTGAACCCCTAAGGTGCTCTTAGGTGCCTTAGGTGGTTCAATTAAAAACTCTTGCGCGCAAGCGCGAAGAGTACATTTTTTTCACCACCTAAGGCACCGAAGAGCACCTTAGGGGTTCACCATAGAAAGATTGACAGTATAGTTTAAACCAGTAAAAAATTGCCCGCAGCATCACGCCCCACCCTACCCTGCTCCAGACTTGGATCATGTTCAAAATACAAAGCAAATGCGCCATCGGCAGCCTCATTCAACAAACGTTCCTTTTCCTTCATCGTCTCCAATGGCCGCACATCGTAAGCCATGATGTAGGGCATTCGCACATGCCAACGCGAAGGAATCAAATCGGCACAATAAATCACTGTACCTTCTGAGGTATCGATGATTGGCAACATCATCGCTTCGGTATGGCCATACACAAAGCGCAGCCGAATCCCCGGCAACCATTCCACATCACGATCACTGGGATCAATCATTTCCAGCAGGCCCAAATCGCGCAAGGGCAGGATGTTTTCCTTCAGGAATGAACCGGCTTCGCGAGCATTGGGGTTGAGTGCCCAGGCGAGGTGAACGGGGTTCGACCAATACCGCGCCCTGGGGAAAGTGGGTTCGGGATTACCTTTGACATCCAGTTGAATGGCGCCGCCTACGTGGTCAAAATGCAAGTGGGTGAGCAATACATCGGTGATGTCTTCCTGGCTGTAGCCCGCTGCGGCCAGATTTTGTGAAAAAGTCTCCTGCCCCCAAGGCGTGAAATGGGAGCGAAAGCGGGCATCCTGTTTATTGCCAATCCCCGTGTCCACCAAAATTTTGCGCTCACCCGTATCAATCAACAAGCAGCGCATGGCCCAGGTGCAGAGGTTGTTTTCGTCGGGCTCGTTCATTTTTTGCCACATTCGTTTGGGCACTACGCCAAACATGGCACCTCCATCGAGTTTTAAAAAGCCGGAATTGATCGGTATGAGTTTCATCTGGATTCGGATTGTACTTTCAAGGTGTAAATAAAGCAGGAATTATGCTACGCTTTACGGTTTTTTATTCAAATTTGAGCTCAAAGCCACGCCATGCCCAAGATCAAGTTGCCCGTTTTTTTGCCACCTGCCCTTCTATTGCTTGCCTCCACTGTGTACAGTCTTTATGATCCTACCGATTTTTTGGTCAAGGTCAAGGCCGCCAATGACTGGATTTTGTACCATTTTGGCTGGCTGTTTTCCAGTGGCACCTTATTCTTCCTTTTGCTCTGCATCTGGATTTATTTTTCGCCCCTGGCTAAAGTAAAAATCGGGGGCAAGGACGCCGTGCCCATGCTCACGCGCTGGCAGTGGTTCAGCATCACCTTGTGTACCACCATTGCCATTGGCATCCTATTTTGGGCGACCGCCGAACCTTTGTACCATTTGCATACTCCGCCGGGAGGCATTGGGGTAAAAGCCGAAAGCCCGGAAGCGGCGCGTTTTGCCCTTTCGACCATGTTTTTGCACTGGACTTTCACCCCTTACAGCATTTATACCGTGGCGGGCCTGATGTTTGCCATTGCGTATTACAACCTGAAGCAGCCTTTTAGCCTGGGTTCCATGTTGTATCCACTCATCGGTGCGCGCAAACCGGGTGCATGGAGTCATGGCATTGATGCGGTTTGTTTGTACAGTTTGGTAGCGGGTATGGCTGCTTCGCTGGGGGCAGGTATCCTGACGGTTGCGGGTGGTTTGGAGCGTTTTTTTGGCATCCAGCACAGTCCCGGATTGTTGTTTGTGATTGCGCTCGTGATTGTGTTTTCCTTCATCGTATCGGCCATCACGGGCCTGTTCAACGGGATTCGCATTTTGTCCAACATCAATACTTATGCGTTTTTTGTGCTGGCTTTGTTCGTGTTGTTTTTTGGGCCTACCCGCTTTTTGTTTTCCTATGGTGCGGAAAGTATGGTTGATTATGCGCGGACCTTTTTCCCGCGCAGCCTGAGTTTGGGCGTCGATAAATCCTGGGCCGATAGCTGGACGGTGTTTTATTGGGCCAATTGGTTGGCCTGGACGCCAGTTACCGCTCTGTTTCTGGGGCGGGTAGCTATCGGCTATACAGTGCGTGACTTTATCAACTACAATTTGATTCTCCCCTCCTTGTTCTCCATTGTGTGGATGCTCATTTTTAGTGGCAGCGCGGTGTACATGGATTTTGTGGGGCATACCGCCAACTTGTATGGAACCCTGCAAAAACAAGGCCCGGAGGGGGTTATTTACGCCGTTTTGGATCAGCTGCCACTCGCTCAACTCACTGGACTGGCTTTTTTAGCCACTGCATTTTTATCCTACGTTGCGGGTGCGGATGCCAATACCTCGGCCATGAGCAGTTTGTCCAGTTCGGGCATTTCTCCGGAAAGCCCGGAGGCACCCATTTGGATCAAAATTGTGTGGGGCAGCCTGGTGGGTTTGATCGCCTGGGTGATGGTGGCCAATGCGGGGATTGATGGGATCAAAATGGCTTCGACCCTGGGGGGATTTCCGGCGCTGTTTTTGGTGTTGGCGGTGGGGCTGGGGTTGGTGAAGATTTTGTTGAAGCCGGGGAAGTATTTGAAGGAAAGTTAAAATCTATTACCACCTGTAACCTCGATAAAAAACTTCGTTACACGTTCATACAAAACCTCAATTTCCCAGTATGAAGCAGTTGAAGTTAATTTGTTTGGTTGCCTGTATCATCGGTACTACCAGCACGGGAAACAGTCAATCCAATTTGACCAAAATCATTGAAAATCAAAAATTTGGGTTTATTGACTCTACAGGAAAAGTCATTATTCCAGCCGTTTTTAATTACGCGGATGATTTTAGTGAGGGCTTAGCAGCGGCCAGAGCAGACGGCGCGTACGGCTACATTGATGAACGGGGCCAGTTTGTCATCAGGCCAGCCTTTGAACAGGCAAGCGCATTCTGGAATGGTCATGCGCTAGTATACAATAAAAAGGAAATGTATTTTATCAATAAAAAAGGAAAAAAAACCATCAGAGGCATTGGAATTGGTATAAGTAGGTTTAGTAACGGTTTTGCTGAAATCAGCACAAAATCAAGAAAAGTAGGGCTGATTGATACTTCGGGAAAACTTGTTTTCGACACCATCTTTCATTCAATTGGAAGTTTTAGACAAGGGGTTGCCGTATTCACCCGCTTAGTGGGGCCAGATGAAATCAAGGAAAGTGCAGTTTTAGACCGTACGGGTAAAATAATTGTTCCTTTTGGAGCATATTCTTCCATTCATGGTTTTAGATTAGGCGTTGGGCATGTAATTTCTAAAGACAAAAAATGGGAGGGTTTGATTGACACCAATGGAAGCTTGCTGTTTCGGGTGGAAAACACCAAGATAAGTCTTTTTGACATTCAGGATCTTGATCACATCAAAGTCAAACGTCAAAACATTATCAATGGTAAATCCATCAATTATGAGGGATTTATCAACCAAAAAGGAGTTTACATCGTCGATAATCCAACCTTTCAGCAAGTATTGCCCTTTTCTAATGGCCGTGCCTTTGTAGAGGATACTACTCGGAAATGGTTTATCATTGATGCCGCTGGGCGAAGGCTTAGTCAAAGAGCATTTGACTGGGTACTGGACGGGATGTTTGTGGAAGGAAAGACCTGGGTCCGGTCGCTTAATCGTACATGGGAACTGATAGACACCCTGGGGAATACCCTTTTTGTGAGCAAACTGAAGGAAATTTCAAAAATTCCAGGCACCAACTTATTGAAATACAATGAGACTCTATATGATCAAAACTCCAATTTTGTTAAAAACCAATACGGTATAGCGAACCAATATGGGCAGGTGCTGACTCCCCCCATTTATGAAGAAATTGATTATGAAGGTTTTAAAAATGGTTTATTGCTGGCTCAAACCACTGGTCATTACCAATATTTAGATCAATCGGGGAAGCTCAAATGGGAACAAGCTCCTGCAAATTCATCAATTTGTACCTTAAACATCGATTACAGTATTTACAATCATTTTTGGGCTGCTTCCAAAAGGCATCCGGGGGATCTTGGAGGTTTTGGGAAAAGCGAAAACTTCCCTAAAGCAATTCACAAAAAAGATCATTTCAAAGCCAATCAATTAAGTGTCAGTATCCAAAACAATTTAGACAAAACGTCAAACTGCCCACTGGCACTATACATCAGCAACTTAAGTGGCCACGATCGGTATTTTCAAGCCCAGGATAGCCATTTATACTTACAACTTCAAGCTAAAAATGAGCAAGGTGAATGGCAAGACATCAATTCTTTGTATGAAAGTGATTGTGGGAATAGTTTTCATACCCTTACCTTACCCCACGGTAATTATTGGGGGTTTTCCATGCCTACTTTTGAAGGTGTTTTTTCAACAGTTTTAAGGGCAAAGCTTAAAGTAACCGATCAAATCGATGAGGAATCTACTAGAATGTCATCCTATATTTATCTTTACAGCAACGAAATAAAAACAAAAATCAATCCAGGGCAATTCTGGAATATCCATCAAAATTCAATGTTGGATATTGCCCACCCATATCGGAATTAGTTAAAAGCTGGCTTGGACTATCCAGCATTTCTAACAAAAAATGCTTATTTTTGGGAAAACAAGTGTACAACATGCCCAGCACATCCCTCGAAAAAGATTTGCTCGAAATTCCAGATTTACCGATGCTGCTTGAAAGGCTACACCACCGCCTTGACCATGAAAAAATTCAGCGCCAGGAGTTTCGCAGTTGGATCAGTGAAGAGGTAAAAGCAGAGTTTATCAATGGGAGCATTGTCTTGCATTCGCCAACGACGGAAGACCACAACGAGGCGACGGGGCATATCTACGGGATCACAAGCCTTTATGCCGATTTGCACCAATTGGGTAATGCCCTTACCATTCAACAATTCATCACCACTCTAAGCAAATAAACCTACACCATGGATCAACGCATCATCAAACTCTACGACGAATACACCCACAAGCCGCTTACCCGCAAGCAATTCATGCAACAGTTGGTGATGCTGACGGGGAGTACTGCCGCAGCCATGTCTGTTTTGCCCTTCCTGGAGTCGGATTACCAAACGGCGAAGGTCACCACAGAAGGGGAACTGTTCACCGAATACGTCACCTATCCCGGCGCACAGGGTCAAATGAAAGCCTACGTGGCCCGACCCGAAAAGAAGAAAAAATACGCTGCCATCATCGTCATCCACGAAAACCGCGGCCTCAATGCCCACATTGAAGACGTAGCCCGGCGAGCAGCACTGGCGGGTTATTTGGCCATTGCCCCCAATGCCCTGGCGCCGCTCTTGACCAAACCCGAGATTACGGAAGACGAAGCGCGGCAACTTTTTACGACCCTCAAAGCTGAAGACAACGTTGAAAACTTCATGCGTTGCATTGATTCCCTGCCCGCACGTGAAGATTGGAATGGCAAAATTGGCTGCGTTGGTTTTTGTTGGGGCGGAGCCATGGCGAATACCTTGGCAACGAAGGTTCCTGCCTTGGGTGCTGCTGTTGCTTTTTATGGCCGTCAGCCTGAAGCTGCCGATGTTCCCAAAATCAAAGCAGCCGTGCAATTGCACTATGGTGGTTTGGATGAGCGAGTGAATGCTGGAATGGCGGCTTATGAAGAAGCACTAAAAGCCAATAAAATTGTTTACGAACAATATGTGTATGAGGGGGTAAATCACGCTTTCCACAACGATACTTCTACGGCAAGATACAATGCTGAAGCGGCCAAGTTGGCCTGGAGCCGGACGCTGGCGTTTTTTGAGCAACATTTAAAGTAAAACTTGCTGTAATAATGCCTGCATCCATTGTTGCTCTTCTGCTGAAAATTTAGGAGCCGGCGGTGCTTGGGTATAATCAATCGACAAATTATACAATCCTCTTTCGTAGATTTTGTCCAAAGCAGTCTTGATCGGCAAACGAGCATCAGGATCGTCGTTCGCTAAGGGTACAGGTAGCACCGGAAGATTTTCCTGAACAAGATTGGTCCATACGGAGATGTGATCACTTTTGGCACGCCAAAGGTCGAACAAATAATGGGTTTTGGGTGCAGGTTGAATGACTCGTTTGCCTCTACGCAAAAGGTCAATTTCTAACAAATGCACTCCTGCTTTGTGTAAATCTTGCCGTTTTTGTAAGTATTCATCGAGGCCCGGGCGGCGTTTATTCACTGGTGAAAGTATTTCAATAGCGGTAATCAATTTATTGCTGGCCCTGTCCCGTATTTCCACAAAAGGTATTTTTATCCTAAAAACAGCGGGAATTTCATAACTGGGTTTCGAAATCTCCGAAATGCTGCGCTCATACGTTTCAGTGGGTTCTTTCAACTCGTTTTTGTACAACACTGCTACATCTGGATAAATAATGTTTAGCCCCGCAGCAGGTCTGCGATCTTCTACCGTATAAGCATCTACTCTGGCAACATAGTTGGGTGCAATTTGGGGCGCGATCAGCTCCACAATCACACTGGCCAATTGATGGTGTACATCTGGCCATAAATTCCCTTCTAAATATGGATCCATTCCGGGGAATGGAGATTTCTTCAACATGAATTTTTGAGTATATTGGAAGTCTATGAGCGATAAACTCACTTTCTATCACTCAATAATATGCTTTTTTTGAGCGATAAAAAAGGCTTTTATCACTCATCAAATCAAATTTCGCTTAAAAAACGGCTCCAAGTCGCCAGACCGTTTCATCCTCCTCGCAATTTTCTGCTCTCCACTGACAAAAATCACTCCCACCTCTGACCCCCGTCATCCTGCCCAAGATTCGCAGCTGCCTACCTTGCAGCAACAAATTTACAAAGGTATGACAGTCGTTTTTTTGCTCATCCTGATTAGCCTCATTTTAGCCCTGGGCTTTTTAGGCGCTTTTTTCTGGGCCGTCAAAGGTGGACAATACGATGACGATTATACACCGTCGATTCGCATGCTTCTTGACGACGACAAACCAACTGACACAAAACTTTAAAATCACAAACCTGATGGCACAAGTAGAGACATTTTACTACGACAATGCTATCGTGCGCAAATTTGCGTACGCGACCATGCTCTGGGCGGTTGTCGGGATGCTGGTGGGCCTTATTGCAGCTTTTCAACTGATTTGGCCCGAATTAAACCTTGGCATTCCGTATACCACCTTTGGTAGAATCCGCCCCTTGCACACCAATGCAGCAATTTTTGCATTTGTGGGGAACGGCATTTACATGGGAGTTTATTATTCCCTACAACGATTGCTCAAAACCCGCATGTTTAGCAATGTTTTGAGTAACATCCACTTCTGGGGTTGGCAGTCCATCATCGTGATGGCCGCAGTCACCTTACCCCTAGGGATTACCAGTGCCAAAGAATACGCTGAACTGGAATGGCCAATCGACATTGCGATTGCCCTGGTTTGGGTAGTCTTTGGGATCAACATGTTTGGCACCATTCTCAAACGCCGTGAAAACCACATGTACGTAGCCATCTGGTTTTACATTGCGACCTGGATCACCATTACTGTATTGCACATTTGCAACAACATTGAAATCCCGGTTTCAGCCACCAAGAGTTACAACATCTTTGCCGGGGTGCAGGATGCCTTGGTACAGTGGTGGTATGCCCACAATGCAGTAGCCTTCTTTCTTACCACCCCCTATTTAGGCTTGATGTACTACTTCTTGCCCAAAGCAGCCAATCGGCCAATCTATTCTTACAAATTGTCAATTATTCACTTTTGGGCGCTGATTTTCATTTACATCTGGGCTGGGCCGCACCACTTGTTGTATACTTCTTTGCCCGACTGGGCGCAGTCTTTGGGAACGGTGTTCTCCGTCATGCTGATTGCGCCATCCTGGGGTGGGATGCTGAACGGGTTGTTGACCTTGCGCGGTGCCTGGGATCGGGTGCGCCAAGACCCAGTTTTGAAATTTATGGTGGTAGCCATTACAGCCTATGGCATGGCCACATTTGAAGGCCCAATGCTTTCGATTAAATCTGTGAATGCCATCAGTCACTATACCGACTGGACCATCGGCCACGTACACATTGGTACTTTGGGTTGGAACGGCTTCTTGACCTTTGGCATCCTGTACTGGCTCATTCCGCGAATGTTCAACACCAAATTGTACTCCCTTAAATTGGCCAATGTCCATTTCTGGATCGGCACTTTAGGCATTGCGTTTTACGCCATTCCACTCTATTTCGCTGGTTGGGTACAAAGTTTGATGTGGAAAGAATTTACTCCAGATGGTTTTTTGAAATACGGTAACTTCCTTGAAACGGTTACCCAGATCATGCCCATGTATTACATCCGGGCTTTGGGTGGAACCATCTACTTTATAGGCACCCTGGTGATGATCTACAACCTGATCAAAACGATCAGACAAGGTGAATTCATCGGTGACGAAGCGGCTGAAGCGCCTGCGCGGTTAGCTACGGACAACGTCCACAAAGGAGAACACTGGCACCGTTGGATTGAACGCCGCCCCATTCAAATGTTGATTGCTAGTGCAATTCTGATTCTGATTGGTGGTCTGGTTGAAATCACACCGATGGTCATGATTGAATCAAATGTTCCCAAAATTGCTTCGGTAAAACCATACACACCTTTGGAATTGCATGGACGCGACCTTTATATCCGGGAGGGATGTTTGGGTTGTCACTCCCAAATGATTCGTCCATTCCGTTCAGAAACGGAGCGATATGGCGAATACTCCAAATCCGGAGAATTCATTTACGACCGGCCATTCCTGTGGGGTTCCAAACGCACGGGCCCAGATTTGCACCGCGAAGGTGGAAAATATCCCGATAGCTGGCACTACAACCACATGGTTGACCCACAAAGCATGTCACCTGGTTCGATCATGCCTCCTTACCCCTGGATGCTGCGCGATGAAATGAACCTCAGTACTCTGCCTCGAAAGATCAAAGTGTTGACCATGCTGGGCACACCCTATCCCCAGGGATATGAAGACCAGGCAGTTGCTGACCTAAAAAAACAGGCGGCGGAAATAGCAGGTCGCTTGCGTATAGATGGTGTTAAGGACAGTAAGCTTGAGAAACGCGAAATCGTCGCCTTGATTGCCTACTTGCAACGCTTGGGTACGGATATTAAACCGAAGCCAGCAACCAACTAACCAAAGTTGAGGAGTTGGGAAGTTTAGTTTAGTCCTTGTCCAAGGGCACTGCGACAGCCTTAACTTCTCAGCTTCTCAACTTCTCAACTTCTCAACCATGTACAAATACATCCTCGAAAGCGCTGGAAGCATCAACTGGATGGCCATTTCTGCACTGCTCACTTTTGTAACCATTTTTGTGGTGAGTGCAGCCATGGCGTTCCGCAGCACGCCAGCCTACCTCAATAAAATGTCGAATCTCCCCTTGGATGATTCTATTCTTCAAACATCGGAAACTGACTTTCGCCATGAAGAAAAATAAGCTCATCAAACAACTTATCCTTACAACCCTGGTCATGTTTTCCTCCAGTATGGTATTCGCTCAAGCAGCGAATACAAGTCCTACCGGAGCGACACAGGCCAGCAACAGTTTTTACAATGTACTACTGAGCAATGGTCTCCTCTTTTTTGCAGGATTGACCATGTTGGGGGCCGTGCTAGCACTATTTCATTTGTTAAACATGATGATTAAAGTGCAGCAGCTCAAAATTTATCAGGAACAAGGCATAGAAGCCTATGTGGAAAAAGTTAAAGCCACCCCAAGCTCTTTCTGGATGCGTCAGTACAAAGCCTGGACCAATGTAGTGCCCGTTGAAAAGGAGGATACGGTCATGATGGACCACAATTACGACGGCATTAAGGAACTTGACAATAGTTTGCCGCCTTGGTGGGTCGCGATGTTTGTCATCACTTTTGCGTTGGGTGTTGTGTATCTGGGGTATTACCATGTTTTGGGTGGCCCCAGTCAGGCCGATGAATATGCCGCCGAAATGAAAGTGGCCGAAGCAGCCAAAGCAACTTTTGCTGCAAACCAGGTCAATAAAATTGATGAAGACAATTTGGAGGCCAGCACCGACCCAAAAGATCTTGCCATTGGTAAAACGATTTTCAGCACTAACTGTGTAGCGTGCCATTTGTCCAAAGGTGAAGGAAGTGTAGGGCCTAACCTTACCGACGAATTTTGGATTCATGGTGGTGGCATCAAAAACATCTTCAAAACGGTGAAAAATGGGGTGCCAGAAAAAGGAATGATTGCCTGGAGTGCCCAGCTAAAACCGGCTGACATTTACAAGGTTAGCAGTTACATTCTTACGCTGCAAGGCACCAATCCACCTAATGCCAAAGCGCCACAGGGGGTGAAATACATTCCTGAAGAAGCCAAAACGGAGTAACTGAGGAAGTTTTAAGTTTTAAGTTGACCATCGCCGAGCGAAGCCGAGGTGTAGTCAACTTAAAACTTAAAACCTAAAACAAAAAAAATGAGCGAAATCACCCCTTTCGAAGATACCGAAGAATTCCGTGACCACATTGCTACCGTTGACGAGCATGGTAAACGGGTTTGGATCTACCCCAAAAAACCAAAAGGAAAATTTACTTCAGCCAGAACCTACCTGAGCTGGGCATTCCTGATATTTTTATTTGGCACCCCATTTATTAAAGTAGGTGGTGAGCCACTATTGCTGTTTGATGTCATCCATCGGCACTTCAACATTTTTGGCGTTAGTTTTGCGCCGCAGGATTTTCATCTTTTTGTGTTGGCCATGCTAACTTTTGTCGTGTTTATCATCCTGTTTACGGTCATCTTTGGCAGGCTATTTTGTGGCTGGGTTTGTCCCCAAACCGTGTTTATGGAAATGGTTTTTCGCAAAATAGAATATTGGATCGAAGGAGATGCCAATGCCCAACGTCGGCTCAACAGCAGCCCCTGGACTACCGAAAAAATCATCAAAAAGGGCGGTAAGCAAGCTCTCTTTTTTGCCATTTCAGTATTAATTGCCAATACCTTCCTGGCCTACATCATTGGTGTTGATGAAGTTTTTAAGATCGCTACACAACCCATTTCCCAAAACCTCACTGGCTTCATTGCCCTAATGGTCTTTTCATTTGCTTTTTTCTTTGTTTTTTCTTTCATGCGCGAGCAAATTTGTACTGCTATTTGCCCATATGGCCGTTTGCAAGGGGTGCTGCTCGACAAAAACTCCATTGTGGTACACTACGATTACGTCAGGGGTGAACCAAGAGGCAAAATCAAACGGGAAAACCACAAACCGCAATCCCCTGTAACTGCGATCCAATCTACGGTTTTACAAAGTGAAAAAACGGTGGCCCTGGAAATGGTTGAAGCGCTTCCGCCAGCCGCCAGCCCCATCGAAGCTGTACAAAAAAGCCTTGGCGACTGCATCGATTGCAAATTGTGCATTCACGTTTGCCCAACGGGCATTGACATCCGCAATGGCACTCAATTGGAATGTGTGAACTGCACTGCATGTATCGATGCCTGTGATGAAGTGATGGACAAGGTGAGCCGCCCACGTGGGTTGATCCGGTACGCCAGTGCACTGGGCATCGAAACCAATACCCAAAAGATTTTCACTACCCGAGTGAAGGCATATTCGGTGGTACTTGGTCTTTTGGTCACTTTAAACATCGTATTGCTTTCCATGCGAACAGATGTTGAAGTGCTGCTGTTGCGCACCCCTGGCCTCTTGTTCCAAAATGTTGGTAAGCACCACATCAGCAACTTGTACAACTATGAAATCATCAACAAAACGAGAGACACCTTCCCCATTGAATTCCGTATGGCCGAACCCACTGGCACCATCAAATTGATCGGCAAGGTGCCAATGACCAGAGCCTCTGAAATAACCGAAGGTGAATTGTTCATCGAAATAGACCGAAAACATCTTACTGGCCATAAAACCAGAATCGCGGTAGATGTCTATTCCAATGGAAAAATGATTGACCGGGTGCGGACAAACTTTTTGGGACCAATGTTTTAACCTAGTTCATCAACATTAAAAAAATTACCATGAAAATCAACTGGGGAACCGGGATTGCCATTTTTTACAGTTTATTCGTGATCGTTATGGTCTATTCTGTGTACCGTTCTACCCTATTTGACAATAGCCTGGTTTCGGATCACTACTATGCTGACGATCTTAAATACCAGGAAAGGTTTGACAAACTGAGCAATGCGCTAGCCTTGAAACAGGATCTGGAAATCCAAACTGCCGAATCAGGCACTCAGGTTGAGCTATTTTTTCCTGAAAATTTGGCACATGTACACGGCGAAATTTACTTTTTTTGCCCTTCCGACCAAGGAAGTGACTTTAAGGTCAACGTTGCCCCCAATCTCAAACATCGCCAGGTCATTTCCACCACTGGCCTCAAAACTGGGATGTGGCGGGTAAAAGTAGATTGGAGCGACGGTACCAAGGCCTATTACAAAGAAGAGGTCATTCAGCTATAACATCATTGAATTATAAATCCATGCTGTATTCTGCATTTTTGCTGGGTTTTTTGGGGAGTTTACACTGCGTTGGCATGTGTGGACCCATTGCTCTGGCACTCCCCAAGGCCGCCCATGGCTGGGGTGCAGCAGCGGGCGCAATACTATACAACCTTGGCCGAATCCTCACCTATCTGTTGCTGGGACTAATCATCGGGGCATTTGGCCGAGGTTTGTTTTTGGCCGGGGTACAATCCTGGTTTTCGGTGCTGATCGGGGCTTTATTGATCCTGGTAGCACTCTTGTCCTTGAATGTGGAATCATACATCAAACGATTTCCTGCAGTACAGTTGCTACAAAATTGGGTATCCCGCAGCATGGCGAAGCTATTGAGACGCGAAGGTTTGTCGACTAACTTCCTGATCGGAGCGCTCAATGGTTTGTTGCCTTGCGGGCTGGTTTATGTGGCCATTGCTGGCGCGGTGTTGAGTGATTCCTGGATTCAAAGTGCCTTGTACATGGGGGGATTTGGCGCGGGTACTTTTCCGCTGATGTTGGGTACGGCGTTGGCGGGTCAATTCATTAGTTTGAATTGGCGGCAACGGTTGCGGCGTTTGAGTCCCATTTTGTTGGGCTTATTCGGGTTATATTTTATGGCCAGAGGCATTAATTTCCATTTGCCGGAGACGCTGCGGTTTTGGGAGATTGGGCAGGAGGTACCGATGTGTCATTAGCTCTAAGGTGTTCCTAAGGTGCCTAAGGTTTCTAAGGTGGTTCAAATAAAAACTCTTGCGCGCAAGCGCGAAGAGCACATTTCTCTTCACCACCTTAGAAACCTTAGACACCTTAGAATCACCTCAGGGTTGTACCTCCAGGATCACCCGTTGGTAGCGAATCAAAGCCGGGCTTCCGCCGTCTTTTCCTTCCACAATAATATGAATCGTGTCGCCCTTTTTGGCGGTTGAAGGGATTAGCACAGTTGCATTTCCCTTCCCATGCTCAACGACATTGGCCCGATCCGGGCAAGTTCCAGCCTCCAGGTAATTCCAAAACTTAAACTGCACAGCATCCTTATCTGGGTCATTGGCCAGCGCTTTCAGTTTGATGCTTGCACCGGGTTTGACTTTCAGGTAATTGCCTCCTTTGACACCAATCACTGGTGGGTGATTGGCATCAGCATAGGATTTCACACACCAACCTGCTCTGGCGGCGAAGTCCAGTTGTAAGGCATCAATCCAGCGGGTTTGTGGGAAGGCAGTATCGTCTTTTTGGGTAAAAGGGTTAAAATCTTTGACATCATTGCCATCTTCCCAATGCTTGGGGTTGCTTTTTGAAACGACCATTCGACCACCCCAACCTCCATATTCGGGATGTTCCAAGTTCATCAAACCCACATCGATCAGTTGAAAATAGGATGGAGAATCACCCTCGGAGATAAAGTCGTATTGGGTCATTTTTTGTTTGGCCATTTCTTCCTGGGTACCTTGAATGTGGTCAGAGTCTGCGGCAATTCGTTTGCCATCCCCCCAGGAATAATAATTGGCAATAAGCGGGCCGTGGTTGTGGATGATGTTTTTGTACATGAATTCACCGCGCAGGTAAGGTTGCAACTCAGTAGGAACCACCCGCGGCCAAGGGTACGCCAGGCACCAAAACTGCTTAAAATTGTTGTACATGCGGATATCCGGCCAATTGGGCTTGATGTACTTTTGGTAGGTCGCATCCTGATCGAGGATGTTGTATAAAATGGCTTTTTGCGAAACCTTTTGATAAATCTCCGGCCAGTTGGCTTTGCCTCTGTAATCTTCTTCGATGGATTTGAGGGCACGGGCTACCGTGTTGGCACCGCCCCAGATTTGCAGGTAAATGGGTTGTGGATTGTTGTCTAGCAAGAGGTTTTTGATCCAATTTGAGCCCTCGGTGGGTTCAGCCATATCCCCTTCAAAATTGATGTTGCCTACTTTCACCAATTTCCTCAATTCTGCGGCGGAGGGGTACCCGGCGGCATGTTTGGACAAATTGGGCTGTACTTTTTCATAATCATCCAGGAATTTTTGGATCCAGTCGGTGCCCACCCAGCGCAAATCGGTCCTTTCTCCGTAGAGTTTGGCGGTCATTTCCAACTCCGAGGTGAATTTGGTGCCTTTGCTATCCCCCTTGTAATGCCATTGAGAGCTGCTGTACACGAGCCCTTCCAGCTTGAATTCATTGGCATACAACAACAGGCGGATGAATGAATCCATGTCGTCTACTTCGCCGTCGGTGGTGACGACGGTGCGAACCTTGCTTGTCCCGGGTTTGGCTTGCGCCATTGTAGGCTGATTGCCAGCAACCAAAAACAAAGCAATCAAAAACCCGAATACTGTATTCATTCTCATTTTTACCCGATTTAAGTGGTTGAAAAGTATGAAAAAATTAAGGCTATTTCGCCTCTCTCAAAATTCCATCAAGAACACTTAATTAATCTCACCTTACAAACAATTATCTATCAAATACTTATAAAAACCTAATCCTTTCATCTCAAAAAAAATCCACCTATCTCCAATCCAATCTCCCACCCACCTCGTAATTATTCTCGAACCATTGAAACAACAACCAACACCACCATGAAACCATCACTACTTCCACCCACTTTTGTTTTTACATTTAAACAAACAGCTTACAACAAAGCAACTGAAGGCGGTTAAAAGCGCAGTAGCTTCTGGCTTTTCACTTTTCATTTTTCACTTTTCACTTAATTCCTTCGATTTAGCATTCACACCAGGGCACATGCACCACATGTTGCTACTAGCCAATGCTTTGTCCAGGAAAATCGAAACTGAGTTTTTTCATTTAATCATAACCTATTATGCGACGTTACTCCATTTTATCACTTTTATTCGTTTTGGCGTCGTGGTTCGCACAGGCTTCCAGCCACCGCGAAGCACCACTGATCGCCAACGATCCGCTGGCGGATAACACGGATGTGTACGCTTTCCGTAGCCCGGACAAGCCCAACACCATCACCATTATCGCCAACTACATTCCGGCGGAATTGCCTCATGGTGGGCCAAACTACAACACCTTTGGTGAGAACATCCGCTACGAGATTCACATCGACAACGACGCCTCAAAACCCGGCGACGAGCTCGTGTACCGCTTTACCTTCAAACGGGTGAATGAAGACCCCACCACCTTCTTCAACATTCGTTTGGGTAAACAAAACCTCAAAACCACCTACACGCTGGAACGCAGCATTGATGGTGGCAAATCTTTCCAGGTTGTGTTGCGTGAGGGCTATGTGCCACCCGCCAACATCGGCCCTCGTTCAATTGGTGGCGCTGCGGGCTTGAACACTACTTACGCTGCACTGATGCAGAAAGCAGTGATGACCAGCAGCTCTGGTGAAACCATCTTCTGTGGTCCCGTTGACGATCCTTTCTTTGTGGATTTGGGTGGGGTGTTTGACCTCGGTAACTTGCCCCGTCAAGGCGGCCAAAAAATCCGCGATGGCGTCGGCATGACCAATGTACACAGCATTGCCATCCAGATTCCAATTGCTACGCTACTCAAGGCAGGTGCTCCTGCCGAGCCTCGCAACATTCTGGACGCAGACTATGTGATCGGTGTTTGGGCTTCGGCAAGCCGCCGTACCATGCGTACTTTGAAAGTAGACGGCTCTGCCCCTACTGAAGAAGGCGAGTGGATTCAGGTATCACGCCTGGGTATGCCCCTGACCAACGAAGCCGTAATTCCAATCGGTATGAAAGACTATTGGAACTCACTGACTCCATACGAAGAATTGGCTGATGTGACCCTGGATGAGTTTTTCTACAATCCAGAATTGGCGCTGTACATGGATGATTCCCGTTTTGGTGCTGCAGTTCCTGCTTTCAAAAAGCTGCGTATCCAACGCAAATCACTAGGTTCTTTTGACTTTGGTTATGGTCGCGATGGTCTTTTTGGCCTGAAAGGGAATGCAGCATTGAAGGGTACCGCTCTAGATGATGCAGTGTTTGGCACCTTATTGTTGCCTGGCCCAGGCAAAGCGCGCTCAGTCGACCTTTGGCCAATCTTCCACACGGGAGCACCCAACCTGCCACCTTACCAATTGGCTACCGGCAAAAACGGCAACCCATTGGCCGTTGGCAAACCTTTCATCCACAACTTCCTACCCAACGGTGGCGATATGTTGCGCTTGAACATGGCCGTGCCAGTCACCAGCCGCAACAGTGCAGATTTCAGCCCACTTGGTTTGGTTCAAGCCGCAGTATTGGGTTTGACCAATCCTACTTACGCTGGCAATGCCAACCTGCAATTCATCCCCAACATGGATGGCTTCCCCAATGGTCGTCGCCTGGAGGATGACATAACCCGGATTGAATTACAAGCAGTTTCAGGCGTTGTTTTGGCTGCAATTGGTCTGTGGTACGATGACTTCAAAACCGGAGGTAGCCCAGTGACCAACCAATTGCTGAACGTCCTGACTTACACCACGGGTGTAGAGCAAAACGACAAAGCCTTCCAGGCTACCTTCCCCTACGTGGCGGCTCCTTGGGCAGGTACTGAAAGCAACTAGAAAGGGTGTGTGTGTGGGTGTGGGTGTGAGTTTGTTGGACTTTCATTCCCTCGCAATCCACGCCAACCCACGGATTTATCCGTGGGAGGCCACCACCAAGCCTTACCCCACGAATTTATTCGTGGGAAATCATGGAGGCCACGAAAATCGTGGAAAACATGATCATCCTGGCAGCCAAAAATATCATCATCAAGCTACACCATGTAGCACAAAGCACAACCATGAAAAACTTTTTTAAATCCATACTCTGTCTAACCCTGTTGGCCATCAGCGCCTCGCTGTTTGCCTCCAGTCACCGGGAAGCGCCGCTCATCGCGGACGATCCCTTGGCGGACAACACCGATTTGTACGCCTTCCGCAGCCCGGATGAACCTGGCATGATCACCATCATCGCGAACTTCATCCCATTTCAATTGCCACAAGGTGGCCCCAACTATTACAACTTTGGTGAAAACATCCGCTACGAGATCCACATCGACAACGATGCATCCAAACCTGGCGATGAAATCACTTTCCGTTTTACGTTCAAACTGGTGAATGAAGATCCCACTACTTTCTTCAACATCCGTTTGGGCAAACAAAACCTGAAGGCGACCTACACCCTTGAGCGCAGCATCGATGGCGGCAAAAGCTTCCAGGTGGTGATCAGAAATGGCGTCGTACCACCAACCAATGTGGGTACTCGTTCGATTACCAGCGGAGTAGGATTGGATACCCGCTATGCAGATTTGGTACAAAATTCCATCACTACTTCTTCTTCTGGTGAAAAGGTATTCTGCGGCCCTGCCGACGATCCTTTCTTTGTTGACTTGGGTGGTATTTTTGACCTGGGTGACTCGCCCCGCCAAGGTGGCAAAGCCCGCGATGGTGTCAAGTGTTTGAATGTAAGCACGATTGCCATTCAGGTGCCTATTCGCACACTGCTCAAGAAAGGTGCATTTTTTCTACCCAAGACCATTTTGGACCCCGATTATGTGATTGGGGTATGGGCTTCTTCTAGCCGTCAGTCCATCCGTACTTTGTCCAAAGGCAAAGAGACTCATTCTGGCGATTGGGTTCAGGTATCTCGCTTGGGTATGCCGCTGACCAACGAAGCAGTGATTCCAATCGGTTTCAAAGACTATTGGAACGCGCTCAGCCCTTACAAGGAAATCAGCGACACCATTTTGGACAATTTCTTCTACAATCCAGAATTGGCCTTGTACATGGACGATTCTCGCTTTGGCGGAGCCGTGCCAGCTTTCAAGCAGTTGCGCATTCAACGCAAATCTTTGGGTTCATTCGACTTCGGATATGGCAAAGATGGTTTGTATGCGCTTAAAGGGAATCCTGCGTTGAATGGAACGGCGCTTGATGATAAGGTGTTTGGTACTTTATTGCTGCCTGGCCCAGGGAAGGCTCGCTCTGTAGATCTTTGGCCGATCTTCCACACGGGTGCCCCGAACCTTGCCCCTTACCAATTGGCAACGGGCAAAGGTGGAAATCCCCTGGCGCCAGGTAAGCCTTTCATCCACAACTTCCTCCCCAATGGTGGCGACATGTTGCGTTTGAACATGGCCGTGCCTGCTACCCGCCGTAGCGATCCTAACTTCAGCTCATTGGGCTTGGTACAAGCAGCGGTGATGGGTTTGACGCATCCAAAATACAAAGGCAACCGCAGTCTGGAATTCATCCCGAATATGGATGGTTTCCCAAATGGTCGCCGCTTGGAAGATGACGTTACCCGGATCGAACTACAAGCAGTAGCTGGGGTAGTTTTGGCCGCCGTTGGGTTGTGGTATGACGATTTTGATGGTAAAAATCCGGTCAGTCAGGATTTGATCGATGTATTGTCTTACACCACTGGGGTAGAGAAAAACGACGCGAAATTTGGAATGAGCTTCCCTTACGTAGCATTGCCCTGGGCTGGCGACGGCAAATGTGGTGGTGTAGAGGTTAGCAGCCCAGCTACGGCAGCAGTTGCCAGTGCAGCAGCAGAAAGCAGCTTGTTGAAAGCGCCAAAAGTTGTTGCAGCGGTTTATCCAAACCCGGTCAAGGATGTGGTTAACTTCAACGTACTGTCTCAAGGTGAAAACCAAATTCAAATCGACCTGTACGACTTGAATGGCCGCAAACTGAACAGCATCATTTCCACCACGGTATACGAAGGCGAAAACGCCATTCAGGCGAAACTTCCAGTAGGCCTGGCCAAAGGCAACTACTTCGCACGGATCATTGACAAAAATGGTGCCGTATTGCAGAATGTGAAAATTGTAAAAGTCAACTAAACGTAGTTGAGAAGTTGAGAAGTTGAGGTCGCCACTGTCAAAATCGCTGCGGTAGCCTCAACTCCTCAACTTCTCAACTCCTCAACAAAATAGCCATGCACCGCATTTCCATCCTTATCCTTCTCCTCGCTTTCACTTTTGCTTGTGCCAAAAAGCAAACTGAATCAGCTACCCTTACGGTCAAAGACATTCCATTGCTGCTTGACCGCAACGAAGCCATCCAAAACGGCCAGGAATGGTCGGACGTCCAAAGCTACTACGGTACTTCACGCCAGGCACTCCTGGATAACCCCAAAGACTACGAAGCAGCCCTCAAATTAGTCTACGTATTTGTCAACGAAGCCCGCATTACCGGTGAGCACGGACATTACTACCCAGCTGCGCTGAAAATGAGTGATTACATTTTGCAAAAACCAGAACTAGAAAAAGACCTTCAATTTCGTGCGATGGCCGCCAAAGCAGGCGTACAATTGTCTTTGCACGACTTTAAAAATGCCCTCAAAACTGGCACCGAAGCCATGAACATCAACCCTTACAACGCCCAGAATTATGGGGTGTTGGTAGACGCCAATGTTGAATTGGGCAATTATGCTGAAGCCGTCAAGATGGCGGATAAAATGGTGTCGATTCGCCCCGACTTGCGTTCTTACGCTCGGGTATCCTACCTCCGCGAAATCCATGGAGATGTAGATGGTGCCATTGAGGCCATGAAAATGGCGGTAGATGCCGGTTTTCCTGGCCAAGAACAAACCTGCTGGGCCAGACTTACCCTTGGCAATTTGTACAAACAATACGGTAACCTCGATGCTGCCGAAGGCGAATACAACACGATTTTAAAAGAACGTCCTAAATATCCATTTGCGGTTGCTGCCCTGGCTGAAGTTGCAGTTGAGCGCAAAAAATATGCTGAGGCAGAAAAGCTGTTTAAAGATGCAGCCAATATCATTCCCGAAGTAGGATTTTATGAAGACCTCGCCCGCTTGTACAAAACTGAGGGCAAAGAAGAGGCTTGTAAAAAAACCCTGGATGAAATTTGGCCCATGCTCGCTGATGACGAAGCACACGGGCATAACATGAACCTGGAATACGCCAGTATCTACGCCGACCTTGTAGGTGACTTGAATAAAGCGTTGAAATATGCGCTGAAAGAATATGAAATCCGCCCCGAAAACATTGATGTCAACCGCAAATTAGCCCTGATCTATCAGGACATGGGCAATAGCGCTAAAGCCTTGGAACACATGACCAAAGCAGGCAAAACCAATTCCAAACATCCGGAGTTGAAACAATTGGCCATTAAAGGATAAAGTATATTAGACTTGAGGTAAGTTGATTGTCAATCAATTGGGGGCTTTTAGAGCTGACGACCAGCGGCAGCGCCGCCAAAACGTCTGTAGCGCGAGGAACGAAGACAGATTTAAGGTACGTAGTACCGAAACTATTGCCTTTGTTTCGGTGCTACGCACCTTAAAAACCTTGTTTGACCTTAATGCTACAGACGTTTGGGCGGCTCTGCCGCTGGTCGCTGACACTAAGTTTGTATATTGGTCTTAACAATTGCTTGATAAGCAACTCGCCTCTAGTCTATTATTTGCATGGTAAAAAGCAGTTGAGTGGTTTTCGCTCAACTGCTTTTTTTATTGTCCGCACAAAGGTTTACATTTGGGGCATTGGGGTGGCAAAAAAATATGTGTTCATTTTGCCCCGCTACTATGCATGTAATACCCAGCAAATGGAATTGAACGATCTTGATTTTTTATTGGAAGCCGTAAAAGCTTCACCCGACAACCTGCCACTGCGCAAACTACTGGCTTCGGCGCTATTGAAAAATCGCCGTTTTGAAGAAGCAGAAGTAGAGTACAAAGCTGCCCTGCGCATGGCTGCGGAAGATTTGAACCTACAAATGGGGCTGGCCACCGCTTTTTTGGAACAAGGCAAAACTGCCATGGCCATGGTCATCATGGAAGACATCCTATCACATGATACGCCGCCGCCACAGGCTTGGATCATCCAGGCTCGATTGCTACTGAGCGCCGGGCAAGCCCAGCAAGCCCAAGAGGCCTACGACAATGCCATCACCCTCGATCCCAATCTGGCCGATGCCTACCTCAACAATGAAATCAGTCAGAAACTGGATCAATCACCCGAGCCTAGCAAAGTACGTTTGGGTGGATTTGGTGAAGAAGAAGGCGAAGAAGAACGTATCCTTGAGTTTGAGCGCCCCAAAGTGAGCTTCAACGATGTAGGCGGGATGGAAAAAGTGAAGGAGGAAATTCGGATGAAAATCATCCACCCGCTGGAACATCCCGAAATCTATAAGGCATATGGGAAAAAAATCGGCGGTGGAATTCTACTCTATGGCCCTCCGGGTTGTGGAAAAACCCATTTAGCCCGGGCTACCGCTGGCCAGATCAAGAGCAATTTTATGGCGGTGGGCATCAACGAAATCCTGGACATGTGGCTGGGACAAAGTGAAAAAAACCTGCACGCCATCTTTCAAAAAGCCCGGCAAATCAAACCTTGTGTGCTGTTTTTTGATGAAGTTGACGCCCTGGGCGCCAACCGCAGCGACATGCGCATGAGTGCAGGGCGGCACCTGATCAACCAATTCCTCAACGAACTCGACGGCATCGAACAGTCCAACGATGGAGTATTGGTTCTGGCGGCGACCAATGCCCCCTGGCACCTGGATCCGGCTTTCCGCCGCCCTGGTCGTTTTGACCGCATCATTTTTGTGCCGCCACCCGACGAGGCGGGCCGAGCCGCCATTTTGGAAATCCATTTGCGCGACAAACCAGTTTCGACCATAGACTATGCCAAAATCGCCCAAAAAACCAATGGCTTTTCCGGTGCTGATTTGGAAGCAGTAATCGACATTGCCATTGAAAACAAGTTGGAGGAAAGTATGCGCAAAGGTGTTCCCATTCCACTGGAGACCAATGACTTGCTCAAGGCACTGAATCAACACCGAGCGACTACTACCGAGTGGTTCAGCACCGCCAAAAACTACGCCCTGTTTTCAAATGAAAGTGGGCAGTACGATGAGATTTTGAAATACCTGAATGTAAAAAAATAGTTGAGACCATGAGTTATCCCGAATTTTCAAAATAATTTCAAAGCGACATAATTTTCACAAAGAAAGCACCAAGAAACACAAAGGACACAAAGTTGGACGTAGACGATGTTTCCCTTTGTGCCCTTTGTGTCCTCTTTTTTTCCTTTGTGATAATGAAATGTCGCTTTTGTAGTGTTTATGAAAAAAATCGAGATGCGGAATGTTCCTCAACGCAACTTATCTCCATGTCCCACCACCTTGAACGCGCCCAACTCCTTATGGAACAACGGCGCATTGCCGATGCTGAAAAAGAACTGGCGCTCGCGCTGCAAGAGTCTCCCGATAATGGATTGGCTTTCCGTTTGTTGGCCCTGTGCAAAGTGATCAGCAGAAACTACCCTGCGGCTTTGGCTCCTGCACAGCAAGCTTTAGCACTCGATCCCGATGACCCCGGCAATCATTACATTTTGGCAGTAGCCAGTTTTTACAACAATCAAAACCAGCAGGCCAAGGAGTTAATCCGCAGCGGTTTGAACCTCAATCCCTACATGCCCTCCATGTTTGAACTGGCGGGGGAGATCGCCATGCATGAAGACCAGTGGGAAGAGGCACTCTATCAGTCCGAAAAAGGATTGGAGATCGACCCTGAAGATACCGAATTGGTCAACCTGCGGGCTCGAGCATTGCTCAAACTCAATCGTACCGCCGAAGCCGAGGCTACGATGGATTACGCCTTGTATACTGACCCACACAATTCCATGTCACACGCCAATCAAGGTTGGGTGGCGGTGCACCAAAACAATTTTGAACCAGCGATTGCTGCCTTTAAAGAAGCCTTACGCCTCAATCCCCAAAATGCACATGCCCGGGCGGGCTTAAAGGAGGCCATTAAGGCGAAAAACCCGGTTTACCGCTGGATTTTGAACTATTTCCTGTGGATGAGTAAATTGCAAAGTGACAAGCAGTGGTGGTTCATCATCGGTCTATATTTTGTATACCGTATCGTGTTGAGTTTGAACAAAAATTTTCCAGCTTTGAGCTTTTTGCTCACCCCCTTGATTGTCATGTATGTCCTTTTTGCTTACTCTACCTGGATTGGGCAACCGGTTTCCAATTTTTTCCTGCGCTTTCATCCCCTCGGCAAACACGCCTTGAGCTCGGATGAAAACCGCGCGGCCAATTGGGTGGGCATTCAATTGTTGGCTTTGTTGGGAGTGGCCATTTTGTATTGGCTGGCTCCTGAGGAAGGCTGGCTAGGCTGGACCAAAGATCGTTTGTTCTTTGCGGTATTGGTGGTAGGCACCATGTTGATTCCAGTGAGTGGTTCCTTTTTGGCCCCTGAGGGCAGTCAAGCCCGCAAACAATTGGCTTGGTATGCCATTATTCTGGGCTTTTTTGGCTTGGTTCCAGTTTTTTTTCCAGTAGCATTCATGTTGATCTTTGTATATGGCATTGGGATTTTCTTGTATGCTTTTGTCGCAAATTATATTTTGCATCGAGCAGCTAGAAGATTTTGAGTATTTAGGAACGACTTTAAAAATCAACCAAAAAAAATTACATTTGGCGTAAAGATTGTTGACAATGACTAAAAAAGAAATTCGGAACCTTATTGCCAGTGGTCGCTTGAGTGACGCCATGAAAGGCTTACCTGGAGTTGTTGCAGACCACCTGCAAAACGATGTAATTTTGTTACAAAGCCGCTTGAATGGATTGGAACGCCAGGAGCGTTTGGGTACCATTGATTCAGGCAGTGCTAATATTGAGCGGGCCAAAATCACTGCAGCAGTGCTCGACATGATCTCTGGCGACTAACATTTGCAGATTTTGCCATTTCCTCCTCATAAATGGCGAGTTTTTACAAATCCCCTCCAGCGATGAAGCATTAGCGTTTAGAAACCCTGATCTTTGAGTCATTAATTTGATTGTTCATGCACAACACTCAAAACCATGAAGACGCACAAGATTATGGCACTTTTTACCGCAATGGCACTCGTTCAAACCCTTAGTGGACAAAGTAGCAGCGAAGATCACTACGTGGGTACGTTTAGCAACAGCCAATCGGGCCTGGTTTTGTCGATGGATAAGGCCGCAGATGGCACCTATAAAGGCTTCTTCCAATTGCAAGAGCAAAAATACTCCTTCAGCAATGGAACCAAACTCCTGGGCATGATCAATGCGGAGTACCAATACAATGGCCAAGCTTTTGCGTTCTCCCTCTCTCGTTTGTTGGGTGAATATTATGTGACCAGCGAAGGGGTGAGTATCCCAGTGGTAAAAACCGCGAATCAACCCGTTGCAGCCACTAAATCGAATACAAATGCGGTTAATTCACCTAAAACCAGTACTCCTACAAGCCCAACTACGACTTCCGGCGGGACGGGCACCAAAGCGACTACTACCGCTCCTGCCGCTACAGGTACCCGGATTGCTGATCCCACCAGTGGCTATTCCTTCCAAACGCCAGCTGCCTGGAAAAGCCAGGAACAAGGTGCTGGATTTGTCCTAAATAAAGTGGGCACTCAGGTGTCGATGAGTGTAAGCCCGCATGAGTACAATACTTTGGCCGAAATGCGTGCCCAGGTACTCGATGCCAACGACCCAGCCAGCAATACCTACATCAAAGCCCAAACCCAGGCTTATGGCAGCAATGGCCTGTTGATCCGCTTTGATGGCACCGCTCAAGGAAAAGTCGTGGTGATTGAAATGATCAGTTTGTTATCGCCAAACGGCGGCGGTGTGACCATAGCGGCTACCGGGATGAAAGATCAATACGGAGCAGAATATACCACGCTGATCAAATCCGTTGCCAATAGTATACAATTCAGCAAGCCACAAACCTCAAGTCTGGCGGAGCAATGGAAACAAAAGATCAAAGGAAAAAGACTGGATTATTACTACACGGGCAATGGGATGGCCGACCATTACATCATCCACGTCTGTTCAGAAGGCACTTTTGTGTACAAAAACGACAACTCCTACAGTTCCAATAATGCTTACACCGACTTTTCCTACGCGAGTGCAGGTGCGGATGCGGGCAAATGGCAAGTCGTGGCCAAAGGCACTCAACCAACTTTGATTCTGCGCTTCAACGATGGCCGGGTTTGGGAATACCCGCTGAGCCCAGGGAAGGCAGGGAACGAAATTTTGTTGAATGGAAAACGGTATTTTGTGCAGGCGGGGACGATGTGCCAGTAAAAAACCTGCTTAAGTGTACCTTAGGTGCCTTAAGTTTCTTAGGTGGTGAAAAAGAAAAATTCTGCGTAGCAGGCAGCGTATTTTCACCACCTGAGAAACTTAAGACACTTAAGATACACCTGAGGTTATTCCTCAAAAAAACAAATATTCCCCCCTACCCAATCAAAATTCTTGTTGAACCGCACCCCGATCATTTCCCCCTTACTCATCCGCGAAAGGTTCGTGATCAGTTTGGGCCGAGCTTCTCCTTGGTGCCACACGTACATCATCCGGATTTCCAATTTCACCCCACCCGTAGGGGATTCCACGACAGGTTCGTAGTTGACTTTGCGCTGCAAAAGGAAATTTTCTTTATCAGAAATCGAGTCGAGATCCTCCTTAGTAATGTGCAGCTTTACGCCAGAACCTGCGAAGGAAAACAAGGGCTTCAACACATAATTTTCCAAATCCGCTGGGTATTCCGGCAATTCGTGCAAAAAATAACTTTTGGGCACAAAAGGACTGTCCAACAGCGGCAAGGTGAATTTGCTGGCGCGATAAAACCAGTTGGGGTGGGCAATCCATTCCACGTCCACGTCATCGGTGAGCTTGAATTCCGTCACCAGATCAGGGTAATTTTGTAAATCGTCAAAAATAACCCGGTTGTAAATGCGGTGGATGTCGATGCGGTGGCCGTCTTTTTCGTAATACAATTTCCGGCCATCTTTGCGCACCTTGGTGAGACAAACCGATTCAATGCCCAAGATGTCTTTGGTTACCGCAAAATCAATTCTGGTCTTTTGAATCTCGGGATAAATCTCCAGCAGGATGGTGTTTTCAGCCTTGCCATCGCCGATGAATAAACGTTGCAGCTCGGCAATGTACCCATCCCGATCCAGGCCGTTGAAGTATTCGGTAAATCCTTGGGGGCAATAAAAAAACCGTTTATACATATCCCCTATGTAGGCCTGGTAGCCGTACAAGGTGGCAAAACCCTGCATTTCAATCAACTGCGGCGTATATTCACCCTGATCATCTTTACAAACCGCAAAATCCAGCGTCAACAAAGTACAAATATCCGGCTCGTTGGGCACCCGCTGATCGTCGGGAATGGCCCGCTCGGTTTTGGCTTTGAAATCGGGTTGGATCATCACGTCAACGATGTCCTCCCCGGCTTGAATCAATTTTTGCGTGAGCGCTTTAGGAATAAAAGCAGGGGTTTCCGCAACGCGAAACTCCAGGGTGTTGGGGAAATCCTCTTTGATTTGCGCTACAAAGGCCTGGTAGGTCTCTTCCGTAAAAGAGGCATTGTAACGTTGGCGTATTTCTGGCAACATAAGTCCATGATCAAGCTACCATCACTCCCTGGAGCTGTTCGGCAGCGTGGTGTAAAAATGAAGGAATGATCACCGCTTCGGTCAACATGATTTTATCGGGATCATCAAGGCGGTCAATCATTTCAAAGTATTTGGCTTCGCCGTGGGTTTCGATCACCCATTTGCGTTTGTCGTCCATCAGGTAGTAGCGCAGCATCCCCCGCGAATCAGCCTCAGGGTGGAACTGGGTGCCAAAAACCTCGGGTGAAAACCGAATTGCCATCACTGCACGTTCCAAGGGAATGTGGGGACGTTCTTTTTCCAGACACAGTGCGTGGGCGCCAAGTTCGCGCATTTTGGCTTCATCGACCTGGGTAACCTGATAATCCCGTGAATCTACGGCGTAAAAGGGTTCGGGTAAACCGTGGAAAACAAATTCCGCGTAACCATCGCCCATCCGGTGAATGGGCATGACCCCAAAAGAAGTTGACTGCCTTCTGGTGACTTCCGCCAAGCCCAAATGCCGACATACCATTTGAAAAGAATGGCAGATCAGGAACATGAACTTTTTCCGAACATTTCGGCGATTGTAAGCAAAAAGGGCATCTACAAAGG
>JAIYAV010000305.1 GCA_027488855.1 Saprospiraceae bacterium
AAACCTTCCGAAACGAAGGTTGTACTTTGTACCCCTTTCATTCACTTGGCCCTGGTACAGGAACTGATCAACGGGGTAAGCAACTTGTTCACTGGTGCCCAAAACTGCCATCAGGAAGACAAGGGTGCCTATACTGGCGAAATTTCAGTCGAGATGCTGAAATCAGTCGGGGTGAGTTACGTCATCCTGGGTCACTCCGAGCGCCGCGAATACTTTGCGGAGTCTGACGAACTGCTGGCCAAAAAAGTGGACAAGGTACTCGCAGGTGGTTTGTTGCCCATCTTTTGCTGCGGTGAAAGCCTGGATATTCGCGATGCGGGCACCCATATCGCCCATGTGGAAGCACAAATCAAAGCAGGTTTGTTCCACCTGAGTGCAGAAGATTTTGCCAAGGTAGTGATTGCTTACGAACCCATCTGGGCCATCGGCACCGGGCGTACCGCTTCTCCTGAACAGGCTCAGGACATGCACGCCGCAATTCGTGCCCTGCTGGCCAGCAAATATGGCGCAGAAGCAGCCGATGCTACAACCATCCTCTACGGTGGCAGTGTCAATGGTGGCAACGCAGCCGTACTTTTTGCTCAACCTGACGTGGATGGCGGCCTGGTAGGTGGCGCTTCATTGAAGGCGGATGAGTTTATTACGATTGTGGAGGCGACGAAGTAAGGAAAACCGACTCAGGTGAATCGTTCACCTGAGTCGATTTTCACAAAAAATAAATCTGATGGCTGCAAAAGATATTTACCACGATGCTATAAAAGCGGCGTTGATCGCTGATAACTGGCTGGTTACTCATGATCCATACAGTCTGAAAATTTTAGGCTTTCAGCAAAGTATTGATTTAGGTGCGGAAAAAATACTTGCAGCAGAGAAAGAAAATTTGAAAATTGCAGTGGAAATCAAGAGCTTCGTAGGAAACTCATTTATTTATGATTTTCATCATGCTCTTGGCCAGTATGTAAATTATAAATTGGCACTGAGAAAAAAAGAGCCTGAAAGGGTACTTTATTTGGGGATTACTCAAGAAATATTCGATACTTACTTTGATAGCCCTGCCGTACTTGAGGCGATCATTGAAGTTGAAATGAAAGTTCTGGTTGTTGATGTCACTTCTTCAAAAATTGTAGAATGGAAAAGATAATGCGGTACCAGAAAATTATCATAGATGTTCTCAACGAACACGCTAAGGTTATTCCTGCGAATCTCCCAGGCATTGAAATTCAAGTGATTTCTGACCCTGCACATCATCATTACCAACTTGTACATTTAGGATGGTCTGGCTCTCAATTTGTGCATTCAGTTTTATTTCATCTGGATATTAAATCAGATGGAAAGATTTGGCTGCAAGCAAATTATACAGATAGTCTAATTGCAGATGAACTTGTGGAAAAAGGAGTTCCCAAATCCGACATAGTACTAGGAATACAACCTCCATATGCCAGACCATATACAGGCTTTGCCGCGGCGTGATTTAGACTTCGGTTTATTATTTCCACTTCCGATTCAACGCAAAACTAAAATTTTCATCCCCTACCAAATAAGTAGTCTGTTTCACTCATGCAACTCCCGACACGCCTGCGCCAAAATCCCTTCAATAATTCTTGGAGGCTCAGCCCATTTGCTGATGCTTCTATCCAACAACAAAGGCAGAGCAGAGCTATAGCCTCCAATTTCCCCCGTCGTTAGTCCAACAATGATCAGCTTTATGCTGTGGTGCCGGATCACATAGGAACACATGATGCAAGGTTCGTGAGTGGTCACCAAAATACAGTCGGATAAGTCGGTCTTTCCTAAAGTAGTTCGAGCATTCCTGATGGCTTCAATTTCGGCGTGAAAAGTGATGTCTTGACGGGTTTTTCCACCTTCAATACCTTCTGCGATTACTTTTCCGTTTTGCATCAAAATGGAACCGACCGGACTGTCTCCTCTGGCCTTGGCAATTTGAGCAAGATCGAGGCATACCCTCATGTAGTCTTCGTAGGCTGCTTGTTCCACTTTAGTCATATTCAGCGTCATCTATGGATATATTGCTCAAAAATGCCTAAGATTTCCGCAAAATTTTCCCGCCCGAAGCCAATTCTGGTGTGTTTGTTGCCATACTCAAAGGTTTCCGAAGGCAAAATCATGATGCCAGTATCTCGAACCAATTTTTCAGCAAATTCCATGGCGGTCTCCTTTATTTTCAATCGTACAAAAGCGGTTGAACCGGAATTGGGCAATGGAAAATCCAGGAAATGCGCATTCCTTTCGCTGAAGCTTTTGAAGAGCTGTAGGTTATTCCTTATTTTCAGAATGTTGGGCTCGACAAATTTGGCTTGGTTGTTCAGCGCGATGGTTGCCAATACCTCACTGGGCGCGTTGTTGCAAATAGACAGATAATCCTTAAACGCTTCCACTTTATGGAGGATTTCGGTATTGCGGCTGGTCAACCAACCCAATCTTAAACCAGCCAAGCCAAAGGTTTTGGCAGTTCCCCACAAGCTGATGGCATTTTCATACAAATCACAGGCAGAACGGGTATCGTTGCTGGGATCGTGACTCAGAAAGCGATACATTTCATCGGAAAACAAAGCAATGCCATTTTTCCTAGCTATGTCGATGATGGCCTCCCAATCCGCTGCATTCGGGGAATAGCCGGTTGGATTGTGTGGAAAATTGGTAATAATTAATTTCGTCTTGGGCGTGACCAGACTTTCCAGCCGGGAAGGGTCAAAATACCATTGATTGTTGAGGATTTCCGCTTGCCAAAAAACCAGCTTGCACCCAATACTTTTAGCCACCTGGTACAAAGATTGGTACATGGGCGACATACAAATGACCTCGTCATCCTTTTGCAACAAAACATTCATCAAGGCAAAATTGGCCTCACCTGGGGAACTAACGACCACATTGTCAACACTAATGTGCTGAAAATGCTGCGTGATGGCCTTCCTCAACGCCAGACTGCCTCGGGTTTCGGTATAGCCCAATTTCAAAGTCTCCCAGCTGGTTCGTTCTTCATTTGAGGCCAAATCAAGGACATACTGCATGGGAAAACCATCACAATCGGAGCTCGATAAAAGGTACTTTGCCGTAAATTCGTATTTGGCAAAGTACCTTTCTATGGAAAAATCTTTGATGTTCATCGTGTTTGATCAGTGCTTCGCTGGCGTGGAATAAGGCGGCACCGTCACCTTGATTGGCCCCTGTTGTTTGAGCAAATCCAGCACCTCTTTTACGGCCCGTTCCAATTGCAAATCGTGCCCCTCCGCAGTAGATTTTGCGGTGATTTTTACTTCAATATCCGGAGCTACCCCTTCGTTTTCGGCAATCCAGCGCTTGGCATTGGGGTCAAAGATGCCATTGTCTGGAGCAGTGACCCTGCCGCCGTCGACCAAGGCATAATGCACCGAGGATTTTACCAATCCGCCCCAGGTACGCGCACCGATGAGTGGCCCCGCCTGCTGGTGCCGGAAAATCCAGGGAAAAAAGTCGCCACCTGAGCCCGCCAGTTCGTTGATGAGAAGTGCCTTCGGGCCGAGGATACCCGCTGGGAGACGGCCAGGAGCGCCGTTCGGTACTTCATTGGTATAGGCGGCCCGCAGTTTGCGAGTCATCAGGTCTACCATGTAATCGTCGAGCAACCCACCACCGTTGAAACGTTCGTCAATGACCGCTCCTTCTTTGTCTTGCTGCGCAAAAAAGTAACGATTGAACGAGACCAGACCGGGATCGCCCGTATTGGGAATCCAGATGTAAGCCAGTTTTCCGCCGGATAATTCATCTACTTTTCTCCGGTTGTCTTCCACCCAGGCGCGTTGGCGTAGGGCATTTTCATTCGCGATGGGTTCTACAATTTCTTTCCAGGCACCATCCATGGAGGGGCGCTCGTTGATCTGGAGCACCGTTTGCCGACCAGCAGTGCCATCCAGCAAGCGGTAAGGATCATCGGCTGCGGTAAGGGGAACGCCATCGACTCCCATTAGGTAGTGCCCTTCTTGCACCTTGAGATTGGGACGGTCGAGTGGTGCGCGGAGCCCTGGATTCCAGCTTTCTGCGGTGTAAATGCGTTTGAAGCGCCAAAAACCATTCTCGGCAACCAAATCAGCACCCAATAGTCCTACCCGCACGGTATCCACCGCCGGGAAATCGCCACCGGAGACAAAACTGTGCCCAACCGACAATTCCCCATTCACCTGATCCAACACGTAATTCAAATCGCTGCGGTGCCGGATATAGGGAATGAGCGGCGCATAACGGGCCTTGACCTGCAACCAGTCGCGCCCGTGCATATTGGGATCGTAGAAATAATCGCGTTCGTAGCGCCAGGTTTCGTTGAACATTTGTTGCCACTCGGCCACTCGATCCAGTTGCATGCGCAAGGTAATGGCCAAGCCACCTTCGCCTGGAGCTGGGGCTTTGGCCGTGCCAACTACCCGCCAGGATCCGCCCGATTGCAGGAGGATTTTTTCGCCATCGGCAGATACCGAAATCCGTTGCACCCCACGGGCAAACTCGCTGGCTTTGCGGTCTTCCAGCGAAAACTTATGCAGCAGCATGCCCGGGGCGTTGGGGATGAGTTCACCAATGAAAACAGATCCTTTTGGCCCAGCCTGGACGGCATCATAATTGCGCACAGGCATGGGGAGCGCCAGAATACGGCGGTCAATTTTTTCCCAATCAATGCGTACGAGTTCAACCGAATCTTTGGCGGGTTTTTTCTCAGGCTTGATTGCTTTTTTTGCGGCACCAGTAGTGTCAGGTTCTTCGTCGCTTTTGGGTGGGAAAGGGGAGGGGTCGTCTTTGCGGAGGACTACCACGTAAGCGCCATACGCGGGATTGGACTGGGTGGAACTGGTGTTGGCCCAACCCGAACCCAAGGCAACTTCGGTGCTCGCCAAAAAGTAAAGGTAGCGACCTCCACGATCCCAAGCGGGTGCAAAACCATCGGCTAGCGGATCGGTCAAAGGGCGGCTGGTGCCAGTAGCCACCGACCACAGCATGATGCGCCGGAAATTGTTGGCCGCCGTTTTGGCGTAGGCCAGCCATTTGGAGTCGGGCGACCAGTTGAGGCCCAGGGAGCCTCGTTCAATGTTGAGTCCACCCACGTCGGCGGTAATGATTTTCCCGGATTCTACTTCCACCACCCGGATGCGGACATCGTCATCACAAAAGGCGATGCGTTTGCCATCGGGTGACCAGGTGGGTTCCCAGGCCATTTTTGATTCTCCAATCGAGATGCTGCGCGGGGTGGACAGGCCATCCTGATTGGCAATGAGCAGCGCGTACCCCTCGCCACTTGCATCCGAAAACCAGGCAACCCGATTGCCATCAGGCGACCAAATCGGAGCGCGATCGGCAACCGCCGTGCTGCGGGTGAGGTTGCGGGCGTCGCCATTGGCCACGGGGACGGTAAAAATCTCGCCCCGAGCTTCCATGGCTACCCTTTTGCCAGTAGGAGAGAGGGCTGCATTGCTGACCCGTTTGTTGACGTTTTCCCAACGGGTTTCGGCCCAGGGGAAATCGCCGCGTACGGTGATGTCCAGTTGTTTGGGGTTTCCTGACGCGGCGTCCAGGGTATGCAGGTAGCCATCTCTTTCAAAAATCAGGGTGCCCTTATCGCCGGATAGCCATTTTACATTGCTGCCCGTGAACTTGGTTTTTTGCACCAAAGCGCCCGTGCTGGGGGTATAAGCCCAGATGTTGACGGTCCAGTCGCGGTCCGACATAAAGTAGATGGTATTGCCAAGCCATAAGGGTTGGGTATCGGTGCTGCGCTCGCAGGGAATGGGTGTTTCGCTCAAGTCATCGAGGTTCAGGATCGACAAGGCTGTGTTTTGGCCACCCCGGTATTCGCGCCATTCTACGTCCCAGCGGCTCATGCGATCTACCACGATGCGATTTTGGTTCGGGGCATACGCGCCATCAAAAGCCCAGGGTGCGGGCAGTAGGGTAGAGGGGCCACCCTGGGTAGCAACCGTCCAGAGGCGGTTGTAGGCACTCGGGGCGGTTTCGCGGGAGGAGGCGTAGAGCACGCGTTTTCCATCATTGGTCCAACCTCGCGCAAATGCGGCGGAGGGATGCCAGGTGAGGCGAGTAGGCGTGCCACCGTCAATGGAGACGATGTACACAGAATTCGACCCGGTACGATCGGAAGTAAAAGCGACCCAGCGGCCGTCGGGAGAAAAATGAGGGTCACTTTCTACTGCAGCGGTACTGGTCAAGCGGCGGGCTTCTCCTCCTGTACGGTCAGTGATCCATAGGTCGCCGCCGTATACGAAGGTGATGTGTTTTTCACTAAGGCTGGGCTGGCGCAGCAGGCGGGTGCCTTGGGCCTGAGCATTACTGAGGGAAAATACGGCTAAGACGAAACAAACAAACGAGCAGAAATGCTTGAAGGGTGGGTGAAAAACAGGACTCATCTTGAACTTGGTTTTATGGTTTGGTGCTTTGATGGCCTACAAGTATAGGGAGCAGATGGGGAAATACCAAATTGCAGGTAGGCTTTGTCTTGTAGCAAACAAAGGTTGAACGCTAGGGTGCAAATTGGCAAGCCCTGGGCAGTGCAAAAAATTAGCAGCTGTATTGCCAAAGGTCAATGTTTTGGTGAGGGTCAGGATGTATCTTTTTTAAAAAATAAAGACCATGAGAAGGCTGATGTTTTGGATGGTATTTTTGCTGGTGGGGCAATTTGCTTGGGCTCAAAAAGACTCCACCGTAAAACTAGCTCACAAGCCCTGGATCATTGTCAACAAAATGGACAACAGGGCTGGCGATATGCTAGGTAAACTTTTTGCTTTGGAAGATTCGAGTATCGTTTTGATTAACCCGGCCAGGCTATCCTCATCTGTCTATAGGCATGTTCCGGTGAGTTCCATCGAATACCTTAAAGTGAAGGGCAAAGCAAGTTTTTTGCCGAGGTTTTTATTGGGTGCAGCGATTGGCGGGGGCAGTTTTTTCGTGCTTTCCCAAAATTTGGATCAGAGTGGCCGTAGGCAAGCCAGTACTGGGGTCGTGTTAACAGGGGCGTTTTTTGGCGGAGCATTGGGGCTTGCTGTTTTTCAGTTCCGGGATTTTAATTTGCGGATTGCCATCAATGGGCGACAGGATTTGTACGAGGTCAATAAGCCGGGGATGGGGAAATGGGTGCTGGAGTGAGGGGGGAAAGTATGAGCTGGCGATTATTTGTTCAGTCGCTGCATAAATGCCTCAATATCTTGTTTCCAAGCAGGGTACAAAAGCGACAACAATGGGAGAACGTATGATGACACAGATTTGGGCGGATTAGAACGGATTTTAATCCCGCCTACGGCGTGATGGGAGCGAATTAGCCATTTTAATTTGAACCATTTAAGCCATCTAAGGGACATCTCAGAAGGCTATTGCCCCTGAGGTGCCCGTAGATGTCTTAGATGGTGAAAAAACAAGCGGCAGCACTGCTTACTTCGTAATTTCCATTACCATTTAACGCTCAAAGCTAAAGCTGCTTGCTGCGTAATGTGAGTTATTAACTGACTTTGTAATCACTTCCCGGGTGTGGCGGGAAGAAACTTGTTAACATCCAGCCAGTGTATAAAGGCATCGAACCAACGATTGCTGGTACGGTTGGGATTCCCCAGGCCGAAACCGTGGCCGCCGTTTTGGTAAAGGTGAAACTCCACTGGTCGGCCCGCTTTGAACCAGGAATCGATAATGCCGAATTGACTGCGGAAGAGAAAATCATCAGAAGCGATAACATTGAACATGGGCGGAGCGTTCTTCGGCACCTCTACCGGGCCCATACCGCCGTAGATTGGACCGATGAAGGCCAGTTCCATGGTCTTTGAGTGGAGCGTTGCGTGCATCGTGAGGCCAGCGCCGGCCGAGAAGCCGATCATGCCTATTCTTTTGGTGTCAACCCCCCATTCCTTGGCCCGGTTGACGATCATGGCGTAGGCAGCCTCAGCATCCTCAAGCTGGTTAGATAGATCCTGCTGTGGCGGACGCGGCGGTGTTACACCCCGTGCAGTATCGGCAGACGGAGCTGGCGCGGTGCGAGGGCGATTCATCCATGCCTTAAAGTCTTCGAGGGACTCTGGGGTCGGGATGAGCCGATATTTGAGCACAAAAGCGGTAATCCCTTTCTTCGCGAGTGCCTCTGCGACCTCCCAGCCCTCGTTGCCCATCGAAAGCCACCGGTTACCACCCCCAGGCGCCACGATCACCGCTGTGCCGTTCGCCTTGCCAGGTTCGGGCAGAAAGGGGGTAAGGGTGGCAGTGGTGATGTTCCGTGCCATCGGGTCGCCCCACTGGCGGAACCAGGTTTCCTTGGCGGGTTGGTTGTCAACACCACCAGTGCCGAGCGGAATGGCTTTCGGCTCGGCAGGAGCGTCGAGCGGATAGATTGTACCGTCCTGAGCCATTGCGGGTAACGCCAGGGCAAGCAAGGAGGTAACAATGGCTGTTTTAGCCAAGTGTTTAAGTGTGTAAATCATGTTGAAAATGAATTTGTTTGTTTATTAGTTTTTAAAAAAAATTACTTTGGTGAAGGTGGTGTTGTGGGTTTTGGTTTGATGACTGGTGTGTAGAAGATCGCCCTGTTTTGCCTTAAGTTACTTCGGCTGTGGGTCAGGTGTGAATGATCCAAGGGCTAAAATCAAAGATAAGGATATCGCTTGAAGTTTTTGGAAAAGGACATTGTTTTGTCATAGAACCAATCGGGCTGCTTCGATTTCGTCCAAGAAATCCCAGGCGGAGTCGTCTTCAAAATGGCCATAGCCCAGGCACACATATGGTTTTTTTGTAATTAATGATGGTTTAACGTTTTTCGGCTTGGCGATGTGGCGGATTTTAGCACAAAAGTTCAATAGAATTACTGTTGTTGAACCTTACACAAATATTTCATAGAAGCACTTCAGCCGCCATATTGCCAAACCGATGTTAGCGGTTCGTTGTTTAGTTTTCTTCTCTTACCAAAGTCATAAAAATCTGCGTTTCGTATTGACCATTTTCCTTAAAATAGTTTTTTAGTCGCCCATACTCTACAAAACCGAATTTTTTATAAAGATTTTGAGCTGTTTGATTTTTGTCTGCTACGGCTAAAATTATTTGTTCCAAAGCGAAATTATTGAACGCTGTCAATATAGTAGCATTAAGAAGCTTAGCTCCAATTTTTTGTCCACTAAACTCTGTCATAACATACATTCCACTAATTTCTCCAATATGTTTGGTCTTTTCTCTTTTCTCCTGTATAAAACCACAAATACCAACAAGTCTTTCGTTCAAAAAGGCCCCCATCAAAAAGTCTGTCGTTGATTGATGAGTTATTATTTTGTCAAACTTAAAATTTGCTGATTTATGTTCTTCTTCATAAAGTGTTCCAAAATTTTCAGGGTAACTTTTCAAACAGTCAAGTCTAATTTTATGATACTGCTCAATTTCATTTATTTCTACTTTCCTGTATAGAATTTTTTCAGTCATTATTTTGGTGTTTTAGTCTGTAATTGTTTTTGCAACGTGTCGTTTTACAATGACCGCTGTGCCGTTTTTCTTCTTGTCATTCCTTACTTGCTACTATTGTTGTCAGCCTATTTACAATTTGATTGAATTTTATTGTCATCCCACATCCTTCCAAATGTTCAACTATTTCATTTGTCAAAAGTCTAACTTTTTTATAGGTGCTAACTTTTTGTTTCCATACATTATCAGTTCTTTCGTGCAAAAGGTCTGTTACATTTACAAATTCGTCTTCATAATCAAGAATACACGTCAAGATTTTGTTTTCATCACTTTTTACAGGTATAAATCTGTCTATTCCTGTCAATCTAGTCGAGTAGTCACGAAAAGAAAGAATGAGTTTGCCATTTTTATCCAACGACTTTACAATGTTTGATATAAAAGTTTTAATTTCAATTTTGGTGTCCAAATGTGATAAAGTGTCCCCGCAACAAATAATCAATTCTGGTTTATCGGCAAATGTTTCTACATTTTTAATGTCGTCATTGATTACTGTTACATCTAAATCTTTTGAATTTACTTTAAGTTCGTCCAAAAGCTGTTGGTTAAAGTCAATTGCCAAAACTTGGAAGCCAACCTCTGCAAGTGGAATACTTTGAAGTCCGTGTCCCGCTCCAAGGTCAATTGCGATTTTGTTTGATGTTGGTCTTATAAAGTTATCGGTAAGCAAACTTTTGAATTCGTTTGTCTTTGTATGAAAGTCACCTGTCATCCAAGAATAAAAGTGTCCAAGGTGGTTGTCATAATGTTCTTTTACTGTCATATTTCTACTTAATTGTTGGTCGTCCTAAAATGGCACATAACTTAAGCACTACCGCAACTAACGACTAACCAAAACCCGCATTGCGTCTTTTACTTAGTCGTTAGTTGCGTGTATATTTGCTTAGTCTGCACCTCATTTTCTTTCGTCTAAGTGATTCAAACACTTAATAATTCGTCTCACCTGCGAATATAGCAAGGGATTGTTAATCCAACAAGCAATCAACCTATTAAATTTTCAAATCATCAATCGGGCTTTTAATCCGATTCCAGCCTTAATGGATGATATAGTTGTAGCTTTTTCCGGTCGTTTTGCCATTCCCGCGTCTCAGATGCCCATGCCATTCCCCCCACATTTCCTATCGGAAGACGACTCCAACGGGTGCCTGGGTGGCAATGAGTACATGAAGGTGGGGGGAAGGCATTTCGGTCATGTATTTAGAGTTTCAAGGTTGGAAAGTTTCTTCGTTGACCAACCCACTCACAAAGCTTGAAAAATCGCGGGCTAAAAACGTTTTTCGGTAGTCAAATTCCTGATCAATGTGCACTACTTCGGGTTCACCCTCTGGCCCACAATTGGAATAATCCAGCATGACCATATCGTGTCCGCCAGAAGGGCAGTCACAAATGTAGATGCCTCTATCAGGATAACCCCATTCGTCGATCATGAATTGTGTGCCGAGTTCGCCACAAAGTGAATAGGTTTTTTCCTGGCCAATGCCTAGAATGCCAGAGATAGCGATGTAGCTGTTTGCCGAAGCGTTGGGGATTGGGAAACAGTTGTTCCAGGGCATGCCACCGTTTTGGATTTTCATCAAAGCGATGTAGGCGGCAGGGAGTTTGTAGCCGAGTTCAGATTCAATGGAGTGGATCAATTCGTCAGAGAGCGGGTCGCTGACGTAGTTGGCGAGGGCGTAGTCGTCGTTGTTGTAGAAGGTGCTTGGGTCTAGGTCTTGAAAGTACATGGTGGATAATTTAGGTCAGTTATTTGCTCAGCCGCAAAATAAGCGCTTCAACACCTTGTTTCCATGCAGGGTACAATTCTTCGTTATCGGCCCATAATTCGTTTAGTTCAGAATCGTCATCTAATAGCCTTTGTAAAGCTTGAATGGCTTTATTTTTTAAGTCAGAAAAATCTACATCTGGGTGTCTTTCTGGAAAAGTATCCACGCTCAAAGGCTCGTCGCGGTCAGGTGAAGAAAATATTGTGCCATTTTGTTGCGTGTCTACATAGGTTGCGGCGACTATCACCGCGTTTCCATCGTCACTTTCCAAATATTCGGTTTCAATGGCTACATCCAAAGCAGCATTGATCACTTCTTTTGGATTTTCCGCATCTTCAATTTCGTCCATGAAATCCCAGGCAGAGTCGTCTTCAAAATGGCCATGGCCCCATGCGCCCATAAGGTTGTTTTTTTATGATTAATTAGGATTGAACGGGAGGAAGATCTACGTGGACAGTTTATGGTCTAGCCAATTTATCTGCTCTATACATTCTTTCGAGTAATCCGCTGACTACCAAATTGATCTGATCTCCATTTTTTGCCAACCATTGTTTCATATCTGTATTTTTTATCTCCAATGTTACTACAAACTCCGCTGTTTCTGTCAACTGGTCACCTGCTTCCAATGACTGTTTCAATTTCTTGAAAGAAACAGGTTTGCCCCAGGTCGTGTCGTCAAAATCAGGATCATATTGAATTTGATCGTCGTCATAGATAACATTGTCATCAGGGACAGTGAAACCGTTCCTTGCCAGTAGCAATGCATCCATCATTCGGACCTTCGACGTCTCCAGATCAGAAATAGTCGTTTGGTCTAAGTTCGCGCCAGATTTTAACAGCTCAACAGCAGAATCAACACTAATCTCCTTTTTCATCGTCCCGATTTTGAAACTTGTTGTTACTGTAGCTTTTGCTGATTGGACCTGTTTTTATTCTCGTCCCACTCGAAATTAGGCATAATTCAAGATCAAATTTAAGGGTTTCTAAGAAAAAAAGCGACATTTTTTATTTTGCGCTCTGCATATTTTTGTCTGGCAAGTGCTGAACGTTATGCTTCCCGAATGTGCAACGCTTAGGAAGCATTTTTGGGAAGCGATTGTTAGCGGTTCTTTGTTTTTTCTCGCTTCTCATACAGTTTCTAATTCTTTTTTCTAACTCAACTTTTGATTATTAACTAATTATCTCCTTCTTTACTCTTAAAGTTTGTGAAGGTCTTTCCATCATAACGATACACGCCGCTTCCAGAGCCAACCCAAATACTTCCATCAAAGGCTTCTAAAATTCCAAAAAATGCGTCAGAGTTTCCTAACGACTTCATGATGGTTACAGTTGGTTTTTCATTAGACAAGGACTTTCCATCATATCGTAATAGTTCAAAATTTTTGCCCACACCAACACTAGTCCAGATGTTTCCTTTTTTATCTTCAATCATATATAAAGCACCTTTCTCCGATAATTTAGTAAATATACTGCCGTCGTAACGCCAAAGACCATCATGGTCACCAAACAAAACATTCCCTTTTTTATCTTCGATTATTGCCCAAACGTTCTTAAAAGATTTGCCGTCTTTATTGGTGAGCGTGGTAAATGTTTTTCCATCATAAGTGCAGGTTTCTCCCCTTGTGCCAATCCATAATTTCCCAGTTTTATCTTCATAGATAGCATTAACTTCATCACTGGAAAGTCCTTTTTTCGTCGTAAAATTTTGAAAAGATTTCCCATCGTAACGGCTTAATCCACGACCACCAAACCAGATGTTGCCTTTTTTATCTTCAAAAATACTTGTGATTTCATTATTAACAAGACCATCCTTGGTTGTGAAATTTTGAAACGAATTTCCATCGTAGTAATACACCCCTGAACCTATAGTAGCAAACCAAAAATTTCCTTTTTTATCTTCCAAAACAGAAAAGAAGCGGGCCGAAGTCACTTTACTTGTTATATTGGTAAAAGATTTTTCATCGTATCGAATTATACCCTCCCATGAAGCCATCCAAATATTGCCCTTTCTATCCTGTATGATTGAGCGAACGATTTTGCTGGGAGCATTAGAAGTGATTACTTCTTTGGTTTCGGGCTTGATAGTATCTTTTGGCAGGGTTATTTGACTTTGTCCTTTGCTGGAAGTGTTGGCTTGATTGCAGCCAAAAAGCAGAAGTCCAAATATTAAAGTCATCATTTTCATTTATTATATATTTTTTAATTTTTATTGTTACCGATAACTTAAGTACTACCACAACTAACGACTAAGTGAAACCCGCATTGCGTCTTTTACTTAGTCGTTAGTTGCGTGTATATTTGCTTAGTCCGCATCTCATTTTCTTTCGTCTAAGTGATTTAAACACTTAATAATGCGTCTCATCTGCGAATATAGCAATGGATTGTTAGTCCAACAAGCAATCATCCATTAAATTTTCAAATCATCAACCAGGCTTTTGATCCAATTCCCCCCATCCTCGGTTGCAATTCCCCCCACATCCCCCTATCTTGCCCCTCAAAAAATCTTAGATTAGCATGAAACCAAATCAACACTTCCACTGGCTACTGGCATTCCTATGCTGTACACTGGCCCAAACGAGTTTTGCCCAGGCCGTCTGGACCGAGCCATTTTTCCCACGACCCAATCAGCCCGTCACCGTTTATTTTGACGCTGCCCAAGGCACTGGTGGCCTCAAAGATTGCGGCTGCACCGTCTACGTACATACGGGTGTGATCACCAATGCCAGTACCTCCACGAGCGACTGGAAAAACGTACAGACCACCTGGGGCCAGGCCAATGCTGCCTGGGCCATGAGCGCAGTAGCGGGGCGGCCCAATGTGTACAAGTACGAAATCAAGCCCAGTATCAACGAGTACTACAAAATCACGAGCGGCACTGTGCAAAAAATGGCCTTCGTATTCCGCAACGCTACGGGCAACCGCGAAGGCAAGGACACGGGAGGCAAAGACTTCTTCCTGGACGTGTACAACCAAAGTGGCCTGCTGACCGCCCTGCTCGCTCCCACCAACCGCAATCAGGTGGTGACCGAAGGAACTTCCATTCCCGTCAAAGCGGTAGTTTCCGAAACCGCAACGCTGACCCTTTTGGACAATGGCACAGAGCTGACTCAAACCACTGGCACCGAACTCAATTACAACCTCCTCGCAGGCTCTCCCGGCAACCACAAGGTGCAATTCATTGCGGCCACCGCTTCCGCCCGGGATACCGAAACCTTCAATTACTTGGTGCCCATCGTCAAAGCGCCGCAGGATGCTCCCGCTGGTACCCAATTGGGCATCAACTACCTGGCCGATGACAAGGTGCGATTGGCCCTTTATGCCCCCGGGAAAGTGGGCATTTACGTCATTGGCGACTTCAACGATTGGACCATTTCCACCGAATACCTGCTCAACCGCAGCATCAATGGCGCTACCCACTGGATTGATCTGCCTACCCTCAAAGCGGGAGAGACCTACCGCTTTCAATACGTGGTGGATGGCACCCGCCGCATCGGTGACCCCTATAGCACGCTGGTGCTTGACCCGGACAACGACCGCTTTATCAGCGCCCAAACCTTCCCCAATCTGCCTGCTTATCCAACGGGCAAAACCACGGGTATCGTCTCTGTCATTCAACCCGGCAAGGCGGCTTACCCCTGGAAAATTGACAAATTCCAACGCCCAGCCAAGGAGAAACTGGCCGTCTACGAATTGCTCCTGCGCGACTTTACCGCTCGGCACGATTACCAAAGTTTGATCGATACCCTGAATTATTTCCAGCGTCTGGGCATCAATGCCATTGAGCTGATGCCCGTCAACGAGTTTGAAGGCAATCTTTCCTGGGGCTACAACCCCTCGTACCACATGGCCTTGGACAAGTACTACGGCACGCCCGAAAAATTCAAGGAATTTGTAGACGCCTGCCATGCGCGTGGCATTGCGGTGATTTTGGATGTGGTGTTCAACCACGCTTTTAGCCAAAGCCCCTTGGCACAGCTCTACTGGGACGATGCCAATTTCCGCCCCGCTGCGGACAATCCCTGGCTGAACGTCACCGCCAAACACGATTTTAACGTGGGCTACGACTTCAACCATGAAAGTGCTGCGACCAGGGACTTTGTAAAAAATGTCCTTCAATACTGGCTGAGTGAATACCGGGTCGATGGCTTTCGTTTTGATTTGTCCAAAGGTTTTACCCAAAAACAAACCTTGGGTAATGTTCCACTTTGGGGCAATTACGATGCGTCGAGGGTTGCCATTTGGAAGGACTATGCTGGATTTATCCGCTCCAAATCTTCTGATGCCTACATCATTCTGGAGCATTTTGCCGACAACAACGAAGAAACCGAGCTCATCAACAATGGCATGCTGGTCTGGGGCAATCTGAACGGGCAGTTCAACGAAGCCACCATGGGATACAGCAACAACCTTACCCCATTGAATTATTTTTCCAGAGGTTGGACCAAACCCGGTGCCATCAACTACATGGAGAGCCACGATGAAGAGCGATTGATGTACAAAAACCTGCAATTTGGCAACACTTCCGGTAGCTATTCAGTCAAAACTCTGGCCACTGCACTTCGCCGCAATGAGTTGGCCACCGTGCTTTTTTACACCGTGCCTGGCCCAAAAATGCTCTGGCAGTTTGGAGAAATGGGGTATGACTACTCGATCAATTATTGCACCAATGGCACGATTAGCAACAATTGCCGCCTCGACAACAAACCCATCCGCTGGGATTACCTGACCCAAACCGATCGCAAACGATTATTCGACATCACCCGGAGTATGTTGTTTTTGCGCAAAAACTATCCTGTTTTCCACAGTGATGACTATTGGATGAATTTAGGACCGGGCAATGAAAAACAAATGGCCTTGTTGAATGCAGATCTGGACATCGTGTTTGCGGGGAACTTCGGGGTGCAAAGCGCAACTTTCACCGTGAATTTCCCCGGGCCGGGCAAATATTACAACTACTTCACCCGGGATAGCATCAATGTTGCGGGAAGCAGCCAGTCCTTTACCTTCCAGGCGGGGCAGTATTTTCTGTTGACTTCCAAAAAACTACCTACTGCACCTACCTTGATTACGACCAGCACCCGGGCAGAATTGCAGGCGCAATACAAGCTGGAGGTATTCCCGAATCCTACTCGTGGCGCCGCTCAAATCAGTTTTGAACTGCCCGAAGCTAGCCTGGTTAAGGTCCAATTGTTCAACAACCTGGGGCAAAACGTGGGCACGGTTCACGAAGGTTACTTGAACGCAGGCAAACAACAACTCCAATGGAATAAAGCTTTGAACCCAGGCATGTATTACGTGAGCATGCAGATTGGGCAAGGAGTCCTAACTCAAACATTGGTAGTTCAATAATTGTAATAGTTTATGACTACGCCTGTAGCAACGAGTGGTAAGAAGTAATATTGATATTTTTCGCAGCTCCGCTGCTCATGATTAATTTAACCACGACGTACACGACGAGCACGACGAATGGCTACCGCCACGACACGACGCAAAGCGTCGTTATCCAGCGCGGAGCGCAAAATCGTCGTGTACGTCGTGGTTATAAAAAAGAGCAGCGAAGCTGCGAAAAAATTCTTGGTGAAAGTTTAAGACCCTACCTTTGGTGGCGTCTTAAACTTTTACCAAGAATTTTGCCAATCCCTGACTGATGCTCAAACTCCTGAACATCAGTCAGGGTAATATGCCTACATGGCATTTTGACAATTCATCATTTATCATTCCTCTCTCATCATTATTTTTTCCTATCTTCGCCCCGAAATTAGCAAACGCTAAGCGACATAAAACCATAGCCAACTAGCACATGGTGGGTGATCTGAAGAAAAAAAAAGCAGCTCAAGTGACTGAAGATGCGCAGTGGAATCGGGAGGAAGTTCTCGAAGATTTCCGCATCTGTTGTGTGAGCCGCGAAGTCAGCCTGATGGCACGCAAGGAAGTGTTGACCGGAAAAGCCAAATTCGCTGTAACGGGTGATGGCAAGGAGGTTCCACAGGTTGCGATGGCGAAGGCTTTTAGGAAAGGGGATTACCGTGCAGGCTATTACCGGGATCAAACCTGGATGTTTGCGCTCGGAATCGTCAGTTTGGAGGAATATTTTGCACAATTGTACGCCGATACCGAAAATGACCCATTTTCTGGCGGGCGACAAATGAACAATCACTTCGCCACCCCCATCGTTGACCCTCACACAGGGGAATGGGCCAATCAACTCGAACAATACAACGTTTCAGCAGATGTTTCCTGTACTGCGGGCCAAATGGCTCGGGCACTGGGTTTTGCATTTGCTTCCAAAAAATACCGGGAAAGCAAAGCCTTGTCACAAGGCACCCCTTTTTCTGTCAATGGCAACGAAGTTTGTTTTTCTACCATCGGTGATGCGAGCACTTCTGAAGGCATTTTTTGGGAAGTGATCAATGCGGCAGGCGTATTGCAAGTGCCGCTGGTTATTTCGGTTTGGGACGATGGTTACGGCATTTCCGTACCCGTGGAGTACCAAACGACCAAGGGCAGTATTTCGGCGGTATTGAGTGGTTTTGAACCCGATGAAAACAACGCCGGAGTCCGTATTTACACGGAAAAAGCCTGGCGTTATCCCGAATTGGTTGCTTTGTACAAAAGCGTAATTGACGATGCGCGGCAGCAACACCAGCCTGCCTTGATTCATATTGAAGAAGTTACCCAACCGCAAGGTCACTCCACCTCGGGCTCCCACGAGCGTTACAAATCCAAGGAGCGTTTGCAATGGGAACGCGATTTCGACTGCATCCTGCAAATGGAGCAGTGGATGATTGCTGAGGGTTTGACTAGCCCGGATGAAATCCGCCAAATTCGTGATAAGGCTCGCAAAACGGTCAAAGATGCACGTGATCGGGCCTGGAAAGCGTATGCATCGCCGACCATCCAAACGCGCAAACAAGTAGAGGGCATTTATCAGGAAATGTTGGGCAGTCACCCGCAAATCCAAGCTTTGGTGAATGAGGCCAAGGAGTTGATTACTCCAGTGATCAGCGAGTTGTTGCAAAGTGCCCGCCGGATTGTGTACCAAACCATTGGTGAAGATTCCGCTGCCCGGCAAGAATTGGTAACTTGG
>JAIYAV010000185.1 GCA_027488855.1 Saprospiraceae bacterium
ATCATACCCATTATCATCTATCAGGGCAAGAAGCGCTGGAAAGTACGCGATTTATCCAGGTATTTTGGCAAATCCATTCCTGAAAGCCTGCTGCGCTATCTACCACGATTCGACTATCACCTTACCCATGTGAATGCCCTAGGTGATGAAGTGATTTTGGCTTTGGGCAAAAGTTTGTTGGTCAATGCCTTGTTCATGATGAAGTACATCCGAGAACCAGACTTTATCATACAGCATCCACAACAAATATTTATTGGACTGGATGCGGAGGGAAGCCCCGAAGACTTCTTTCAAGTCCTACTTGTGTATTTTGTAAAAAACACCGAACTTGCACCAGCACAGGTTCGGGAGTTTATTGAGATATTACCCAAAGCACTAAACAAAGCGGCAATGAGTACTTACGAGAAGATGATAGAAGAAGTAAAAACCCAGGCAGACAACCTCTTAGCTGAAGAACGGCAGCGAACTGCCAAAGAACGTCAACGCGCAGAGGAAGAACGTCAACGTGCAGAGGAAGAACGCCAACGCGCGGAGGAAGAACGTCAACGTGCAACAGCAGCCCTACATCGCGAAGAAGAGGCACTGCAACGCAAGGAAGAGGAACACCAACGCCTCAACAGATTGATTTACTATCTCCACGATACCATGCAGCTTCCTATATCAAACATTGCAGAAATGATGGGGGTTGAAACGCAATATGTCCTGGAAATATTGAAGCCAGGACATACTGAGGGGTGATTGACCCCCCGCCCTTTCGTTAGGTGAGTTTACAATACCTCCACGCCAAGGCAGTAACACCAACTCACCCCGGAAACCCAATCACCGTCACCCCATTTCCCCGAAACGAATTCAAATCCATCAATTCCTGAACCCCTTGTTCCAAGGAAACGACCTTGCCCAGCATTCGCTGGGGTTGAATTTTTCCAGAGACTATCATGTCCAGCATACTCGGAAACTGATGCGCCTGCATGCCGTGGCTCCCGATGATCTCCAATTCGTTGGCAATCACTGCCCCCATGGGCAATGGCGGATTGGCCTGGTCGCCCGCTAGCAAACCCATTTGTACATGGCGACCTCGCTTGCGCAAACTAAGGATGGAATTTTTACAGGTTTCATGGCTGCCCAAGGCATCTACCGATAGTTGGACGCCACCCTTGCTGATCTCGCGCACCGCTGCAACCACATCTGGCGTTTTGCGCACATTGACCGCAGCTACCGCCCCCAGCGAAAGAGCCAGCTCCAGTTTTTCTTCATCAATATCCACCGCAATCGGCTGGGCACCAAAAGCTGCCGCAATCATGATCGCCGACAAACCTACGCCTCCACAACCATACACCGCCACCCATTCTCCTCCGCGTACGCGCCCTTGAGCAGTAACACCCCGCCAGGCCGTGATGAATCGACAGCCCAAAACCGCAGCCGTACTAAACTCCATTTCATCCGGCAAGCGCACCAGATTGTGGTCGGCATGATCAATGGCCACGTATTCAGCAAAGGAACCCCAGGCTGTAAACCCCGGCTGAAAATAGTGGTCGCAAATCTGTTGCTGCCCTTGGTGGCATTGCGGGCAATCGCCACAGCCAACACAAAAGGGCACGGTGACCCGATCGCCGGGTTTCCATTTTTTTACCCCCGATCCAATCGCCTCAATTGTCCCGGCCAGTTCATGGCCCGGCACATGCGGCAGGTGTACATCTGAATCGTGGCCTTGCCAGCCGTGCCAATCGCTACGGCAAATGCCCGTGGCGCGTACACGAATGACCACCGCACCGGGTTTGGGGATAGGGTCAGGCAAAGTGGCCACTTGGATTGGGCCACGGAATTGTTCAAAGTAGGCAGCTATCATAATGGGTTGAAATGTTATCAATGCAAACAAAACCTGTACTAAATTTTTGTTAATGTAAGGCACAAACCTGTCTTTTTGCCGTAGTTTTGAGTTTTTATTGTAGAATGGAGAACCAGGAACAAAAAACGAAGCAAAATTGGCGCGAAATCCGGTGGGTGCTTTGGCAAATATACCGTCGGGTTGCTGCCACCCTGCGGGTAACGCTTACTGTGTCGGCAGTAAGCGTTACTGTTTTATTCCTGCTTTTTCAGATTCCCATCATTCAGGAATGGGTCATCGATGAGGTTACCAAAGCCATTTCCAAAACCACCCATACCCGCACCGAGGTAGGCCATTTTCGCCTGAGTTTTTTCAATCACGTGGTACTCAAAGATGTGTACATTGAAGATGATCAAGGCGATACACTGTTGTTTTGTAAAAGCCTGAGTGCCCAAATCAAACTCAGTCCCATTACTTTAATCCGCGAAGGTTTGGTTTTTGACGAATTGAGCATCGCTGAGGGGCGCTTCAACATTCAAAAAGCGCCTGCTTCAGAAATGAATAACCTGGAGATTTTGTTGCAACGGCTTTTCCCACCCCAACCGGATAGTCCTAAAAAAGAAAAAAAGCCCTTTGCCCTGGCCATCAAAAGACTGAACCTGGACAAGGTCATCTTTCTGAAAAATGACCTCCATCGGGGGCAAAGGATGGAAATCAACATCTTCCGTGGTCGGATAGCCATCGATAAGATGAACCTCCCCGCAAAAATCATTAAAGCCAAATACATTCGATTCAAAGGGGCTAAAGTGCTCATTGATGAGTTGAATTACGGCCCTGGTTATGAGGAGTCCTTGACCGAAATGGAAGAACTGGTGCCTGTGGACAGCAGTTCAGTAGATACAACGCGTTGGAAAATCGATGTGGCTGAAATTGATTTCTCCGAGTCTGTTCTTAATGTACACAATTACCGTAAATCGCCTAAAATCAAGGTCGCCCGCGATACCATTGATTTTGCCCACATGGAAGTGCGCGACATCGACATCAAAATCCAAAACTTCAAGCTCAGCAACGATGTGTTTTCGGGCAACTTGGGCAACATTTCTCTCCGTGAAAAAAGCGGCTTTGAGTTGTCTCGCTTGGCTGCCAAAGAAGCCATTGTCAGTTCCCAGGAGATTACCCTCAATGGGGCAGCACTCGTCACACCAAACTCCAACATAGGTGACACCATCCAATTGAAATTTGATTCATTCGACGATTTCGCGGATTTCCCCAATCTCGTGCGGATGGACAACCGTTTCAATGGCGCTCAAATTGCCATGCGCGACATCATGGCCTTTGCTTCGGATTTGACCACGAATCCCTTTTTTCGCAAAAACAAAGAAACTACACTTTCCCTTGATGGCCGCATTTATGGCCTGGTTAACAACCTGAATGGCCGCAAATTCAGACTACTGCTACCCGATGGAACCTTCCTGCAAGGGCGTTTTGATGCCCGCAACCTGGCCGTAAAAGACAACGAATCCATCGAATTACGGATGGATCAGCTCAGTACCAGCATGCGCACCTTGCGGGATTTATTGCCCAATTTTAGTTTACCCCGCAATTTTGACAAACTGGGTAAACTGGAATACCGGGGTGATTTCATCGGTTTTTTCAACAGCTTCACCACCATCGGGCAATTGTCCACCAGTATCGGGAGTGCGGATTTGAACGTATCGCTCAAAAACACCGAAAGCCCCGAACGGGCCTCTTACTCAGGAACGGTGTTGCTCAATAATTTTGACCTGGGCAAATGGACCGACAACCGCAATTTTGGAAAAATCAGCCTCTTGGCCAAAGTGGGCGAAGGCGACGGGTACGGTCTGGCGGGTAAAAATGCCCGTGCCAAACTCAGTGCCGACATCAAAAGTTTTGAATTCAAGGGCTACAAGTACACCAATGCCAAGATGCAGGGTGAACTCAAATCCCGTAAATTCGACGGGAACCTGGTCATTGCCGACGACAATATCGACTTGAATTTTACGGGTAAAGTTGACCTCTCGAAAGATGTGCCCGAGTACAACTTCTTCTCTTCCATCAACAAACTCAATTTACAAAAACTCAATTTTAGCAAAGAGGAAATTGTCCTGACAGGCAATGTGGATGTCAACTTCAAGGCCAAAACCCTGGTAGATTTGGTGGGTAAGGCCCAATTCAAAGACTTCGACATCAACAAAGATGATCAAACTTACCACTTCAAAATCGTAGACATTGCCTCTACGCTGGACAGCACGGGAAATCGCGATTTGGACATTGCCTCCGACGTGATGGATGCCCACCTAAATGGCCGATTTGACATCGAAAAAATCCCAGCGGCTTTTCAGCTTTTTATTTATGACAATTTTCCTGGTTTTGCCCAGCGATTTAAGTTGAATAAAATCGACTCTCTTTTGCGGCCTCAACAATTCAAGTACGACATCAAAATCAAGGATAGTGGCGGGTTGCACGAATTGCTCAACGCCCAGTTGGGTCCGCTGAAAAACTTCACGTTGACTGGCGAGTTTGACAACCTCACCGCAAAATTGATCACAAAACTGGATGCCCCAGAGTTTCGCTTTGGGACTATAGCTGCCACCGATTTGGGGTTGCGGATTGACCTTAGCCGTGGCCAGGGTTTCATCACCCTCAACACGGCCTCCCTGAACATCAATGACAAACAAAAACTGCCCAACATCACCTTACAAACCTCGGTGGATCGCGATACCATTGATTTTGGCCTCAGCTATGCCGACAAATCATCCAAGGTTTTGTCCAAAGTCAACCTCGATGGGCGTTTTTACATCCGCGACAGCAGCACCATGCTGATGCGCCTGAGCAACTCCGATTTGCATCTATTGAATACCAATTGGTCCATCAATCCGCGCAACTCCATCGTTTTTGGCAAAGATTTTATTGATGTTCAAGACTTTGTGTTGCAAGACGGGACTAAAGCCATCCGCCTTGATCGATTGGGGCGCAAAGGTGTCAAACTGGCTATGAACAACATGGACTTGGGCCTACTCAATGGCTACCTCAATTTTGAGCCAATGGAGTTTGGCGGGCGTTGCAACCTGGAAGCGCGAGTAGAAGACGTGCTCAGTTTAAAAGACCTCAGCTTGTCACTGGTCAGTGATACCCTTTTCATCAACCAGGACGATTGGGGGCTGATGCGCTTGGATGTAAAAATGAAAGACCGACAGCACCCCTTGGCCGCTTATTTCTCACTCACCAAAGATACTGCCCAGTTGCTCCTGGAAGGGTATTACAACCTCAACACTTTTGGTGAAAGCACCGAGCAACAAGCCCGTTACTTCGACGCCAACCTCAATATCCATTCATATCCGCTCAACATTGCCGACTATTTTGTGGGGGATGTTTTTAAAAACCTCTACGGCTATTTCGACACGGACATACACGTCAATGGCGATTTCAACAAGCCCAATATTTCCGGCAATATGTACCTGATGAAAGGCGGAATGACCGTGGATTACCTCAAAACCAATTACACTTTTGAGCGCGCAAATGTGGAGGTGGACAACTTCCTTTTCGACCTGTCGGGCATGGTTTTGTACGACAAGCGAAAAAAACGTGCCCGCCTGGATGGCGGCATTCGCCACAACCACCTCAAAGATTTTGGCTTCAACGCCAGCTTAAATACCCTCGAACCCTTCCTGGCGCTCGACACCAAAAAGGGCGACAATGAGCAGTTTTATGGCCAGGCCATCGGTATGGGTAAAATCAACTTTTCGGGCTCTTTCCAAAGACCCGATATTTCCGTCAATGCCTCCGTGGGCGAAGGTTCCCGCTTGGTCATTCCGGTGAGCAACGAACGTAAAGTTGGGCAATTGGATTTCGTCCGTTTTGTAGAAAAAACCCCAAAGACAGAAAAAACCAAAGATGAGCGAGAACTTACCGGCGTAGGCATCAACCTCGACATCACTGTACAACGTGGTGCCGAAATGCAGATCGTCTTTAATGAGCAGTCGGGCGACGTCATCAAGGGGGCTGGACGGGGTGCGGTTCAAATTTCGGTACCTCGAGGTGGCGACTTTAAGATGTTTGGCGAGATTGTGATTGACGAGGGCGAATACCTTTTTACACTCTACAATCTGTTCAACAAAGGCTTTCGGGTCAAAGAAGGGGGTACCCTCACCTGGAATGGCGATCCTTTTGGTGCCATCATCAATCTGGAAGCCGAATACCGCGACTTGAGTGCCTCCGTTTTCAGCTTCATTCAGGAATACCTCGTGGCCGCTTCTGATGAATTAAAAGCCGCTGCCAACTCCAATACCAACATTGATCTGCGCATGAAATTGCGCGGAGACTTGCTCAAACCCACCATCGACTTTGACCTGTCCTTTCCCAATCTGCGGGGTGAGTTGCAAAGTTTTGCCGAAAGCAAAATCCGCATTCTCAAACAGGATCAAAACGAGTTGAACAAGCAGGTATCGGGCTTGATCCTCTTTGGCCAATTCCTGCCCGCCGATTTTGCCTTGGGCACCCAGGCCCGCGCCTTTGCGCTCAATTCGGTGAGTGAATTGGTGTCTAATCAGGTATCCTTGATGGTAACCGAATTGCTGAAAGACCTAGTGGGCGAAGGGGTGCTTTCCGACATCAACTTCAACGTACGGCAAGCCCTCACGAGCAGCGGCAACAACGAATTTCAATTCAGCCTCAAACCCTACTTCCTGAAAGATCGCCTTTCGGTACAAGTGGGCGGCAACATCCAAAACAACGTGCCAGGCACCGAAGTCAACACCTTTGTGGGTACCGACGTGGTCATCGAATACGCCATCACCCCCGACCGCAACCTCAAGCTGCGCATTTTCCAAAAGCTGCAACCGGATGTGGGCGGGCGCAGGTTTCAAGTGGGTACTGGACTTAGTTTTAGAAAGGAATATGCCTCTTTTCCGGATTTCATCAAAAGTTTTAAACGGAAAGCGGGAGAGAAAAAAATGAAAAATGAAAAATGAAAAATGAAAAATGAAAAATGAAAAATGAAAAATGAAAACAAACTGGTGTACCTATTTTTCACATTTCATTTTTCATTTTTCATTTTTCGTCATTCTCTGCCGCAACAAATGATCCGCCAGCACCAGTGCCGCCATTGACTCTACAATAGGTACCGCTCGGGGCAACACACAGGGGTCATGCCGACCACGGCCAGTTACCTCCACACTTTCGCCTTGTACGTTGACCGATTCCTGAGCGGGGATAATCGTGGCCACAGGTTTGAACGCTACGCGGAAAGTGATGTCCATACCATTGGAAATGCCGCCCTGGATGCCACCGGAGTGATTGGTGCGGGTTTTAATTGTGCCATCTTCCTGATAAAAAGCATCGTTGTGTTCTGAGCCACGCATGCTGACTCCTGCGAAACCGGAGCCATATTCGAATCCCTTGCAGGCATTGATGCTGAGCATGGCTTTACCCAGGTCAGCGTGGAGTTTATCAAAGGCTGGCTCACCGAGCCCTACCGGACAACCCGTAATCACCGCACTCACCACCCCACCGATGGTGTCCCCATCCTTGCGCACCGCTTTGATCAGGTCGATCATTTGGGTAGCCATTTCCGGGTCGGGGCAACGTACATCGTTGGATTCAGTCAGAGAGAGATCCAATTCAGCCGCAGTTTTGTGCAAAATCAGCGGGCCTACCTGGCTGACGTAAGCCTGGATGTTTACCCCATGCTGCGCCAAAAACAACTTGGCGATGGCCCCAGCAGCTACCCGTGCGGCTGTTTCACGCGCAGAGGAGCGACCGCCACCACGGTAGTCACGAACGCCGTATTTTTCCTGGTAAGTGAAATCTGCATGAGAAGGGCGGTATTTGTCGGCGATGTGGCCGTAATCGTGGGAGCGCTGGTCGCCGTTGGGAATGAGCATGCCGATGGGCGTCCCGGTGCTTTTGCCCTCAAAAACCCCGGAGAGGATTTGTACGGTATCGCTCTCTTTGCGTTGGGTGACGATGGCCGATTGGCCGGGTTTGCGTCGATCCAGTTCAGCCTGGATGAACACTTCATCAATGTCCAGTCCCGCTGGACAACCGTCTATAATGACCCCAATGGCTTTGCCATGTGATTCTCCAAAGGTACTGATGCGAAAGGCGCTGCCAAAAATACTTCCTGCCACTTTGTGTTACTTTATTTGTTTGGATACTGGCGACAAAGATAATTGACGAGTTGATAAAATTGAACCATGCAGCTTTTAATAGCTTCAAGGTTTGGGTTTATAGCTGATCTTCCGTTCCCATTTTTCTACCAAAACCCGCTTTTCCTTGCCTTTTTCCACTTCTACCTGGAAGCGTTTTTTTTCAATCCAGTTTCCTTGTTCATCATAGCGAAATTCATAGCTACTGTTTTCCTTGGCTGTCGCAATTTTGATCAAGTCGCCCTTTTCATTGTAGGTTTCACCTTTGGCTGGAAAAGCTGCTCGCTGCTGCGGGTCAAGCACAAAAGTATCGCGGGAAGATTCTTTGCCCAGAATGTTCATTTTTTTGATAACGTAGCGATTTTGTTCAGGTAAGTACTCTGCTTCTTCGGTACTACCCGTCATGTTGTCGTCGTCGTCAAACTTGTCGATGACAGAAGGTTGACCCCGCCCTACGGTTTTGATGCGGGTTTCAAAACGCAGGTAACCATCCTTACTGAACTCCCGGATCCGCACCAAAAAGCCACGGGTATCGTAGATGTAGTTCTCGGTACGACGGTTGTAGGTGCCATCAGCGGCCCAGGTTTCAAAAATGGTGGCCTTTTTACCCCCTACCACATTTTGATAAGTGATGGTGTCCTTGGCCCGAAGTTTATCGTTTTCGTATACCGCTTTAAGGATGATTTTTTGTTCCGCATCGTAAAGTGAATGGGTGCGGGTCTGCGTTTTGGTTGGCAGGCTCTGGTACGTTTCCTGGATTTCCGTTACAGGTAGAGCGCCCCGGAAATGTTCCTGCTCGTTGAGGTGCAAGGCTTTACTCAGGTTCTGCGCTGGTAAGGAAAATACACTGAACAATAAAAGTAGAAAGGTCAATAGTGATTTCATGGTCTTCAGTAAACACTGATTTAAGCACAATTATTCCGTAGGTGTTCTTAGGTGTCTAAGGTGGTTCAATTTATATAAGTTTGTTTTTGAACCACCTTAGACACCTAAGAACACCTGAGGTTATAAATGCATTAATTTCTGTTGTAGTTTGGTATGCTAAATCTTCATTTTTTAGCTCAACTTTGGCAACACCGCCTCAATCTCCGCCCGCTTCGGCTCCTCCCATTCCGGCAAATGCAAATGAGTACCCAGCTCTTCCCGCGATTCATCCACGGTAAATCCCGGTTGTATGGTCGCCATTTCAAACCACATGCCTGCCGAAGGTTTGAAATACACCGAATGAAAATACTTACGGTCTCTGAATTCGGTAGGGTTCAAGCCCAATTCAGCAATGCGCGCCTGCATGGCCATCAACGCCTCATCATCGGCAACTTTCCAGGCCACGTGATGCACAGTGCCAATGCCATTGCGGCCCTTGTGGCTATAGGCGTCTCGACGCATTTCCAGGTAATGGCCAGCCCCGCCGCCATTGACATTGAGGCGGACGCGGTTGTTTTCCTCTGCCGCTACGACCATGTTCATTTCAGCGGTCAAAAAATCAATCATGGACAGCCAATGTTCCGGCGCAACGGACAGCATCACGTGGTGGATGCCCCTGATGGCAAAATCGGCGGTAATTTCCGGCTCGGAGGGATTCAGCCAGGGGGCACGGGTGTCGCTATCATCTCCCATTAGCTCAATTTGCAGGCCGGATGGGTCGCGAAACCAGAGGAAGGGCTGCCCAAAGCGCTCACCGTGGGTCAACAAGATGCCATGGGTATGCAGGCGTTGTTCCCAAAAGGGCAAGGCGTCAGTAGGTACTGATAATGCTGTAGTCAGGATCATGCCCGAACCTTCCGTTCCCTGTTTTACATTGGGTTGGCCTTTGTAGGGAAAGGTAGTGAAAACGGTGCCCGGTGTACCCAACTCATCCGCGTAATAAAAATGGTACACGTGTACGTTGTCAAAGTTCACGGTTTTTTTCACCAAACGCATCCCCAGGACGCGGGTATAAAAATCATAATCTTCCTGGGCATCGTTGACCGTTGCGGTAACGTGGTGGATGCCCTGGATGAGTTTTTGGGTAGACATGCTGCTGTGTATTTTGTGTGCAAAGTAGGCTGAATTTTTCATAAATTTAGCCGCTCTAGAGCTTGTTTGATTTTTTGGGGTGAAAGCGAAAACAAAACCATTTTTGCCTATAAACAAGCTCTTAATCAGAAACTAACGTTATGAACGTCGAAGAAGTTTGCGCCTATTGCCTGGCAAAAAAAGGAGTGGAAGAAAGTTTCCCTTTTGGTGAAACCACCATGGTGCTCAAAGTGATGGGCAAAATATTTGCTTTGGTTCCGCTAGATGTAGATGTACAGACCATCAACCTCAAGTGTGATCCTGAACGCGCCATCGATTTGCGCGAAGAACATCCCGACGACGTTTTGCCCGGCTACCACATGAACAAAAAGCATTGGAACACCGTGCATTGTGAGGCTGGGCTGAGCAATAAATTGCTGCAAGAGTTGATCGATCATTCGTATGAATTGGTGGTGGAGAGTTTGCCGAAGAAGTTGAAGGTAGAATTGGAGGGCTTGGAGTAAGGTTAACATGAAAAAGGATATGAATTTTTGCAAAATAAAGATCGTTGGTTCAAATTATGCCAATTTGTTCAATACGACGAATGGGTTGATTTGGCTTCGCCAAATGTTTTTCACCACGACGGCACGACGACACGACGATACGACGTTTTTTGCGCTTCGCGCTTCTATAAAACGACGCGAAGCGTCGTATTGTAGCGGTAGCTATCGTCGTGTCGTCGTGTCGTCGTGCCGTCGTGGTGAAAAAATTGCAGCGAAGCTGCGCGATAGCCGTTTAGACACCAGTAAAGAATCTACTCCCTTCTTCGTATTGTATCTTCATTCTCTTTTCGTCCCAACCCACTCCCATGAAAATTGACTACCTCATCGTCGGCCAGGGCCTGGCTGGTTCGCTGCTCGCGTATTTCCTAGAAAAAGCTGGAGCCTCCATTTACGTCATCGATCCCGATGGCGAAGGTTCCGCATCTCGCCGTGCTGCGGGTTTGATCAATCCGGTGACCGGGCGTTACTTCGTCAAATCCTGGCGGGTGGATGAACTCATTCCTTTTGCGCGGCAAACCTACCGCGAGTTGGAGCAATTGCTCGGCGGCTCGTTTTTCCACGAAAGAACCATTCTCCGCGCCCTCACTTCGGCCAAAGAAGAAAACGATTGGCTCGCCCGCGCAGGTGACCCCGGCTATCAGGCCTACATGGGCGATCATGCCGACAAGGCACCACTCGACCCGCTCCTCTACCCTACCCTCGCCTATGGCCAAACCCTACAAAGTGCGCAATTGAACGTCAGCGTTTTTTTGGATTTTTTTCAAAAACAGTTGCTGGGAAAAAAACGTCTGAGTAAAAATTATTTTCAATACGAAAACCTCGTCATCAACCCAGACGGAGTAACCTATGGCGATATCGAGGCTTCGCGGGTCGTTTTTTGTGAAGGTTACGGCGGGGTCAAAAACCCCTTTTTCAACTACCTCCCCTTCCGTGGCGACAAGGGGGAAGTGCTGATCGTAGAAATTCCCGGCGCGGGTTTTGAACGCATCGTCAAACAAAACAACACCTTCCTCGCTCCCCTGGGCAATGACCTGTACTGGGTGGGTGCCACTTACGCCTGGCAATTTGCCGACGACCAGCCAACTGAACAGGCGAGGGAGGAATTGTTAGAGCGCTTAAAAATGGTGGTCAAATTGCCGTTTAAAGTAGTGGATCATTGGGCGGCCATTCGGCCCACGGTGAAGGATCGGCGACCGTTTTTGGGGCAACATTCGGAGTTTCCCGCTTTGTGGATTTTTAATGGATTGGGGACGAAAGGGGCATCGTTGGCACCGTATTGGGCGAAGCATTTGAGCGAGGTGATGCTGGAAGGGAAGGAGATGGATGGGGAGGTGGATATTCGACGCTTTGATTGATGCACATCACGCGACCAGTTAAATTCAAAAATTCTACTAATTTAGTCCTCGTTTAATCACCCAAACCTTTCACTAACCTTTTACCAACCATGCAAAAATCAACCTGGCTGTTTTACACCTGGGCAACCGCAAGGGTTGCCCCTACGATGTTGTTCATGTTAATGATGGCACTTGGCCTTTTTGCCCAAAACCAACCTGGCGCCTACTTCAGCGACCATCCCAGCCTTTCGCCCGATGGCAACACCTTATATTTCACCTACGCTGGCGACATCTGGAAAGTGCCCAGTGCTGGTGGCCTCGCTACCCGTCTCACTGCCATGGAAGGCGACGAACGTTTTCCCCGCCCCTCGCCCGATGGCAAATGGCTCGCCTTCAGTGCCCAGCAATACGGTAATACCGATGTCTACCTGCTGCCATTGGAAGGTGGCGAAATCCGCCAACTGACTTACCACGACGCCAATGATTTGGTAAGTTCCTGGTCTTGGGACAGTGGCTTTATCTATTTCACCTCCTCACGCTACAATCGTTTCAGTGGCTACAAGGTTTCGATTGAAGGCGGTACGCCGATGCGTTTGTTTCCCCATTACCACCATACCGTCAACGACATTGCAGAGCATCCGCGCGGTGGGGAGATTTTTTTCAACGAATCCTGGGAAAGTTTCACGGCCATGACTCGAAAGGGTTATAAGGGTGACCACAACCCTGAGATTCAATCCTACAATCCCCGCTCCGGCGAGTTCAAACAATACACCAATTGGGCGGGTAAAGACTTTGGAGTGACCTTTGATCGTCAGGGCAATTTTTACTTCATTTCTGACGAAGCCAATGGGGAGTACAACCTGTACACCTTCGAAAAAGAACGCAAAGTCAAGTTGACCGATTTTGCTACTTCAATCTGGTATCCCCAGGCAAGTGCCAATGGCGAAAAAGTGGCTTTCCGCCGCGACTACCAGATTCAGGTGTACGATGTCAAGAAAAAACGTGCCGAAACTGTCGCCATCCGCATTCCTCAAAACGTCACGCTGGATCAGTTGCAGGATTTTAATGTCAAGGGCAACATCACCGCCTTTAATGTATCGGATGATGGCAAAAAGTTGGCCTTCATTGCCCGAGGGCAGGTCTTTGTGTCAGATGTCAAAGGCAAATTCATCCAACACTTGCCCACGCGGGCCGAGGGGCGGGCACTGGAAATCCATTGGTTGAAAGACAACAAAACCTTACTCTTTACCCAAACGGTTGGGGGTTATCAAAACTGGTTTACCCTGCCTGCCGATGGAAGCGGGGTTGAAAAACAAATCACCCAGGATCAGCACAATAACCGCAATCTGACTTTTAACAGCGATAAGACCAAAGCGGTGTACATCGCCGGTCGCCAGGAAATGCGTCTACTGGATTTGAGCACCATGACCAGCAGCAGCTTGCTCAAAGACGAGTTTTGGGACATTGGCAGCGATGA
>JAIYAV010000210.1 GCA_027488855.1 Saprospiraceae bacterium
CTAAAAATGTCGAAATGCTCTACTTTCTTAGAGCCACTTTGTTGGCTTTTCGTTGGAATATATTGATTAACAATTTAGTAACGCTTTAGGGACAGGGGCACAAATCCCTGCTGCACCCGATGTATCTCTCTCCTCCTGGAAGAGAGGGATCTGTGGCTTCGTAAACTCCGAATTGATAAATCGTACCATCAGGAGTGGTTATTTTGAAAGATTCAAGATTTATTCCATGCTCAATTTTTAAATCTTGTTTTGGGACAATTTGCCAAGAATTTGCGACTCCATCAAAAGAAAACTTACCAGAATATCCCATGAAATTGAAGCTAAAAATGTCTGGTTCTGAATCTTTTGTGCCATTAAGAGCCTCGGTAATGTCGCTGGAGTTGTACTGCAATCCTGCTCCAATTGACAAATAACCTTTACCCGCCTCCTCATCCCGTATATTCAAAACCGTACGAGAGATCATCCCACCCGCATTGAGGCTCCAACCAGAACCAACCCACGAAGCAGGTTCCGCCACTTTTACACCCGATGCATGGTAGCTTACACTTACGGGTAAGCTCAGTGACCCCTCACGGAGGGTATGAATCGGAATGGCAATATTGGGGACACCTGTAAAGTAACTTACTGGAACCTCACCATATTTGCCCAGTGAACCTGCGCTAGGAGAAGGCATGTTCACGTCTTGGATGTATTTATTGACAGGTTGAGCAAATGCCAATGTTGAAAGTCCCAGGAACAAGGAAAGGGTATGTATAATGAAGGTTTGATTGATCTTCATGGTAAATTCATTTAAAATTTGGAAAGAGAGATTAGTGGAATTACAAAATTTTAGTTGTGAATAATTTCAATTTGTCGAACCAACTGATGCGCCTTGGTTTTGACGTGAAAAACATACATTCCAGAAGGCCAAGTACTGCTGTTTATCGTGAATTCTTGTGTTCCCGTTATGGCGTATTTCCCTTTAAACAAGGATCTACCCAATAAATTGAATGCCTCTACCTCTGCATCTTGAGCTACGTCGCTGTGAATCAATACCCGGATTTCGTGGTTGGCAGGATTGGGATACAGTTTCACCTCAAAAGGGGGCAAACTGGCATCGGATTTATTCTCGGTGAGTGTAGATAGTTCTTCTGAAAGCACCCCGTTTTTATCACATTTTACCTCCGTTTGGCTTAGTGCATAGCGTGGGCCACCCTCGGCCAAGGTCGCCTGTATGCGTAGTTTTTGCCCCGATGTAAACATATACAAACAGGCGTCAAAGGTGTTATCCATAAAATTCATGGTCATTTCCGCCGGATAGCCAGAGCATAAGCTGACGTGTTTGTAAGGTGTACACCAAAAATTTGGCCCATTATGAATCGGTGTATCTTCCACTAAATCATCCTGACAAGGGTTGGCATCATTCCACAACTCATACAAACCCAAATAACTCCCAATCAAGTGGGTCAGAGTTTTCCCCTCATCATAAGGTGACTTGGCTGTTCCACCAATGCCCAAAAAGCGATAGTCGATCACAATGCCATCGGTTTCTTTAGGCCCGCCTGGCATTTGCGCCCAGCCCGCTACATTATCCGCCAGGGTAGTCACCCATACGTTGATGTATTTTTCGGTATCCCAAGGTTCCACTCCAATTTTGGCCATTTTGAGTGAATCATTACTGGCCCAAGCCGCTCGGCTCGACTGCAGGTAACGGATGCCTGCGGTGTTTTTACCATCAGGGCCATTTTTAGCCAAACAAAACTCGATTTCGGTATCTTCCACCCGCTGGGCAAACTTTTCCAGGGTATCGGCGGGATGTTTCACCCGGTATGATTTTTGGCTGAAATCGCGGTTGAGTGCGTCGATTTGGGACAGCACCTGTTTTTCGGAAGGGTATTCCTTTCCTGGAGCATAAAGGATATGGAAAACCAAGGGCAATTTGAGTTTTTTAAATTTGATCTTTTTGCTCTCGGTAGCCACAAAAGCCTCTACTTTGTTTTGGTTTTGCAGTACCTCACCACGCTCTTTTTTCAAGCGAAGGTTTACTTTTTGGGTGACGTATTGGCGCAAAATGGTGTCTTGTGCTGGCAATTGAGTCCAAACCAACAAACTGAATAAGAGGAGGATGATTCGCATAAAATAGTAATTTAAAATACTGATTATCAATTTTATAATCATATTACCTCACAAATCTCCGAAAATTTAACATTTTAGAAGCGTATAAAACTTCACATCAGTGTGAAGTTTTGTTTAGTTTTGTGTGAACTTTTGTTGGATAGTAGAAAGAAAATAAGCATACTCATTTTTTATCCCAAAACCGATACACAATGTCCACTGTAATTTCCCTCAAAAAGGTAGCCAATAATGTGCGTGCCTGGCGCGAACATCTTGGCCTAAAACAACATGTTGTTGCTGATGAACTTGGCGTTCGTCGAGAGTGGTATGTTAAACTCGAAAATGGGCAGGTTGGCTTCAAAGTAGAACAGCTACTGGTTATTGCCCATTTGTTCCAAATCTCACCGGAAGCATTTTTTAAAGAAAAGCCTGAATTTGACCAACAAAAAAATGCCCCCCCCCCGAATTGAACACAATTTGGATCAAATAATTGAAAAAAAGGTTGCACATTTTTTTAGTAAAATTCTTGAAAATATCACAACTTTAAGGGATAATTCTAGCCATGATTTTAAATAAGGGGCGATAAAAAAATAAGTGATCATTTTGCCAGAGGATTAGATGAGTATACGTTTCATTTCAAGTGTCTTATCTAATCCTCTGGCTCAGAAAAAATGATCACTTATTTTTGCCCCACTACTAATGTGCTCGTAACTTCCAATAGATTTAACTTTCACCATGTCCACTACCATCCCCACCATTCCCCGCTTCAAAACCCTCATCAGCTCGCTCAAATTCCTCCGCAATCCCCTCACGGTCATTCGTGGCAACATGGAGGAATACGGCCATACCTACCGCTTTTACATTGGCGGCATCATCCCCGCCACCTTTACCGCTGATCCGGCTTTTATCCAACATATTTTGCAAAAAAACCATCGGGCTTATAAAAAATCGCCGATTCACTTTGATCACCTGGGACATTTTGTAGGCAAGGGCCTGCTCACCATCGATGGCGACCATTGGTTGCGGCAACGCCGTTTGATTCAACCCAGTTTTCACCGCTCGCGTTTGGCCAGTCTGACCCATTTGATGAACGAGGTGATCGTGGAGCGTTTGGCCAAATTTGATGAAGAAATCAAAGCTGGCCCGGTCAATATGGCCGAACACATGATGGATATGGCTTTCAGCATCATCATGCGTTCGATCTTCAGCATCAGTGTACCTGAAGAGCAGGTGCAAAAAATGAGCGGGCAGATCACCCAGATTCAGGCTTTTGTAATTCAACTGATTCGCCAGCCTTACCTCAATTGGTGGCGGGCCTTGAGTGGTAAAATCAAAGCACATGAAAACATCGCCGCCGACCTGGAAGATGCCATCCGTACACTAGTGCATCAACGCCAAGACAGTGGCGAAAACCGCGACGACCTCTTGCAAATGCTGCTCGACTCGCGCTACGAGGATACCGGCGAGGCCATGAGCGAACAGCAGTTGCTGGATGAATTAAAGATCATTTTTGTGGCCGGCCACGAAACCTCCGCCAATGGCTTGGCCTGGGCCTGGTACTTGTTGAGTCAACATCCAGAGGCGCTCGCCAAAATTCGGGAAGAACTACAACTAGTAGTGGGGGAGCGGACGGTCGCTTTTGAAGACCTCCCCAAACTGGAATACCTGAGTCAGGTGGTCGATGAAATTTTGCGCCTCTATCCGCCGGCCTGGATCACTGACCGCATGGCGGTGGAAGATGACGAGTTCAATGGCATCAAAATTGCCAAGGGCGCCATTGTGGCGACTTACATTTATGGAGCCCACCACTCCCCCGAGCATTGGGAGAACCCTGAAGCTTTCCGCCCCGAACGTTTTGCCAAAAATGCCAAAATTCTTCCCTTTGCCTACCTGCCTTTTGGTGGCGGGCCTCGTTTGTGCATCGGCAATCATTTTGCCCTGATGGAAATGCAATTGGTGATCGCCGAGATGGCGCGGCGGTATGATTTTGCGCTGGAGCCGGGGCATGAGGTGGTGCCGCAGCCGCTGATTACTTTGAGGCCGAAGGATGGGGTGTGGATGCGGTTTTGGGAGCGCTAGGTCTGTCGGTTACCCGCAAATCTGCACATTGAATGCGAGATTGTGCTTTTGCCTCAGAACCCCCGACCCCTGGAAGGGCAGGGCTGTTAAATTCTGTTTTCTCAGAGCTAAAAGCCCCGCTAGGGCTACGGTATACACACAAGTAGTATAATAAGAAGTCATTATCTAACCTGAGGCTTTCATCATTTGGAAAGCCTTGAGGAAGATATAAAATTTGTCTAAGCCCATCTTGATGGTGATA
>JAIYAV010000166.1 GCA_027488855.1 Saprospiraceae bacterium
AGAATCAATAATGTGCGACTTCTACGAAGTCGTAAAAAACTCATTTGCAACATTTCTACAAATGTACGACTTCTACGAAGTCGATCTGATGACCTCGGAGAGGTCACACATTTGTAGAAAATGTTTGTAGTTAAGGTTTTACGACTTCGTAGAAGTCGCACATTTTGCGCAGTTAATTCAAGATTCACGTTGATTTAGCAAACACAAGCTGGATTGTCCAAACAAGCAAGACAAATATTGGGGTTAGAACTTTCTCAACTTTTTTCCAACTCAACTACCAGTCTCCACCAGCTCCACCACCGTCAAAGCCATCGCTGCCGCCAAAACCGCCCCAGTCGTCGCCACCGCTACCGCCCCAGTCGCTGTTTTGATTGGAGCCACCACCGCCAAAACCGCCGCCAGGAAAAATGATCCAGCCGCCGCCGGGGCCATAACCACGGTCATCGTAACGACCACCACCATAATAGCCACGCCCGCCGTTGTTGGAACGACGCGAAAGCACGGAGAACATCACGATGACGCCAATAACGATGGCCGCCAAGATCAAAAAAGAAATGGCGCCACCGCCTGTATTCTTACCTTTTGCATCATTGGTGTATTCACCCGCCGCAACCTTAATGATGTCATCTACAGCCCCATCCAGGCCGGCATAAAAATCACCTTTTTTGAACGCTGGAGTGATGGTGTTTTCGATGATGCGTTTCGAGAGGGCATCAGTCAGGAAGCCTTGTACCCCTACGTTCGTGACGATGCGAATTTTGCGTTCGGCTTGAGCCACGTAAATCAGCACGCCATTGTCTTTGTCTTTTTGGCCAATGCCCCAGGTTTGGGCCAGGCGGAAGGAGTATTCAAAAGCATCTTCACCTTCCAGGGATCGATCAATAACTATGGCAATTTGAGTAGAAGTTGATTTTTCATAAGCCCGCAATTTCTGCTCCAGCGCACTGGATTGTGCCGGACTCAATACACCCGCGTAATCGTTCACCATCGTTTGTGGGCGAGCGGGAATTTCTTTGGCAAAAACCCCATTCATTAGCCACAGTGAACTCAATAACAACAGCAGGGATTTCATTTTCATCACAAATGGTTTAAGAAAAAGAGCCTACATGTCGTAGGAAATATCATCTGGTAGTTCGTTCGGATTCTCTTCGTCTCCGGCTTGAGCTGGGAAGTATTTGTGGAGTTTCATCCCGATCAGGCGCACTCCAGCGCATAGGCCTTCGGCAAAATCCTGGTTGCGGAAATGCTTCAACATTTCATCCCGCACACTTACCCAAAAACCGTTCATCACCCGGTCGTGAATACCCTTGTCGCCAATTATAACCAACTGATGATCTTTTGGTACAATAAAAATCAGCACCCCATTCCGTTCCTGGGTATTGGCCATTTTGAGTTGGTCAAATACCCCCAAGGCATCTTCCCAGGCCGTTTTGTGTACTTTGCCTTGTAGATGGATCCGAATTTCACCAGTCGTTGCCATTTCTGCTTCTTTGATGCAGTCGATGACACGCTTTTCTTCGTCGGATGACAGAAATTTGATCATAATGGCGGCTTGAGTTAAAAAGTTGAAGAGTTGAGAAGTTGAAAAGAAGCTACCGCAGTAGCTTAGACAATCTCTTGGTCAAAAACGCTGCGGTAGCTACTTTTCAACTTTTCAACCCTAAACTTTTCAACTTTTATTCAAATTTTACATCCGGAGCATCCTGAGCATTCTGCTCTGCCTGGAATTGCGATTTTTGTTTGAAGCCTGCCATACCTGCAACGAGACTGGCCGGGAAGCGACGGACTTTTTTATTGTACGCTGTGGATACGTCGTTGTAATTGTCGCGAGCCACTTTAATGCGGTTTTCAGTACCTTCCAGCTGTGATTGGAGTTCCAAAAACGACTGATTGGCTTTGAGCTCTGGATATTGCTCCGCGATCACCATCAGGCGACCCAAAGACTGTGAAATCCCCCCTTGAGCTTGTTGAAAAGCAGCCAATTGTTCAGGCGTAGCGTTAGCCGGATCGATGTTGATGCTGGTTGCTTTAGAACGGGCTTCAATCACTGCAGTCAGTGTACTTTTTTCAAAATTAGCCACTCCTTTTACAGTATTGACCAAATTGGGGATCAGGTCGGCCCGCCGCTGGTAGGCAGATTGCACTTTGCCCCATGCATTGTCTACATCTTCGTCGGCATTGACCATTCCGTTGTAGGTGCTGCAACCTCCCAAGAGTGCAATCAGCCCCACGAGGATAAGTACTACTGCACTAACTAAATTCTTCATTGTATTGGTTTTTTAGAAATTTTCAAAATCTGGAACAATATTGGACTGAAAAGAACTGTCTCCGAAAAATTTCCTCCCAATTGCTACAAATTGTCGGCGAATTGGGCATTTTTTGGCTTGACCAAGGTAATAAAAGTTTTATTTATTTGAGTCCAAAAACAATCGAACCAAATCTTCTGCCGCATGAAAGGGCGACTGCTTTTGAATCAACACCTCAGCTTCCTTTTCGTTCAGCAACGCCGACACCTGTGGATCTTGATAAAACTGCTCCCGTAGGGACTGCTGGATGGTCTCGTGCAGCCAATAGCGAGACTGGTTTTGGCGTTGGCGCTGAAAAAAACCATTCGCCTCCGTAAAATTCCGAAATTCCTGCACCACCCCCCAGATCTCAGCTATCCCCATTCCACTCAATGCCGAGCAAGTCAGCACCTGTACCGCCCAATTGCTGGCTTTGGGAGGAAAGAGGTGGAGTGCATTGCGGTAATCTATGGCGGCGCGTTTGGCTTTGGGCTGATTGTCGCCGTCCGCTTTATTCACCGCAATCAAATCCGCCATCTCTACTATACCTCTTTTGATGCCCTGAAGTTCATCACCTGCGCCAGGAAGTAACAATAAAAGAAAAAAATCGACCATGGAGTGTACCGCTACTTCAGATTGGCCAACTCCCACCGTTTCGATGATTAGGGTGTCAAAGCCAGCAGCTTCGCACAGAATCAGCGTTTCCCGTGTTTTGCGAGCCACCCCGCCGAGCGAGTCGCCAGCCGCCGAAGGGCGGATGTACACACTTGGGTCAGCCGAGAGTTTGGCCATCCGGGTTTTGTCGCCTAGGATGCTGCCTTTGCTAATCTGGCTGCTGGGATCGATGGCCAGTACAGCCAATTTGCGGCCATTCGCGCTCAAGTTTTGCCCCAGGGCTTCGATAAAAGTGCTTTTTCCCACCCCGGGTACTCCAGTGATACCGATGCGAATGGAGTTTCCGCTATGAGGCAAACAGGCTTCGATGATCTCATGGGCCAGGGCTTGGTGCTTGGCCTGTTTGCTCTCAATCAAGGTAATGGCTTGGCTCAATAGTACACGATCCCCACTGAGGATACCAGTGATGTATTCTTCAGTTTGAATTAACTTACGTTTTGGTTTAGATGTCCAATTTGGATTTAAAGGACTTTGTGCTTGGGTACTTACCAACTGTTTATAAGGTTCATTATTGTTTTGAGGATTTGGCATGAGCGCTTGAATGCAGCATAGAAGTGATAAAAAATGTGTCGAGATTTATTAAAGCATGAAACAATCGAGGTGCGATAAGGCAAATACTATAGTTGGAGATTATCGAATTTTGCTCGATAATTTACTAAAACATCCTGTGCGTCTGCTTTAGATTTCCCCTCTGCTTGCAAATGTTCAAGGATCAATTTTTCTAGCCGCTCCATCGATAAATCTACCAGAAGGGCAATTTTTTCTAAGGAAAACTCCTGCAAAACCCATAGTTTTTGGGCAAACTCTCTTTTTTCTATTTCAATACCTTGTTCGATACCTTGTTCGATACCTTGTTCGATACCTTGTCCAATGCCTTGCTCGATGCCTTGCTCGATGCCTTGTTGTTTGACGTCTTCCAATATGGCTTCACGAAGTCCCATAGGTATGTCCGCTTTAAGGATGTTTAATAAATCTTGTTCAAAAGTAGCCTGAATTTCTGAATTTGTAAAGGGGGCAATGTAATTTATGAAATCAATGATCAGGCTTATTTTTTCCCGATTGATATTGCGTCGTCTCAAGCGCTCGATCAAATCCAGCTTGAGCATACGTAGGGTTTGTTCATCCTTGGGGCGATCCAAGTGATACCACGCCGCTTCCATTACAGCGGCAAAAGGGTTACTATTTTGAGCCAATTCGCTGGGTGGATGATCCCGAAGTACATAGGTATTGAACTGATAAAGCAGCTTTACACCCATAAACTCTTGTCGATACTCGTGGTAATGGTAAGTACGGTTCCAATCCGTATAAATCACCAAAGCCGTAATAGGGCGAGGGTATTTTTCGTGTATGCGGTATATGGATTCAAAAAGTCGACGATCAATAAATGGGTCAGGATAGCCCTGTACTTCGACGTGAATCAAGAACCAAACTTCTTGTCCGTCTTTAAGCCAAATTTTGACAAGTTTATCGGCATGACGCCGGTGACCAGGATTATTCGGCAGTAATTTCTGTAGTTCTGTATCCAAAAATTCAAACCCGCGTTCAAAATCTATTTGATCCACATAGTCGGCAAAAAAGAAATAGATAAACTCCTCAATGAGGCTTTCAATCACACCCTTCCAGAGGGCATCTTTGGAAATAATCATACAGTGTATTTTGAGGTCAGGGCGCCTAAAAATACAAAAAAATTATTTAAATTAAAAAATAAACAAAAAATTATTTTCCTTGGAAAACGGGGAGTCGTTTTTCCAAAAAAGCCTGTACCCCTTCAGCAAAATCAGCACTTGCCCCTGCCTGGCCCTGCAACTCCATTTCCATGTGCAATTGTTGCGCCAAGGAATGACCATCTGAGGCTCGAATGGCTTGTTTGATCAAACCCAATGCATAAGTGGGCATAGCAGCCAGTTTTTCTGCCAGCGCCCAGGAGGCCGTTGCAAAGTCTTCATCGGCATAAACTTCGTAAATCATCCCCATATTACGTGCCTCAGTAGCGCTGATTTTTTCACCCAACATCATCAAGGCAGTTGCTCTTTGTTTGCCAATCAAACGTGGCAAGGTGAAGGTGCCACCGCTGTCTGGCACTAACCCGATTTTGCTAAATGCCTGAATAAAACTAGCGGATTGAGTGGCTACTACCAGGTCACAAATCAGCGCCAAATTGGCCCCGGCACCCGCTGCGACGCCATTTACAGCGGCTACTACAGGTTTGGGTAAGTTGTTGATTTGTAAAATGATTGGGTTGTAGTGTTCGCCTAACAATTCGTCAAAAGTGGGTGGATTCGGCTCCTGAAGTTCATTGAGGTCTTGCCCTGCACAAAAGGCTTTGCCTGTACCACTCAAATACACCGCCCGAATCTCGTCGTCGGTAGCGCAAGTTTTCAAAGCCTCCTGAAGGGCTTTTCCCATGGGGCGATTCAAACTGTTGTACACAGTAGGCCGATTCAAAGTCACCCGGGCAACCTGGCCAATTTTTTCAAAGAGAATACTTTCCATTGGGTTTTATTGGTTTATGGCTTTGTTCTTTTCAATGGCTTTGTTCTTTTCAAAAGTACTATGCTAAAAAGGATTTTTTGAAAAAAAATGAATTTCTCGTTTCACTTTCTGTTGCTTTATCTTGTTCTATCTGTACCTTCGAAACCAGACTAATGCTACAAAATTCTTCCCATGGAGAAGCAGTTTATTCAAAAACTCTACGAATCGCATCAACAAGCCCAACAAATGCCTTCCCCTTCGGCCATTTCAACCTGGCTAAACGGCATTTTGGGGCTTTTGTTTCCCGAATTTTCGGACCATCGCTACGCCAATCCCCGCGAATTTGAGCAGCATTACCACATGCTCAAGTTGGAATTGAACAAAATCCTGGATACCGCCGATGGTTCCTTGCATACCAAAGCACCAGAATTGGAGGGCGAATTTATGTCCTGCCTGCCCAAGGTACGCCAGTTGTTGATCAAAGATGCCGAGGCCATCCTCAAAGGTGACCCCGCTGCAACAGACCTTCCAGAGGTGATCCGTACCTATCCTGGCTTTTATGCCATTGCGGTGTATCGGCTCTCGCACGAGTTGTACGAGATGCGGGTTCCACTCATTCCCCGGATTTTGACCGAATATGCGCACAGTCGCACTGGGGTAGACATTCACCCTTCGGCAGAAATTGGGGAAAATTTCTGCATTGACCACGGTACCGGAATCGTCATCGGAGGCACCTCAAACATTGGCAACAATGTAAAAATTTACCAGGGCGTTACGCTCGGTGCCTTAAGTGTCAAAAAAGAACTGGCGGCCGTCAAACGGCACCCCACCATTGAAGACAATGTGGTGATTTATTCCGGTGCTACCATTTTAGGCGGCGAAACCGTGATAGGGCACAGCAGCGTCATCGGCGGTAATGTATGGGTCACCAAAAGTGTGCCGCCCTTCAGTCGGGTGTATTACAGCTCCAACGACAGTCATCAGCAAAAATCCAACGTTTAATTATGGCTTCAGTAGCAGACTTGATCGGAAATACGCCTTTGGTGGAAATACGCCACGTCATTCAGAAACCGGGCATCAAAGTATACGCAAAATTGGAAGGTCAAAATCCTGGTGGTAGCGTCAAAGACCGCGCCGCCTATGGCATGATCAAAGGTGCCCTGGATCGGGGCGAGCTCAAACCCGGCATTCGCTTGGTCGAAGCAACCAGTGGCAACACGGGTATCGCCCTAGCCATGATTGCCCGTTTGTTTGACGTGGAGATTACCCTGATCATGCCGGATAACTCCACCGCCGAGCGGGTACAAACCATGGAAGCATTCGGTGCCGAGGTCTTGTTGACTCCAGCGGAGCGCACCATCGAGTACTCCCGCGAATTGGCCGAAGAAATGGTGGCTCAAGGTGGTTACCTCATGCTCAATCAATTTGCCAACCCCGACAATTGGGGCGCACACTACCGCAGCACTGGCCCCGAAATCTGGCGCGACACTGCGGGCAAAGTCACCCATTTTGTCTCCTCAATGGGGACCACAGGCACCATCATGGGCACTTCCCGCTACCTGAAAGAACAAAGTGAAGCGGTGCAAATTGTAGGGGTGCAACCCACGGATGGTTCCAACATTCCCGGGATTCGCCGTTGGTCCAAAGAATTTTTGCCCGAAATTTATGAAGCCGAACGAGTGGATCGCATCATTGATGTATCACAGGATGAAGCTACCACCATGATGCGCCGACTGGCCCAGGAAGATGCCATTTTTGGCGGAGTAAGTAGTGGTGGCTCAGTTGCTGCTGCCGCAAAATTGGCCGAGGAGCTTGATGAGGCGGTGATTGTGTGTATTATTTGTGACCGGGGGGATCGGTATTTGTCGTCGGGAGTGTTTGGGAAATAAAAGTGAAAAGTGAAAAGTGAAAAGTGAAAAGTGAAAAGTGAAAAGTGAAAAGTGAAAAGTGAAAAGTG
>JAIYAV010000241.1 GCA_027488855.1 Saprospiraceae bacterium
TTCGCGCTACGCCTAACTTTCGGGGCTTTCTAACATAACTAACTACCTTGGAGAAACTGAAGCTAAGTTTACAATTAAAGGTCAATTCCAAGTACTACTGCTAAGCAAGTTTGGCATAATTGTTCTAAATACTCATGCCGAACAAATGTCCGGCATATTCCCAATCGGCATTCAATTTTTTATATAACTCGATGCAAGAACTACCTAGTAATTGGTCGGGTAAGAAATTCGGTTGAAATATTTGTTTAAGAATTAACAATTGACCATCTTCTGATAATAATGGGATACTAAAACGAAAGTGTTTAAGTTTTCTGCTCTGTAAATCTTTCTGTGAAATAAACTTCACTTTATTTTTTATGAGAGATGGATTCCAATTAGCGCTTTCTGTCGGCAATGAATTTATTTGATTTTCTAGATATGCTCTTTGACTATCGGTTTCAGCAATACTCTTCAATATTACCGATTTTTCAAAGTCGCTAAATGGTTCAATTTCCAATTGAAAGTATTCTGTCTTTCTATGACTAATAAGTATGCCTGAAATTACAAAATCGATAACATCATACAAAGCCTTTTCTTCTATAATTGTTGAAAGCATAAATTTCACAACTTGAAGTTTACATGAAAATACGAGTATTTTTTCACAATATTCACACAAAAGTAAGCAAAATCCATCAAACCCAAGGCTATCTTCGTATGCATCACCTCAAATCCGCTCAATCAATTGTTTTCTTACCACTTCATAAGCTTCCTGAGCATTATAAAGCAGTTCTGGCCTTATCAAAGCCGTAATATCACCCAAAAATTCGCTATCCTTCATCTTTGCCTCCATGTTCAGGATGAACTCCTTTTGAGTAGGAGGTTTTTCAACTGAAAAATTCATGTATTCCCTGTAACAATGTAGCAAAGCATCCAAATCCAAGTCTGGTTTCTGAATCAATGCGGTGTACATATCATAAAGGTCACGGCCTTTTCTGCGCTGATACAATGCCCGTAGTTTGGTTCCCAGCAATTCTTCCAAGTGGTAGGTGGTCAGGTTGCAGCTTCCCTCAAACCAGGAAGATTTTACTTCAAACGGAAATTGTGCCAAACCATGCACCGTAAAATGTTCACGAGTGTTGGCTTCAACCTTTAACCGCAATCGAATAGATGGTGGAAATTCAGAATCAAATCGGCAGATGATTTGTGTTCCATCCCTTCGTGGTTTTACAGTAGATTCTCCCAAGAAGGATAATACTGCCTGTAGTCTTTGAACCGTTTCTTTTATGGGTTCTGCTCGCACCTGCACCAAATCAATATCCTCGGAATACCGTGGCTGTGAGTGCAGATAAAGTTTATACAAAGCAGTGCCTCCACGAAAAGCCAGGCTGCTGGCCAACCATTCATCCGAAAAAATTTCCACCAAGGCACGGCAAATGACCAGGTCTTGTTCCACCTGTTCATTGTACTGCCAGGGCACTTGTTGGCTCCATTCGGTTATATAAGCCTGTGGTATCATTCCTCTATCTCAATTTCAGTGTTCACAATCACCTTCCAGCGATGGTCAGATGCAAAACCTATCGTTTCATTTGCTGCTTTAAGCGGAGTACGGAAAAAACCTAGCTTTTCTTGCTCCATAGCATCAAATAAAGAATCCGCCAACTCCTGCCTGAAGCACACATGTTCCAGCAAGTAGCCCAGTCTTTGCATTGTAGCCACATGCACATGCTTCAATAAAGTTGGAGAAAAATCAGCAGGACTGATGGCTTCTGCCAATTCATTCAAAACCGTAGCTGCCCTGTTCATACCTCCTATCCTTTTCTCAAACTGGATCAAATCACAGGCAGTTAATGCTGCATTGGAAATGTTCAAGTACCCGGCCTCCGTTTTTCTTTTTTCAATCAGCGATTCTGGGATTTCTTTGATGCTGATGTAATTGATTTTAAGCCCTTTCTTTTGAGTAGGACGCAGTACTGGAAAGTCTGTCATTACAAAGTATTCCTGGGGTTGTTGGTGTGATGCACCATGATAAGCAGCAGCATTAAGTAGTGCCACATAATAAGGTCTTTGTAGGTACTTCATAAAAGCATCCAAGTACAACTGTGGAGGCAGGATGCCTTTAGTAGCGTATTGCGGGGGAATGATGAGGTAATAACCCTTATAGAATGAAAGGATCTTTCCCTTGCTGCTTTGTCTGTTTAATGCTCTTTTGACGGCGATATCCGAAAAGCTGGGCAATTCCTGATGTACAGCCTCTTTAGAGAAGCCATAAGCGCCTTTAGACAGGACTTTGTCCTGCCATTGGTTGATTGATATGTCGTTCTGCTCAGCCATTCCAAGAGTGAAATTTTGCGAAAGGTACCACATTTCGGTACTTTTTGCAAAAAAATCCTCTCGAACTGACACAAAACCACAATTCAGCTATTCTCTTTCGTCCCCCTCCCCCAATGAAACACCGCATACAGCAAGGCCACTGTCACCATGATTTGTAAAACAGTCAAGACATTTGTCAAAACTGCTGCAAAAGGATTTAATTCAGGGCCTTCAGGGCCTGACTCCGGTACCATCGACAAGGGGGGATATGCAGTCCAGCCACAATTTGTACCAAGTACAACGAGCGCTTTAATGACAAAAGAAAGTGTGGGGATCAAACCAAGACCAGCCATCAACAGAATGACATTGGGAACTTTCCTGCTGAACCTCTTGCGACTTTCTTTGATGAAATAGAGCACAAAAGTCACCAGCAGAAAGATTGGAGCAATGATTGTGGCTGCCGAAAAAACGATGTAGGTATCGTGCATTTGTAGGTCTAATGTGCCCCAGTTGTCCCAGTGGAACACGAGACTGCAAACGAGCATGGTCACAATAAAGGCAATTGTCAACCAGAAAAGCTCAGCCAGCATTGGTTTAAAGGAGTTCATATGATTAGACCGTTTTATTGTTTGCCACAAGTACTATTCCCAAGACCTCACCACAATCAAACGATTCACCGCCCAACTGATGAAAAACGCGATGATGAAAGAAGAAACAAAAGGGATCCAGAAATAAATGCGGAAGTACTCCAGGAGCAATTGTACTGGGAAGTTGAACAAGGGATTGCCAGTAGTCCGCGCCCAAACCACGGAGATGATCGAGTGCCCATCTTCGCGCAGGAACAAGGTGGTGACAACCAACACCAGACTCAACAAAATGGCGGTGCTCCACAATTCGCTCACCCAATCGCGCATCAGCGCCAGCATCACGATGACCAAACCCAAGGTAAGCGGCGCAGTCAGGCGAATCATCTTAAAAATGAGCGTGATGCCCTCGGCATCCAAACTGAAATCGCCTTGCAACACCGTAGACAAAATACCCGGCAAGGAAAACGAACTGAGCGTCGTGATCACAAACACGGCGAGCCCCCCAGCGGTGCTGATTTCTTTTAAGGCTTGTTTGAGGCTGTGTTTTTTCTTCTCCGGTTCTGCGGCAGGATTGGTGGTTTTTTCGCTGGCCTCCATTGGTTTTTTGTGTAAATATAATGGGAGTTTGGGGATTTATCGCACAATTAATTTATCTTCCCCGACCTCATTTTCTTATCAAAAACCAATACACATGTTCAAAGAATTCAAAGCCTTCGCCCTTCAGGGCAACCTAGTCGATACCGCCATTGCTTTTGTTATGGGTGCGGCATTTGGTAAGGTCGTAACCGCTTTCGTAGAAAAAATGTTTGCACCAGTAGTTGGCCTCATTTTGGGAGGCGTCAATCTCGCCGAAAAAAAATGGGTACTCCGTGCCGCTGAAGAAGGCGGCAGACCCGAAGTTGCCATTTGTTGGGGCGAATTCATTACCGCAACCATTGATTTTGTGGTCGTAGCTTTTGTAATGTTTATGATCATCAAGGCTATGAACGCTGCCAAACGTAAAGAAGTGGAGGCTGCACCAGCGCCACCAGCAGGGCCAAGCGATGTGGAGTTGTTGGCCGAAATCCGGGATTTGTTGAAGAAGGGGTAGTAGGGACTGGCCTTTTTTTAAGTTTTTCCTCCTGCTCGATCAGGAGTAGGATATGGAACTCCGCGCTCGTCGATCCCGCTCGCGCAGCGAGCATTTTGGGCTTGACGAGCGCCCATAATCATCTTTTTGGTAGCGGTGTGCTCCTCCGCTCCCAGGGTTTAGTACAACACGCCAGTAGCATTCATTTCGCCTGTTGTCTAGATAAAACCCATTTTCCATTACCTTTGCCTGGCTATTTTTCACTAAAACGAAGCAAATGGTTACCGTCTTGCTGGCCTTGGTCTTGGCGCTCTTTGCTGCCATGCTATTCCTGAATGTCTACTTTCGGGTCAAAGTGTTTAAAGTGTACAAAATTCTGGTACAGAATCGGGTTGAATTCGGTGCTGCCCACCTGTTCAACAAACAAAAAATGGAAGAAGAAGTCATCTCCCGCTATCCGCACATGCGGGAGCACATTTGGGCTTTTGTCAACCACATTCAGTATTCCATGCGGATGGCCACGGTGCTCATTTTTTTAATCACGCTTTTCGGCGCCATTTTGATGTACTTCAAATAATTCGCTATGCTAAAAATAGGTGTACTAGGCACTGGCCATTTGGGGAAAATTCATTTGAAATGCATCCAAATGGCGGTAGAAACCTATGAACTCGTCGGTTTCTACGACCCCAACCCCCAAATGGCCCAAAGTGTGGCCGAACAATTCCAGCTCAAAGCGTTTGACTCGGTAGAAGCGCTCATCCAAGCTGTAGACGTGGTGGACATTGTCACGCCTACTACGACCCACTACGAGCTGGCCTTAAAGGTCATTCAAGCGGGTAAGCACGTTTTTATCGAAAAACCACTCACTCATACGATTGCCGAAGCCGAGGAACTCATTCGACTGAGCAAATCACAGGGTGTGCAGGTGCAGGTGGGGCACGTAGAACGCTTCAACCCAGCATTTTTGGCACTGGAAGACATGCCCCTCAAGCCCATGTTCATCGAAGCCCACCGCCTGGCCGCCTTCAACCCACGGGGAACAGATGTTTCGGTGGTACTCGATTTGATGATTCACGACCTGGACATTGTTTTGAGTATGGTTGACGCGGTGCCGACCAAAGTAAGCGCCAATGGAGTTGCGGTGGTCAGCGAAACGCCAGATATTGCGAACGCGCGCATCGAGTTTGCCAATGGTTGTGTAGCCAACCTTACGGCCAGCCGCATTTCGATGAAACAAATGCGTAAAGTGCGCTTCTTTCAACGGGATGCCTACGTAAGTCTGGATTTTTTGGATAAAAATGCCCAGGTGGTGCGCCTCTACGATCAGGATGCCCCCAATTTGCCACAAGAGGCAAACTTGTTGGAATGGCATACTCCTCATGGGGTAAAAATGCTGCACATTGATATGCCACCCATCGAATCGGTCAATTCGATCAAAATGGAACTGGAGTCTTTTGCGGAGAGCATCATCCATCAAACCACGCCTAAAGTGAGCATTGAGGATGGGTACCAGGCACTGAAATTGGCGTATGAAATCATTGGGGAGATCGATCGGGGGCCCTGGAAAGTTTAAAGACTTTACAAGCGCGTAAACATTTGATCACATAGCCTTAACCTCAAAAAATGAGTACTCAGGAAAAAAAACCTGACTTTGTAGCCCGAAAATGGGGCCAATTGCTAGCCTGCTTTTTTTTGTGGTTGAGCGCAAATGCTTGTGATCTGATCAATCCAGAGGAAGAAATTCCTTCCTACATCTGGATCGCTCCTTTTGAGGTACAAACTGCGGTGGGGACACAAGGTAGCGCTTCAGCTAAAATCACCGAGGTATGGGTGAGTGTCGATGACGCATTTTTTGGGGTCTATCCATTGCCCGCAAAAATTCCCATCCTCAAAACCGGAAACAGCAAAATCAAGCTGGAGGCCGGAATCAAAGACAACGGCATCAGCACTGCGCCGGAGATTTATCCTTTTTTTCAGGCTTTGGAGTACAATATTACGCTCAAAGCCAACGAAATAGACAGCATTCGGCCCAAAGCCACTTACCGTAGTGGTATTCGTTTCGCTTTGTTGGAAAATTTTGAAAACAATTCCCACGTTTTCCAAACCCTGGTCACTGGCAATGAGTCTAACCGCATGAGCATTGCCAGCGAAGGAGCTTTTGAAGGCAGTGGATCTGGTCTTATTCAACTCAGCACCCAACACCCGGCTGTAGAACTTGCTACCCGCAATACCTACACCGGCCTGCTCGCCAAAGGGAGAGCAGTGTACTTGGAGCTCAACTACAAAGCGGAGGTTCCGCTGCTCGTAGGTGTGATTGCCTACAAGGCTGGAAACTTAAATGCAGGGGGGCAAATCCTGTATGCTGCCGGGTTTAATGCCAGTGAAAACTGGAATAAAATTTATTTTAACCTAAGTCAGGTAGTTGCAGACAGCAAATTGGACGAATACCAGATCATACTAAAAACAGAAATACCCAAAAACGCAGATGGTACAACCAATCGATCCAACGCGAAAATCTGGCTTGACAACGTCAAACTCGTCCATTTCTAAAGTGGACTACCTCTCCACTACCCGCATTCGGAAGTGGGACACCCTGGTGTACAAGTTTGCCGATTTTTTGTCAGCCATGTTGGTTTGGGCGCTTTTTTTCAGCTATCGCAAGGTATTGGTCGAAAGTGGGTCTTTCCCTGCAGATGTAGTGGCCGATGTAAATTTTTGGTACGGCATCGTGCTGATTCCGCTGGGCTGGGTGGCCTTTTATTCGGTTTTTGATCAATATAAAGACATTTATCGGCTTTCGCGCTTGTCCACTTTGGCGCGGACAATTTTTTTGAGCTTTTTTGGGGCAGTGTTTCTGTTTTTTGCGGTCATTCTAGATGATGTCATCATCAGCTACCGCACTTATTACACCTCCTTTTTTACCCTTTTTACCTTGCATTTTTTAATCACAGCTACAGTAAGAATGATCCTGTTGACTCGCGCCAGCAAACGCCTGAAAGCGGGGATAGTGAGTTTTAATACCTTGATCATAGGTGGGAATGACAGCGCTTTAGAGCTGTACCAGGATTTAAAAACCCGCGACAAAAGTCTAGGTTATAAACTGTTGGGTTTTATTGACACCAATGTTAAAAGCAATAACCCTTTGCACAAACATTTGCCCAAATTGGGGTATGTCAATACCATTCCAACTGTAGTACGGGATTGCAACGTAGAAGAGGTGATCATCGCCATTGAAACCAGTGAGCACAATCGCATCCGCGAAATCCTCAATACGGTGTTTGAATTCACCCCGCCCGTACAAGTCAACATCATCCCGGACATGTACGACATTATGCTGGGCACCGTAAAAATGAACCACGTATATGGCGCTGTACTGATTCAAATTCGGCAAGACCTGTTGGCCAACTGGCAAGTCATCATCAAACGGATGATTGATTTGGTGGCTTCTTCCTTGTTCTTGCTGGTTTTTGCTCCGCTTTATGCCTATATCGCCTTACGGGTGAAAATGTCTTCACAAGGTCCGATTTTTTACGCTCAGGAGCGGATTGGCATCAATGGCAAACCTTTTTTCATTTTTAAATTCCGCTCCATGTACACCGATGCGGAGCATCAGGGGCCTCAATTGTCGCAGGATGGCGATAGTCGGGTTACGCCCTGGGGAGCCATCATGCGCAAATACCGCCTGGATGAACTGCCCCAGTTCTGGAATGTGCTGCGTGGGGAAATGGCCCTGGTTGGTCCACGCCCAGAGCGGCAGTTTTACATCGACCAGATTGTGGCACGCGCTCCCCATTACAAACACTTGCTCAAAGTACGCCCCGGCATCACTTCCTGGGGACAGGTCAAATACGGCTATGCTTCTAACGTAGACCAAATGATCCAGCGCCTGAAATTCGATTTGTTGTACATCGAAAACATGTCGCTCGCCCTGGATTTCAAAATCCTGTTTTATACGGTTTTAGTTTTGCTCCAAGGAAAAGGGAAGTAAAGATGAAAGATGAAAGATGAGAGATGAGAGATGAGAGATGAGAGATGAGAGATGAGAGATGAGAGAGGCTACCGCAGTGTTTTTGACAATGACCTTGTCCATGTCCCTGCGGTAGCCTCTTTCATCTTTCATCTTTCATCTTTAATTTATGGTGAACCAAAACTTCCTTCGCAGTGTATATACTTTCGAATCCGCACAAAGCATTACCTTTGCTGCGGAATTAATTTTTTTTACAAAAACAACTTAACTGACACGATATGTATCCAATCGAGATTGTAGCGCCAATGTCGCAGGACCTGACTTCCTTTGGGTTCAAAAGCTTAGCTACTCCAGAACAAGTTATTGAAGCATTGGATCAGGATAGCGGCACCACGATGATTGTGGTGAATTCCGTATGTGGCTGTGCGGCAGCAAATGCTCGCCCAGGCGCAAAAATGGCACTGCAAAGCGCAAAAAAACCAGATAATTTGGTGACTGTATTTGCAGGCGTTGATCAGGCTGCTACGGCTAAAGCCCGGGAATACCTGCTGCCTTATCCACCCTCTTCTCCTTCGATTGCCCTGTTTAAAGACGGCAAACTGGTACACTTCCTGGAAAGACACCACATCGAAGGCCGCTCTGCTGAGATCATTGCGGAGAACTTGAAAATGGCATTTGAAAGATATTGTTAAATGATATAGAGACGCACAACCGTGCGTCTCTACATTTCCCTTTAAAGTTTTAAGATAATCTTTCACCAAATCGCTCTTTGGTGCAGACCACTTTGTAACTTAGCATCAAATTCCACTGATCGCTAAGTCAATCATGAAAGCAATAACCTGCATCATCACCCTGCTTTGGAGCGTATTTTCCTTCGCTCAAAGCCCCCTCAAAGTCAGTCCCAATCAACGTTACCTCGTCAAGGCCGACGGCTCCGCATTCTTCTGGTTAGGCGACACCGCCTGGGAGTTATTCCACCGCCTGAACCGAGAAGAAGCCACTCAATACCTCAGCAACCGAGCCGCCAAAGGTTTTAACGTGATTCAGGCCGTTGCCTTAGCGGAATTAGATGGACTCAATACCCCCAATCCTTATGGCAACAAACCCTTGCTGAACAACGACCCAAGTACCCCCAACGACGCGTATTTCAAACACGTCGACTTTATCGTGGACAAAGCGGCCGAGCTAGGCTTGTTCATTGGATTATTGCCCACCTGGGGAGATAAAGTATTTAAAGATCGCTGGGGCATGGGACCCGAAATATTTACTCCCGAAAACGCCAAGACCTACGGCCAATGGATCGGTGCCCGCTACAAAGACCGCAAAAACATCATCTGGATCATGGGGGGCGACCGCAATCCCCGCAATGAGGCCGACCTGGCAACCTGGCGCGCCCTGGCCGCAGGGGTAAGCGATGGGGTAGGAGGGGCAGACAAAGCCTTGATGACTTTTCATCCCCAACCGAATGACCTGCAAGATGCGGGTTCCGCCAAGTGGTTCCACAACGATGCCTGGCTGGATTTCAACATGTTTCAAACCGGGCATTGCCGCGAAAACAACGTCTGGGATCGCATCCAGGTCGCCTACAAAAAGACGCCCATCAAACCCGTATTGGATGGGGAAACCATTTATGAAGACCATCCCGTTTGTTTCAATGCCAAAGACCTGGGGACTTCCAGTGCTTACGACGTGCGCAAACACGCTTACCTGGATGTATTTGCCGGAGCTTTTGGCCACACTTACGGCTGTCACGGCATCTGGCAGATGTACGACAAAACCCGCGAGCCGGTCAATGGCCCGCATTTGGTTTGGCAGGAAGCAATGGATTTACCGGGTGCTGGGCAAATGCAATTTTTACGTCGGCTGATGGAATCCCGCCCGATCCTGGATCGGATTCCCGACCAGAGCCTGATCACCAGCGCCTTGGCTGAACACGATCGGATACAGGCCACCCGGGGTAAGGATTACCTGATGGTTTATTCTTCTCAGGGCAGACCCTTTACGGTCAACTTGGCTAAAATCAGTGGCAAAACCCTCCAGGCCACCTGGTACAATCCGCGCAATGGCGAAACCAAAGTGGCCGATAAGCTGCCCAATGTAGGACAAAAAGCCTTCACTCCACCCAGCAGTGGCTACGGCCAGGATTGGGTACTGCTGTTGGATGACAGCAGCAAGGGGTATCAGGCACCAAAGTAGTGAGGCAAAATGAACACTTATCTTTTTATCGCCCCTTATCTTTTTATCGCCCTAAAACAAGATCACTATGGGATACTTTGGAACAAATGAAGACTTACCTGCAACGACTTCATTCCGAGCAGGCTCTTGGACTGGTGTTTACGAAGTGGGCAAACTGCGGTACCTGCGCCTGGGCAATTGTGAAGTGCTGCGCATGATTTACCCGGCCATTCGCGACCACTACTGGCGCACCGCTCCGGCGCAAATCCTGAGTGAAAAAATCCAGATCGAAGCCCAATCCTTTTCCATCGAATACACCGCCAGGTACCAATTGGAAGCAGTGGATTTTCAGGCGCATTACCTATTCCAAGGCGACGCCGAAGGCCGCTTGAGTGTAACGATGCAGGGCGAAGCCTTGAGTGATTTCCAGCGCAACCGTATTGGCCTCTGTGTATTGCACCCCATTGATTCCTGCGTAGGGAAATCCGTCTCGATTCTCCATCCAGATGGTAGCCGCGAAGCCTCCATTTTTCCCACCTTGATCAGCCCCTATCAACCTTTTATCGGGGTACAAGGCATGGAATGGAGCCCTGCTCCGGGTCTGCAAGTGCAATTGAATTTTGAAGGGGATATTTTTGAAACGGAAGACCAGCGCAACTGGACGGATGGTTCTTACAAAACTTATAGCACTCCCTTGTCGATACCTTACCCGGTGCAGGTGCAAAAGGGGGAAACGATGTTTCAAAAACTCACCTTGCAAGCTCAGATCGATGCCTCTGTCGCCACATCTGATCCTGCGCAGGTTGAAATAAAAATACTGGATCAAACCTATCCTTTTCCCAAGCTGGGAACAGACTGGAACCCAGGCATTACCGCGCACAGTCCGGCATTATCCGTTGATTTTTTGAACGTGTTGTTGAAAATGCATGAGCCCAATTGGACAGAAACCCTGGACTCAGCCTCTCAGACGGCAGCGTTAAAAGGAAAAAAACTTGGGCTAAGTGTGGCCTTAAGTTCCCCTGATGATGTCTCGTACTTGGTGCAGGCGTTGGAACCAGTTGCCGCTCAAATCCAGCAACTTTGTGTGCTGTCAGCGACCGACCCAGTACCTGCTGCGCACCTAATGGAGGCCGCGTACAAGACATTGAAAGCCAAATTTCCTCAATTCCCGATTGGTTTTGGCACCGATGGCTATTTCACTCAACTGAACCGCAATCGTCCTCAAACCAGCGCTTTTGATTTTTTACAGTTTTCGCCCAACCCCCAGGTGCATGCCTTCGATACCCGTACGATCATCGAAAACCTGAGTGTCCAGCGAGATGTTGTCCTGACTGCGCAAAGTTTTGCTCCGGGACAAGCCATCCACGTTGCTCCGATCACCTTGCGCTCACGCTCCAATCCGAATCCAGCGGATGCGATTGACCCACGTCAGCACAGCCTGTTGACTGCAGCTTGGACTTTGTTGAGTATGAAATACCTTGCGCCCTGTGCGGTTTTGAGTTATTTTGAATGGTTGGGTGAAAAAGGGGTTTTGCCTCAGGATGGTGCCTCGCCCTTGGCTGATTATTGGCAGCAAATTGCCGAATTTCAACCCGTACGAATTGTAGATACCCATTCCAGCGATCCGCTGAAGAAGGATTTGTTGTTGTTGGAAAACGGGCGGAAGGAACGACTGGGGTTTGAGGTGGATTTTGTGGTAGGGGAAATTCGGGTGGAGAAAATCTACTTACTTCAAGTCTAGTAATTGAAAACACGATATGCCTGAAATCACCGAAGTCTTTTATCCCCACAATCGCCAGCAATGGCGAGACTGGCTACAAACCCACCACAAAGGTGAAAAAACCGAAGTCTGGCTGCAAACCTACCGCAAGGCTACCGGAAAACCTTCGCTTCCCTATGATGAAATGGTGGAAGAATGCCTGTGTTTTGGCTGGATTGATGGGGTAACCAAAAAATACGACGAGGAAAGTGCAGTGCAACGCATCACCCCGCGCAAGAAAAAGACCTTCTTATCCGAACTCAATCGGCAGCGAGTCTGGAAACTCCAGCAATTGGGGCTGATGACCCCGGAGGGGGTTGCACCGATTGCTAATCAAATCGGGCAGATGGATGATCCGCTGGTGCTGCCCGATTGGATTGTGGCACAATTGCAAGTTGACCCCGAGGTGTGGGACAATTTTTCCAAATTCCCCCATTTTTACAAACGCCTCAAGATCGGTTGGATCAATGAAATCACGGGCAATAGCCGGAATGAGGAGAAGCAAAAACGCTTGAATTATTTGATCAAAATGAGCAAGCAGGGGAAAATGTATGGGGCGCAGCCCTTGAAGGATCTTAAGTGATCCCTTAGGTGCCTTAGGTTTCTTAGGTGGTGAAATTATACCCTGCTCCGCAGGTTTTGTTTTTTACCACCTAAGAAACCTAAGGCACCTAAGGGGTCACCTAAGAAAGAACCTTTAAGACACCAACTTTATCCACAGCGGCAAATTGTAAAAATTCGTCACTCGCGTAATCTTTCCATCTTCCACTTCCAAAAAAGCCCCCACGGGCAACACATACGTCTGCCCGTGTGCTGCTGGCAAACCCTCATCTGCTTTTTTATACACCCCCGTTACCGTGAACTCTACCGCTATTTTTTTGCCATTCGGTTCCGTGAAGTAGGTGAAGTCACTCAGTTTTTCGTCATAACATTGATCCATGTGGCCCAAAAACGCGCGGAAGGCCTCAATGCCAATTTGTGCCTCGCCCTGGTTCACTTCGTGGCGAACCTCAGGGTGTAGCAGGGCCAGCATATCCGCCCAGTCCTGATTGTTAAAAGCTTGATAATACGCTTGTACTGTTTCCAGTGCAGTCATAGCATTGGTTTTTACACGATGAAAAAATGAAGCGATGAAAATACAGGATTTTGGGTCGATACGCCTGTTTGCAAAAAAGAATTTGCACTGGACCATGATTTTGCTGTTGCTAGGGATGTCCGTTTGGCTCAGCAACAGTCCCACGTCGCAGGCACCCGAAGCCGACTGGACTGAATACAATGGTGGCCCCGACAAGAACCATTTTTCCGCCCTCCAACAAATCAACGCCAACAACGTAGCCCAGCTGAAAGTGGCCTGGACTTATCGCTCCGGCGGTGCCGACACCCTCAAAAATAGCACCCAAATTCAATGCAACCCCATCATCATCAAAGGCATTATGTACGGTGTTTCGGCGGGTTCCCAGGCTTTTGCCCTGGATGCCGCAACGGGGCGCGAAATCTGGAAAAGCAAGTTGCAAGACAAAACCTTCAGCATGACCAGCCGGGGCGTCAGTTACTGGAGTGATGGAGTAGAAGAGCGCATCTTTTTCGGCTACGGAGCCTATCTCTACGCCCTGGATGCCAAAACGGGACAAGCCATTCCTTCTTTTGGTAAACACGGCAAAATCGACCTGATCGACGGCATCACCCGCCCGGGAGCCGACGATTATGTGATCTCGAACACCCCTGCTTCAGTTTATCAAAATATCCTCATCGTGGGGACGCGGGTATCCGAAAGCGCTACCGCCTTGAAGGGTGACATTCGGGCTTATGACGTACGCACTGGGCGCAAAATCTGGGCCTTTCACACCATTCCCCACCCTGGTGAATATGGCTACGACACCTGGCAAAAAGAAAACCACAAAAACATCGGGGGTGCCAACAACTGGATGGGCATGGCCGTGGATACCGAACGGGGCATTGTATACGCTCCCACTGGCTCGGCTGCCTTTGATTTTTATGGTGGCAACCGCAAGGGCGACAACCTCTTTGCCAATTGCCTCATCGCTTTGAATGCCAAAACCGGCAAACGCCTCTGGCATTTTCAAACCGTGCACCACGACATTTGGGATCGGGACATTCCTGCGCCACCCAATTTGTTTACAGTGGCTCAGGACGGGAAAAAGATCGACGCGGTGTCCGTTTTGAGCAAACAAGGCTTCATGTTTGTGTTTGACCGGGCGACGGGCAAACCCTTGTTCCCAATCGAAGAACGCCCCGTTCCAGTCTCCACCATTCCGGGTGAACAGGCCGCAGCCACCCAGCCTTTCCCCCTGGGGCCAGAACCCTTTACCCGGCAATCCTTCACGAGCAAAGACATCAATACTTTTACCGCCGATCGCGCCGAAATCATTGCCGAACTCGACAAAGCCAATACCGGGCAAGCCTTCATTCCGATGGGTCGCCAGCGCACCCTCTTTTTCCCGGGCACCGACGGCGGCGCACAATGGGGTGGCGCAGCAGTGGATGAAAACAGCATCATGTACATCCCCGCCAAGGAAAATCCGGTGTACAGTTCCCTGGTAGACGCGCCACCTGCCGACGACAGCAAAGCCCTCAAAACGGGCAAACAAATTTACCTCAGCTATTGCGGTGCCTGCCATGGCGAAAACCGCGAAGGCAACCACGATGGCACCTATCCGGGTTTGCAGAACATTGCGGGCAAATACGATGAGGCCGGGATTCGACAAATCATCGCCAAAGGGCGGGGCATGATGCCCGCTTTGACCCAACTGAAAGAAGCCGAATTGAAAGCCGTAGTGGATTATTTATTTGGCAAAAACAGCACATTGAAAGCGCCCAAAGGCGAAAAGTTATCCACTGTTCCCTACAAGCACACGGGCTACAACCGTTGGTACGACCGCAATGGCTACCCGGTTAGCGAGCCGCCTTGGGGTACTTTGACTGCCATTGATCTGAATACCGGAAAACGCCGTTGGCAAGTCCCACTGGGGGAATACCCTGAGCTGACCGCCAAAGGCATTCCACCCACGGGTACCGACAATTACGGTGGCCCGGCGGTTACGGCGGGCGGGATATTGTTTATTGCGGCGACTAAAGACCAACAGTTCCGCGCCATTGACCGCAATACGGGCAAAACCCTCTGGCAGGCTGCCCTTCCCGCAGCAGGCTACGCTTCGCCAAGTGTATATGCCGTGCAGGGCAAGCAGTACGTGGTGATTGCCTGCGGCGGCGGCAAGCTCAAAAGTAAATCCGGTGATCAATATGTGGCTTTTGCGCTACCTTGATTACCTTGCATAAAAGTTAAACAACCATGACCACCGTAGCAATCCTAGGATTTGGCCTTTCCGGGCGTTATTTGCAAGCGCCTTTCTTTTTGGCCAACCCCAATTTTCGGCTCAAAACCATCGTCAGCAACAACCAAAACCCACAGGATATTTATTTAGGGGTACAAAAAGCAACCAGTCTGGATGACGTATTGGCTGACCCCGAAATTGATCTGGTGAGTGTGGCTTCCCCCAATGAAACCCATTTTGAGTACACCCAGCGTTGTTTGAAGGCAGGTAAACATGTATTGGTGGAAAAACCCTTCACGGCTACTGCCGAGGAGGCCGAAACCCTAGTCGCGTTGGCGAAATCACTGGGCAAACACCTGTTTGTATTCCAAAACCGCCGTTGGGACAGTGATTTTTTGACCGTGCAAAAGGTCATCGCTGAAGGACTGATCGGGGATATCTTGAGCTACGAAGCCCACTTTAACCGCTACAAACCCGTACTCAATCCCAAAAAATGGAAAGAGGTCATCGCCCCTGGCAATGGCATTTTATATGATCTGGGTTCACATATTTTGGATCAAACTCTGGTGCTGTTTGGCAAACCCAAATCGGTATGGGGCGAAACCTGGACTCAACGTCAGCATTCCGAAGTGGACGATGCTTTTGATGTCAAACTGGATTATGGCAAAATCAAAGTCAACCTAAAAAGTAGCATCCTGGTGCGTGAAGATACACCTCGCTACATCATTCAGGGCACCAAGGGGTCTTTTGTCAAATATGGCATTGATGTGCAGGAGGATCACCTCAAGGCGGGGATCATGCCGGGGATGCCGGGTTTTGGAATTGAACCAGAAGCCAATTGGGCGACGATCAACACCGAAGTGGGTGGCTTGCATGTGCGTGGTAGGGTAGAACCTCTGCCTGGAAACTGGGCGCCACTTTTCCAAAATATCCACGATGTCATTCAAAATGGTGTTGTACCGGCCATTGCCATGGAGGATATTGTGGAGCAGATTCGGATCATGGAGTTGGTGAAGCAGGGGTAAAAGGTAGGATTTATCTTATCCAGATGCCTTACTAAGGTGCCCTTAGGTGTCTAAGGTGGTTCACAAAATAAGCCTAATATTGGTTGAAAATTTAGGCATTTTTAATTGAACCACCTTAGGCACCTTAGAGCACCTTAGTTAAGATACGCCTTCGGCGCTCATTAATAAAAGTTGACAACACAGCTATGAGACCCATTTTTACCTTATTGTTTCTGGTCGTGTCCCAATGGACTTTTGCCCAAGTGCAATCCTGTCAGGACATCGTTTTTCCCACACTGAACTCCTCCTTGTACCAGGGTGTGTATTACAACGACCTGCGTTGGGACGATGACCACAAAATCATCACGGTAAGTTTCATCAATGGATCTGCGTTTTTGCAAAATAAGGTCAAACAATACGCCGTAGAGTGGGGCACTTACGCCAACCTGCGTTTTGAATTTGTCACTCGGGCTGGTGCCGACATCCGCATTTCTTTTTACCAAGGTAAAGGCTCCTGGTCTTTGATTGGCAAGCAGTCCAGCCAGTTTTCGGTAGATGTCAACACTGGGAGGTCGGTCAATGGGCTGAATGGCCCTTCGATGAACTACGGTTGGTTTAATGAAAAAACCACGGATCAGGAATTCCGGCGCACCATCTTGCACGAGTTTGGCCATGCCCTGGGTTTGTTGCACGAGCACCTCAGCCCCCTATCAGGCATCAAGTGGAACATCCCCAAGGTGTACGCCCACTACATGCAAACGCAGAATTGGAGCAAGGAGGAGGTCGACAAAAATGTACTGAACAAATACTCGGTCACCCAAACCAATGGCGAGTACGACCCCAAATCGATCATGCATTACCCGGTCAGCAAGGACTTTACGCTGGACGGGTACGAGGTAGGTTGGAATTACCTCCTTTCGGCGGGCGACAAAAAGACCATCGCTACCATTTATCCGGCGGCAAACCCCACTACCCCCAATAAAGAAACGCCCAAGCAACTTTACCGCATCACAGGGCTGACTTATGGCGACAGCATCTGGTCTTTGACCATGTCCAAAAACAAGGTAACCAATGCCCAGATCTGGCGCACCCGCCCCAATTTTCCCAATGCGGAAATCCAGGAATTTTGGGGCAAAGGTTACCAGATCAGCAACTTGAGCTATGGCGGTGGCTTATGGGCACTGGTGATGTCGCAAGGAACTGGTTTAAGCGAACAAGTATGGCGCACCCGTCAGGCTTTTCCAGAAGCAGAAATCAATACCTTATGGGACAGCGGCTATTACATCAACAGCCTCAGTTATGGCAACGGTCTCTGGGCGCTGGTCATGTCCAAAGGCACTGGATATACTGACCAAATCTGGCATACCCACGCTGCATTTCCCAAAGACGAAATCAAGGAATATTGGGATCAGGGCTACCACATCACCAGCCTCAGCTATGGCAACGGGCAATGGGCTTTGGTCATGTCCAAAAATGCAGGCTATCAGCTCCAACTCTGGCGCACTCGTACTTATTACCCCAAAGATGAAATCCAGGAATTGTGGGACAAAGGCTACCACATTACCAACTTGACCTACGGCAATGGCTTGTGGGCCTTGGTGATGTCCAAAGGAGCTGGTTATCAGTTGCAATCCTGGCGCACTCGGCAGAATTTTCCATCGGCGGAGATCGATGAGTTATGGAAGAAGTAGTGGGCTAAGTAACGCAGAAAAATTTTAGATTTGCAAAAGCAAACTAGCCCATTATGCACCATTTGACATGAGTCGAAAACGGATAACCATTTATGATTTAGCTAGAGAATTGGGCATTTCTGCCTCTTATGTATCAAGGGCATTGAATGACCATCCATCCATCAATCCCAAAGTATGCGAAAGTGTAAAGCAAAAAGCGCGAGAATTAAACTACAAGCACAATTCACACGCTGCTAATTTACGCCAGGGCTCATCCAAAACCATTGGGGTGATTGTCCCACACATCAATCAGTATTTTTTTTCGGAAGCCATCTCCGGGATCGAAGAAGTCTGCTTTCAAAACAACCATAGTTTGATCATTTGCCAGTCGCATGAATCCTTTCAGCACGAATGCAAAGCCATTGACACCTTGGTTCATCAGAACGTTGATTGTATTTTGATTTCCGTTTCGGCTGAGACCAAATCCATAGCGCATCTTGAAAACATTCAAAAGCACAACATTGAGCTCATTCAGTTCGATCGTTGTATGGACGAAGTAGACAGCTTTAAGATTTTAAATGACAATAAAGAGATCACGTATCAAGTGTCCAAAAGCCTGATTGAACAGGGCTACCGGAAAATTGCCTTTATTGGTGGGCCAAGCCATCTTGCTACTTTTGGACTTAGAAAAGAGGGGTTTATCCAGGCGATCAAGGAACATGAATTGAGCATCCCAAATCATTTCATCGTAGAGAATGCCTTGTCCAGAGAAGAAGCGATTGAAGTGGCCAGGGAGCTCCTCGTGCTGAACGAACCGCCGGATGCTTTTTTGAGTATTTCGGATCACCTGTCCCTGGGCGTTTTACAAGTTGCGGAGTCCATGGGCATCCAGGTGCCCTCCCAATTGGGCATCTTCGGTTTTGCCAATGAGGTATTCGCTCCCATCGTTAAACCTGCCCTCTCCTCCGTGGACCAAAGGAGTAAAGAGTTGGGAAAACGGGCTGCTCAGATTTATTTTGAGTTCATCTTAAATGGCAAAACCACTGCGCCGGAGGATAAAGTGGAAATCATCGCGAGCGATCTGCTCATCCGGGCGAGTTCAAAAAGGTTGCAATGAATACGTGCTTGCAAATTTTTATGATTAATTGTACAAATCACATTAATAACTTTAGCTAAATTTGATCCACCTTGGCACACTTGCCTTGTTCTGAACTCACTTTATGGTAATCAACAAAGAAATGAAGGTACTGACCTGCATCAAACCCGGGGAGTTGGTTTACGCCACCAAAGAAAAGCCCCAACTTGAGCCAGGCAGAGCCATCATTAAAATCAAACGCATCGGCATTTGTGGTACCGACCTACACGCTTTTGAAGGTACCCAGCCCTATTTTAGCTACCCACGGATTCTGGGCCATGAACTTTCGGGCATCCTGGCTGAGTTCGACGATGCCCCGGGGTTTATGCATGGCGAGTCGGTTACTTTTACCCCCTACTTCAGTTGTGGTACCTGTGTGGCTTGTCGGGTGGGTAAAACCAACTGCTGCACCCAACTGCAGGTCTGTGGCGTCCACATCGACGGAGGTATGGTGGAGTACCTTTCGGTGCCTTCTTCAACGCTGGTGCACGGTGAAGGCCTGACATTTGATGAACTGGCCCTGGTAGAGCCATTGGCCATCGGTGCACATGGGATACAAAGAGCAAACATTTCCAAAGGAGAGTTTGTGCTGGTGATTGGTGCCGGGCCAATCGGTTTGGGAACTATGGAATTTGCCCGAATTGCGGGAGGCAAAGTCATTGCACTGGACATCAACGAGCATCGCCTGCAATTTTGTAAGGATAAGCTCAAGGTGCCCTACGTGGTCAATGCACAGGCGGCAAATGTGGTTGAACAACTGATGGACATCACCAATGGCGACATGCCCACCGTGGTCATTGATGCTACGGGAAGCCAAAAAGCCATCAACAATGCTTTTCAATACATGGCGCACGGAGGCCGCTATGTTTTGATTGGGCTGCAAAAAGGGGACATCTCCTTTAGCCACCCAGAATTCCACAAGCGCGAAGGGACTTTGATGAGCAGCCGCAACGCCACCAGAAAGGATTTTGAACAGGTGATTAACAGTTTGAAGCAGAAAAAAATCAATCCGGCCACTTACATCACCCATCGGGTCATGTTTGATGAAGTGGGTGGCGAATTTGAAAATTGGCTCAACCCGGCAAACGGGGTGATCAAAGCCATGGTTGAAGTTCCGCATTCGAGTTTTTAGTTTTTTTTGCTCAAAAATTCAATCGATTGAATAAATATAAACAGTTCATTTTCAATTTTAAACAAAACCCCAACAGTGCCGCTTTAGCAAGTAAAAACAAACTCTGCCAAACCTACTACGATGCAACAAACAGTCCTTTTGGGTTTACTCCTGGTAAGCACTCTGAGTTTTTCCCAGGAAAAACCAGGCTTGAAACTGTGGTACAACCAAGCTTCGGGCACAAAATGGGAAAATGCCCTCCCCATCGGCAATGGTCGACTGGGGGCCATGATCTATGGCAATGTAGACAAAGAAACCATCCAGCTCAACGAACACACGGTTTGGAGCGGCAGCCCCAATCGCAACGACAACCCGGCGTCTTTAGATTCACTCGCCGAAATCAGGAAACTGATTTTTGAAGGAAACCACAAAGTGGCGGAGAGATTGGCTAACCGGGTCATCATCACCAAGAAGTCGCACGGACAAATGTTCCAGCCGGTTGGCAGCCTCCACCTTTCCTTCCCAGGCCACGAAAACTACAGCAATTATTACCGCGAACTGGACATTGAAAAAGCGGTAGCCAAAACCTCCTATGTGGTGGATGGGATTACCTACACGCGTGAAGCCCTGGCTTCATTCCCCGATCGGGTCATCGTCATGCGGCTCACGACCAGCAAACCCGGAAGCCTCTCTTTTTCCGCCAACTACTCCTCGCCCCAGCGCAAAAAAGTTTTTGCTACCACCTCTACCAAAGACCTAAGCATCAGTGGCACCACCAGCGATCACGAGGGGGTAAAAGGTATGGTCGAATTCAAAGGCATCACCCGCATCAAACTGGATGGGGGTACCCTGAGCTCCAACGATACTTCGCTTACCGTAAAAGGTGCCAATTCCGCAACCATCTTTATCTCGATCGCCACCAACTTCAACAATTACAAAGACATCAGTGGCGACGAGGAAAAACGAGCTGTGGATTACCTGAACAAAGCCTATCCCAAAGCCTATGCCAGCATCCTGGCTGGCCACATTGCGGCCTACCAAAAATATTTTAATCGGGTCAAACTAGACCTGGGCATCACTCCCGCCGCCAATTTGCCGATCGACGAGCGCCTCAAAAACTTCAGCAGTACGAATGACCCTCATCTGGTCAGTTTGTATTACCAATTTGGCCGGTATTTGTTGATTTCTTCCTCCCAGCCGGGTGGGCAACCTGCCAACCTGCAAGGCATCTGGAACAACCGCCTGAATCCCCCCTGGGACAGCAAGTACACCATCAACATCAACACCGAGATGAACTACTGGCCAGCAGAGCGCACCAATCTCGCCGAGCTGCACCAACCACTCCTGGAGATGGTCAAAGAACTCTCGATCACTGGACAGGAAACGGCCCGGACCATGTACGGCACCCGCGGCTGGATGGCCCACCACAACACCGACATCTGGCGCATGAATGGCGCAATCGACGGGGCGTTTTGGGGCATGTGGACAGCAGGGGGTGCCTGGCTCACGCAACACCTCTGGGAGCATTACCTCTACAATGGCGATAAAACGTATTTGGCCAGCGTGTATCCTGCGCTCAAAGGCGCCGCCTTGTTTTATGTTGATTTTTTGATCGAACACCCCAAGTACAAATGGTTGGTGGTCAGCCCGGGTAACTCGCCTGAAAATGCACCCAAAGCACATGATGGCTCCTCGCTGGATGCCGGGACAACGATGGACAACCAGATCGTTTACGACGTATTCAGCTCGACCATTCGCACTGCCCAGTTGTTGGGCAAGGATTCGGCTTTTGTCGACACGCTGAAACAAATGCGCAGTCGCCTGGCCCCCATGCACATTGGTCAACACAACCAGTTGCAGGAATGGCTGGAGGATATTGATGCCCCCGATGACCACCATCGCCACGTATCCCATTTGTATGGTTTGTTTCCTTCCAACCAGATTTCCCCTTACCGCACACCGGAGCTGTTTGCGGCTTCTCGCAATACCTTGCTGCAACGCGGCGATGTGTCCACGGGTTGGAGCATGGGCTGGAAGGTGAACTGGTGGGCCAAATTGCAGGATGGGAACCATGCCTACAAATTGATCCAAAACCAGCTGACCCCACTGGGCGTAAATCCCGATGGCGGCGGCACCTACAACAACCTCTTCGATGCGCACCCACCTTTCCAGATTGACGGCAATTTTGGCTGTACTTCAGGCATCACCGAGATGTTGCTGCAAAGTTCCGACGCTGCCCTTCATGTATTGCCCGCACTACCGGATGTATGGCCCAATGGCAGCATTACCGGGCTGCGGGCTTGGGGTGGTTTTGAGGTGTTAGACTTGCAATGGAAGGATGGCAAAGTGGTGAAATTGGTGGTGAAATCTACGCTGGGTGGCAACCTGCGTTTGCGGGTACCCAATGCTTTGAAATTGAGCAATGGTGCGAGTTTGAAAGTGGCTATGGGCAAAAATCCTAATCCCTTTTATCAAACTGAGGAAACGCCAGCGCCGATTGTTTCGGCAAAGGCAACGATTAAGCCATTGGAGTTGAAAGCAACGCTGGTGTATGATTTGCCTACGCAGAAGGGGCTGGTTTATACTTTTATTGGGCAATAACTATGGGGTTTCATGTCCTCCGAGTCAGAAAATACAATGCTCTGGTTTCATTTGGCACTTTACCAGCCACTACGTGGGCGCTCGTCGATCCTTTTTTGCTCACTGCGTGAGCAGGCTCGACGGTCGCAGATACCAAGAGCCTACGTAATGTGCAAGTTGAGTAAAAAGCCAGACAAGAGGTAGGATCTGGAACCTGCGACCGTCGAGCCCGCTCGCGCAGCGAGCATTTAGGGATCGACGAGCGCCCACGTAGTGGCACGTAATACGTTCATCATTTTTTCAAACTTTAAAAAAACGCAGTCATGCATAAACTATATCAACTAATCGTCATCCTACTCTTCGCCAGCCAAATTGGTCTGGCTCAAATCACCATCCCCAACCCCATCCTGACCGGGTTTTATCCCGATCCCAGCATCACGCAGGTGGGTAAGGATTATTACCTCGTTCATTCCACTTTTTCCTACTTCCCCGGCATCCCGGTATTTCACAGCAGGGACTTGAAAAACTGGAAACAAATCGGCAACGTCATTCACCGCAACTCCCAGATGGATTTTATGGGGGAACGTTTGACTCGCGGCTTGTTTGCCCCTTCCATCAGTTACCACAAAGGCACTTTTTACTTGGTCTGTACCGACATTGACCACGATGGCAATTTTGTGGTAACGGCCAAAGACCCCGCAGGTCCCTGGAGCGACCCGGTGAAAATTCCGCAGGTGCGCGGTATTGACCCCTCCATTTATTTCGACGGTGACGACAAAGCCTACATCGTGTACAACAGCGATGCGCCCGACCGCAAACCCTTGTACTCGGGCCACCGCACGGTCAGAGTGCAGGAGTTTGACCCCGTAGCGCTGAAGGTGGTCGGTGAAGAAACACAGCTCATCAATGGCGGGGTCGACATCACCAAAAAGCCCGTCTGGATTGAAGCGCCCCACTTCCTGAAAAAGAATGGCTGGTATTATTTGTATGCTGCCGAAGGTGGGACTTCGGTCAATCACTCGGAGGTGGTTTTGCGCAGCAAATCGATTTTGGGGCCTTTTGTGCCTTACGAGCAGAACCCTATTTTGACCCAGCGCGATTTACCCGCCGACCGCAAGGACCCGGTTACTTCCGCCGGGCATGCCCAGTTTGTAGAAGGCCCCGATGGCAAAACCTACGCCGTTTTTTTGGCGGTAAGGCCTTATGAGGGCGACTTTTACAACACGGGTCGGGAAACTTTCATCGCACCCGTGGAATGGAAAAATGACTGGCCCATCATCAATCCGGATCACAAGGAGATCCAATATTCCTACACGGCCAAGTACAAGGAGGTCAAACAAAAAGGAGCCTTGCCCCAAGCGGGTAATTTTCAATATACCCTGACTTTTGAAAAAAACCTCGACCCAGCTCTGCTGTTCATGCGCAAAATAGACAGCAGCTCTTTCTCCTTGTCCAAAAAGCAGGGACTCACCCTGAAGCTGAAGCCTGAAACGGTGATGGATTTCAGCAATCCTTCTTTCATCGGCAAACGCCAGCAACACTTGTACAGCACGGCAGAAACGGCTTTGAGCTTCACCCCCACTGCGGAGCATGAAAAAGCAGGCTTGGTGATTCTTCAGGATGAAAAACATTTTTACTACTTGTGCAAATCCCAGTCACAGGGCAAAGCGGTGGTTCAGTTGTACAAAAGTATGACTACGGAAAAATCCATGGAATTATTGGCTGAAATTCCGGTGAAAGCCTCCGCAAAATCAGTGGGTTTGCGCATCAGTTCGGCGGGCGACACCTACAGTTTTTACTGTTCGGAGGATTTCAAAACCTGGAAGCCGCTGAAAGAGAAAGTAGACGCCAAATTCCTCAGCACCAAAGCGGCGGGAAGTTTCATTGGCTGTTTGTACGGGATGTACGCCACTTCTTCGGGACAAACAACTACCAACTCCGCTTCTTTCAAGTACCTAAAATACGGAGGGAATGACCCGATGTTCAAATAGCAGGGCACCACAGTAAACTATAAACAAACAGAATTGGACTAAGGCTCCTTACCTCTAAACGAAGAGGTAAGCTCTAAACTCAGCCTTGCGCAGCTCCGCTGCATTTTGATTTCACCACGACGTCACGACGGGCACGACGATTTACACGCTTCGCGTTTTTAAGGCTTCGCCCATACCACTGGACATTTTTATTTTTTAGCCACAAAGGCTCAAAGACACCAAGCAAAAACTTATTGATTAATAGCACTTTGTGTCTTTGTGTCTTTGGGGTACAAAAAATGTCCAGTAGTGTGGGCTTCGCCTCTTTTTGCTAAAAGCGACATGATTGTAAAACGGATGAAACGGATGGAACGGATGAGAACGGATTTTTATTCCGCCTGCGGCGGATAAGGATGAGCCGAAGGCGAGTCAAAGTCCGTTCCTATCCGTTCCAGTCCGTTTCATCCGTTTTACAATCATGTCGCTCTACGCCAAAGGCGTCCAAGCGCGTAGCGCAAACGTCGTGCCCGTCGTGTCGTCGTGGTGAAATTCCCTTTTGGCGAAGCCAAAAAATCTACCACAACATGAAGTCCTATATTTTCATCCTCTTTCTACTCGCAGCTCAGTGTTTACTAGCGCAGACCAAACCCGCCCAAAACCCCGTCATCTTTGCCGATGTACCCGACATGGCCATGATCCGTGTAGGCGATACCTACTACATGAGCAGCACCACCATGCACATGAGTCCAGGCCTGCCGATCATGAAATCCAAAGACCTGATCAATTGGCAAATGGTCGGTTATGCCTACGATACCTTGACCACCGTGGATGCCATGACCCTCAACAATGGCAAAAGCACCTACGGCAGAGGCTCCTGGGCCAGCAGCATTCGCTACCATCAGGGGACTTATTACGTAACCACTTTTGCTCAAACCTCGGGCAGAACCCACATTTATACCACCAAAGACATCGAAAAAGGCCCCTGGAAAGCCAGCTCTTTTAAACCCTCTTACCACGATCACACCCTCTTTTTTGACGACGATGGGCGGGTGTACATGATTTACGGTGTGGGTAAGTTGAAAATGATTGAACTCAATGCCGACTTGTCGGGGGTAAAACCCGGCACCCAGGAACAAGTGGTGATCGAAAATGCCAGTCTGCCAGCCGGCAACAACATCATGCTACAATCCGAAGGTTCTCAACTCTTCAAAGTCAATGGCAAATACTACCTCTTCAACATCGTTTGGCCACGAGGTGGCATGCGAACCGTATTGATTCATAGAGCGGATAAAATTACTGGCCCTTGGGAAGGCAAACTGGCCTTGCAGGATTTGGGTGTAGCGCAAGGTGGCTTGATCGACACCCCAGATGGGCAGTGGTACGCCTACCTGTTCCGCGATTTTGGGGCGGTGGGGCGCATTCCTTATCTGGTTCCGGTCAAATGGGAAGACGGCTGGCCAATCCTGGGCGTAGATGGCAAAGTGCCAGAAACCTTGAACCTTCCGGCCAGCACGGGGCTGATTCCAAACCTGGCAAATTCAGATGAATTCAGCCGCAAAAAAGGTGCTCCTGCCTTACCCTTGGTCTGGCAATGGAACCACAATCCCGACAACCAACTTTGGTCCCTCGCCGAGCGCAAAGGCTACCTTCGCCTCAAAACCGGACGCCTTGACACTTCCTTTTTCTTGGCCAGAAATACCCTGACCCAACGCACCATTGGCCCGGAATGCACTGGCTCTACCGCACTAGATGTCTCCAAACTGAAAGAAGGTGATTTTGCAGGTTTGTGCCTTTTGCAAAAAAACTATGGCTTACTGGGCGTAAAGGTCATCAATGGCCAAAAGAAAATTGTGATGATCAACGCCGGATCGGGCAAACCCGTAGAAGCGCCAAGTATAGCCTTGAGTGGCAACAAGGTCTACTTTAAAGCGGAGTGCAATTTCAAGGACAAAAAGGATGTAGCCAACTTTTTCTACAGCCTGGATGGCAAGTCCTGGCAGCCGATTGGGGAGCAATTGAAAATGTCGTACACTTTGCCTCATTTTATGGGGTATCGCTTTGGTTTGTTCAACTACGCGACGCAGCAGGTGGGAGGCTATGTGGATTTTGATTATTTCCGTATTGAGGATCGAATTTCGAAATAGGGTTAGACAAGGTTTTACCAGCTCAATGATTCATAAACTATAAACAAACAAAAAATGAAAATCAAGATTCGTATTCTCCTCATCGCCCTGATCCTCTGGTCGGGGCTGGCGATGAGCCAACCACCCCGGGGGCCGCTGGTGATTTCACCGCAGGTGCAAGCCGACAAAACCGTTACGTTTCGGTATTTGGCACCTGCTGCCAAAGAAGTAAAACTGAGTGCTCAATTTGAAAAAGCACCCGTGGCCATGAGCAAAGACGCCCAAGGCGTTTGGAGCATAACCATAGGCCCGATCAAACCCGACATCTACCCCTACAGTTTTCAGGTGGATGGTGTCACGGTGATGGACCCTGCCAATGTGGCCTTTTTCCCCAACGAACGCTTTAAAGCCAGCCTGGTAGATGTTCCAGGGGATAGCCCTTTGATCCACGCCATGAGAGATGTACCGCATGGTTCCACCACTTATGAGTACTATCCTTCGCTGGAAGGTACGACGGGTTCTTTGGTGGTTTATACACCTCCGGGTTACGACCAAAACCCGACCAAAAAGTACCCGGTTTTTTACCTGATCAGTGGCACTACTGACACTGAAGAAACTTATTTCAAAGTAGGTCGCACCAATTTAATCCTGGACAACCTCATTGCCGAAGGCAAAGCCAAACCCATGATCATCGTCATGCCCTATGGCAACATTGCCGCCAGGGTAGCCGAACAAAAGGGCGGCGCAAAACCCGCTGATCCAATGATCCGGGACGGTGATGATGCGGTAAAACGGGCGAAAGATTTTGAAACCGATCTATTGACCAAGGTTATTCCCCACGTGGAAAAGAACTACCGCACCCTCAACAATCGGGAAAATCGCGCCATCGGTGGCTTTTCGCGAGGTGGTGGGCAAACCCTGCGGGCTGCTTTTGGCAACATGGACAAATTTGCCTGGGTGTGTAGCTATAGTTCTTACCTGTCGCCTACTGAAATGGACCGCAATTTCAGTCAGATCGGTGCCAAGGCCGACGTGACCAACAAACAGCTGAAATTGCTCTGGGTTGGGGTAGGGGATGAAGATTTCCTGTACAAAGGTACGCTTGAGTTTATCGACTACCTGAAGGCCAAAAACATCCAGTTTAAAAGCCGGATCAGTGGGGGAGGCCACACCTGGATGAATGCCAAGCAATACCTCGCCGAAACCGCTCAATTGCTTTTCCAATAATAGACTTGAGGTAAGTTGAAAATCCAGACTTTGCGCACAAATCTAGAACCCCTCCTCGAAGGTTTGAAACCTTCGGGGAGGTAAAGCAACGAAACAGCGCTTTGCTCAACCGCCCCGAAAGTCTAAAACTTTCGGGGCGGGGTTTCAGATCGTGCATATGCCTACTAATTGGTTGGTTATCAACTTTCCACAAGTCGAATAATTTAAGCTAAAACGATGAAATACAACCTATATCTAACGCTGATTCTTGTTTTTTTGGCGGTATCCGCCGCCATGGCGCAAAGGCCGCCAGCCATCAGTTCGCCGGAAGTGCATCCTGATCACAGCATTACCTTCCGCTATTTTTCCCGCAAAGCGCAAAAAGTAAGCGTTAGTGGGGAATTTTTATCGGCCCCGGTAGCCATGACCAAGGATACCTCCGGCATTTGGAGCGTCACAGTGCCGCCCGTCAAACCCGACATTTACCCCTACAGTTTTTGGGTGGATACGGTGCAAATTGCCGATCCAAACAATACCTACATTTTTGCCAATGAAAGATTCAAACGCAGCATTGTAGACATCCCTGGCGACCAGCCGCTGGTGCATTCTCTGCAAAATGTGCCACACGGCAAAGTCAGCTACCGCTATTACAAATCGGCTACCCTGGGCACCACTCGCCCATTGCTGGTGTATACGCCACCGGGTTACGACCCCACGGGCAAGACCAAATATCCAGTGCTTTACCTGATCCACGGGGGCTCGGATACCGAAGAAACCTGGACAAAAGTAGGGCATGCCAACTTCATCGCCGACAATCTGATTGCTCAGGGCAAGGCCAAACCCATGATCATTGTGATGCCCTACGGCAATGTGCGGCCCAGCCCGATGCCCGATTTCACGAAGGATATTGTGAACGACATCATCCCGTTTGTGGAAGCCAATTATCTGGTGCAGGCCGATAGCAAAAGCCGTGCCGTGGCCGGATTTTCAGTCGGCGGCGGGCAAACCTTGAATATCGGGTTGACGAACACCGACAAGTTCGCCTACGTGTGTTCTTACGCCCCGTACACGGCTACAGATGAGTTCAAAAAGAATTTTACCGACTGGTCGCCGAATGTGGAACAAATGAACAAACAGTTGAAGCTATTTACGATCAGCATCGCCACCGAGGATTTTTTGTACGAAAGTGTGAAACAAAACATCGCCCTATTCAAGGACAAAAAAATGAACCTCGAAACTTTGGTGGTGCCCGGTGGCCATACCTGGATGAATTGTAAACTTTACTTGACTAGTACTTTGCAGCAGCTTTTTAAATAAAGCTCGAGCACCACATTAAACGACAAACAAACAAAAAACATAACTTTTTAGCACTTGATGAATTTTGTCTAACGCCAAAATGTTTTTTTCACCGCGACGGCACGGCGACGATTTGCAAGCTTCGTGTTTTTGAGGCTTCGCCTCTTTTTGCTAAAAGCGACAGGATTGTAAAACGGATGAAACGGATGGAACGGATGAGAACGGATTTTCATTCCGCCTGCGGCGGATAAGGACGAGCCGAAGGCGAGTAAAAGTCCGTTCCTATCCGTTTAGTCCGTTTCATCCGTTTTACAATCCTGTCGCTCTAAGCCGAAGGCGTTAAAGCGCGAAGCGCGAAAAACGTCGTGTCGTCGTGTCGTCGTGGTGAAAAAAACAAGCAGCGGAGCTGCGCAAGAATTAATCGACCCTGCGCCGCAGGCGGGTGCTAAACAGTTACCAAAAAAACTTTGACATGAAAAAACTATTGTTCACAATCGCTGGCGTCGCCTTATTCAATCTAGTTGCCTTCGCCCAAAAGATTGAAAAACAAGCCCCTCAAGGCTTTGACCAGCCCCGCACGGGCATCAGCATGGGCAAACTGGATACCATCCGCTATGAATCCAAAACCGTAGGCGCTACCCGCAAAGCCCTGGTGTACACCCCACCGGGTTACAACAAAAAGACCAAATACCCGGTATTCTACCTCCTGCACGGCATCGGCGGTGATGAAAAAGAGTGGCTGAACGGCGGCAAACCTCAGGTCATTTTGGACAACCTGTTCGCCGAAGGCAAAATCAAACCCATGATAGTGGTCATGCCCAATGGTCGAGCCATGAAGGATGATCGGGCGGTGGGCAATATTTTCGATAAAGACAAGGTGGAGGCCTTCGCGACTTTTGAAAAAGATTTGCTGAATGACCTGATTCCGTACATCGAAAAAAATTATCCGGCGCTCACGGATCGCGAAAATCGCGCCATTGCCGGGCTCTCGATGGGTGGTGGACAGTCGCTGAATTTTGGTTTGGGAAACCTGGATAAATTCGCCTGGGTAGGCGGTTTTTCCTCCGCACCCAATACCAAAAGGCCGGAAGAACTGGTACCCAATCCCGCCGAGACCAAAAAACAACTCAAACTACTCTGGATTTCCTGTGGTGACAATGACGGGCTCATCACCTTCAGCAAACGCACCCACGACTACCTCTACAAAAATGACGTGCCCCACGTTTATTACATCGAGCCCGGGGTGCACGACTTCAAAGTGTGGAAAAATGGCTTGTACCTATTTTCGCAGTTTTTATTCAAACCCGTCGATGTCGCTTCCTTGCCACAGTATACGGTGCTCGGTACGCCTGCGGCCAGCAATGTGCGCAATGCGAAGTATCCACAAATCCTGCCCGACAACCGCGTCGTATTCCGCATGAAAGCGCCTGAAGCGCAAAAGGTGCAAATTGATTTGGGGAAAAAATACGACATGGTCAAAGACACGGGCGGATATTGGACCCTGACTACGGATACCATCAGCCGAGGGTTTCACTACTACTCTTTGTTGATCGATGGGGTAGCCCTGGTCGATCCTGCCAGTGAAACCTTCTACGGCATGGGGCGCATGGCGAGTGGCATTGAAATCCCGTACAAGGGGGGAGATTTTTATGCCTTAAAAGACGTGCCCCACGGCGACATCCGCATCAAACGCTACCTCTCCAAAGCGACCAATAGCTGGCGTGAAATGTACGTTTACACCCCGCCGGGATACGACCAGTCCAGTGCAAAATATCCGGTGCTCTACCTCTTGCACGGTGGCGGCGAAGACCAAAGGGGCTGGGCGACGCAGGGCCGAACCGACCTCATCCTGGACAACATGATCGCCGAAAGCAAAGCCAAACCCATGATCATCGTCATGCTTGATGGCAATATGGGCGGCGCTGGCGGCCTCGCTGGATTCAACGAAAATGTGCTGCGGGCTTTTGAAAATGAACTGAAGCTAGGTGCCATTCCTTTTGTGGAAAGCAATTTCCGCGCAGAAACGGACGCCAAAAACCGGGCCCTGGCGGGTTTGTCCATGGGGGGCTTGCAGACTTTGTACGCGGGCATCAAAAACACCAATCTCTTCGCGCACCTGGGGGTATTCAGCTCGGGCTGGTTTGCCAACAATACGACCCTTTCCGGGCCGCAGTACGAGTTCATGAAAAACAACGCGAACACCATCAATACCAACCTCAAACACTTGTGGGTTTCGATGGGAGGGCAGCAGGACATTGCCTTCAACAATTGTAAAGTCATGATGGCCAAATTTGATGAGCTGGGGGTGAAGTATGAGTACAGTGAATATGCGGGTGGGCATACCTGGCCGGTGTGGCGGCATGATTTGTTTATGTTCGCGCAGGTGTTGTTTAAGTGAGAATCACTGAGTGACATTTTTTTAGCACAAAGGACGCAAAGGAAGGCACAAGGGGCACAGAGTTGAGATGTTGACAACGCGATGTGCTTGGATTTAAAACTTGTTAAGCATAAAGCCTCGTCAATAGCTCGTCTTTGTGTTCCTTGTGCTTTCCTCGGGGTCTTTCGTACTTAAAATGGTGTCGCTTTACGTTTTTTCGGGAGGATTTGTACCAGTTGATGCTGGACAAAAAAGAGTTATGATTGGGGTACGCATTTTGTATTGTTTCGAAAGCCGTGGAACTGCCTATCTACGAGTAATCTATTCATTATCAGGTTGATGGAATTAAAAATTCCGGATACTTGTAGCTTTCGTGCTACTAGTTTATCTTTACGAAGCGGACGCGATAAGTACGCATGTTTACGCGTAGCTGCAAGGCGAAACGACAACATACGAAATTAACAGACAGACTTAGAGTGAATTAAAAAGCAAATTGTAAAGACTTCTCAAAAATGGGCATCAAAAATGTCACTAAAGGCGAAATAGTTCAATTACCAAACGAACAAAAACATAAAATAATCCGTGTAATAACTGGATTATTAAAAATGTATATAGTAGACGACAAGGGAAAAGAACACATTTATATGTTTGCACCAGAAGGGTGGACTTTATCAGATTTTGTAGCAATTACAGAAAGTAAGGCAAGTATCTTTTTTATTGACGCTATTGAAAACTCTCAAATAGAAATAACTACAAAGGACTTAAACGAAAAGCTTCCAAGTACATTATACGAAAACACCACTCAAACAATTGATTTAATGGGGAGAAGAATTGCGACCCTTCAAAATAGAGTTGTTATGTTACTGGGTTTTTCGGCATTGAATAGATACAAACAATTCCTTTTAACATATCCTGATATTGTGAATCGAGTGCCTCAAAAAATGATAGCTTCCTATTTAGGCATTACGCCCCAAGCTTTAAGTAAAATTAGAGGACAAAAAGAAACTAAGTAGATTTATTAATCTAGGTGAACGTCATTTGGCAATTCAACTTCTACTTTTGCAAAAAAAAAATGATAAAGACAGTTCTAATTACGGGAGGGTCTGGCGGTATTGGCAAACAAACAGCCATATCCTTAGCCAAAGAAGGATTCCATATAATCATAACAGGCAGAAGTCTAAAATCTTGTTCTGAAGCAGTGGCTGAAATAAAAAATAAATCTACCAATGAAAATGTTGATTACATTATTTCAGATTTTAATTCTTTAAAAAGTATACAGGCACTTGCTGATGAATACAAAAAAAAGCACAGTTATCTTGATATTTTGGTTAACAATGTAGGAGTATTAAAAGAAACAAAGGAATTTACAGATGACGGCATAGAAAAAAACTTTGCCATAAATGTATTAGTCCCTTATCTGCTTTCTATTCTTTTGTTTGATTTACTTGTAAAAAGCAAATCAGGGAAAATTATATCGCTAATTGGAGGTATGCCCCTTAGAAAAATAGACTTTCAAAATCTACAAGCTGAGAAAAATTATTTAGGAGTAGTGACCTATTCACAATCCAAAATGGTGATGATGACTCTAATGTTCGCATTTGGTAAAACTTTTGACAACACCAATGTCACATCAAATTTCTGTTATCCCGGACAGGCAAGTACGGCTATGACAAATGCTCTAACACCTAAAATGTTTCCGTGGTTTCTCAGAATTTTTTCTCCTATCTTCTCTCTTTTTAAAAGAGATTTAATAAATGACAATGGGAAATCTGCTGAAAGAGCCTCTCAATCTACGATTTACTTGGCTATTTCACCACAAGCACAAATGCTTCACAATAGCTATATTAATTATAAAAACAAAAAAACAGATATCCCTAAACTTGTTCTTAATGCACACAATCAGCATCATATTCTAAAATATGCTAATCAAATCATCAATGATAGATTAGGTATTAATATTTCATAGCCTAAAATAACATTTCAAATGGCAACTAGTTATACTTTCAACTTTTGGCTCTCACTATTTTTCTTTGTTGCACACATTGCAGGCAATTTTATGGTTGCCAAACGCAATCCTGCACTTGAAGCTATGCTTCAAAAATATACATTTTCACCACCGTTTTGGGTGTTTGGTATTTGGTTTGTAATTTGGACTTTGCAAGGAATTCTTTTTTACAAAACCGCAGGTTCGCAATTTTGGACTAATTCTCTTACCATTCTATTTATATTAATTTGCATTGGAAATGTGGGCTCCCAAATTGCAGCATTTAACAACTGGAGTGGCTCCGTATACATTTCCTTTATAATTTGTGTGATGGTTTGTTCCATCCTTTTTATGGAAAATGCCTCCCCATTTATCAGTAGCTTCACAATAGTTAAATCAGCAACACAATTATATGTAGGTTGGGCTACTTTGGCATTTGTAGTAGCTGTGGGTGCAGTTTTGGTGGCAGAACAAGGAATAATTAGTAATAGTAATTATTCATTAATTGGCTATACCCTTTTGGCAGTAGTTCCGACACTTATTTGGGCAGCATGGTTTATAAATCAAACAGATTACCGAATAGTTTCTATTCCCTACTTTTTAGTAATTTTTGCATTTGCTTTACGACTAATACTAAGGCAATAGTGGTAGTGGGACTAAATGCCCGGCAGCTAACAACTAAGCCTTCGTTCGGCATGCAATGCCAAGAATGAAGGCCCTGTTGAACGGAACCTTTGGTAGCGTTTCCAGGAGAGGATTACTATTCTATTATGGGATTTTCGAGCAGTTTGGAGTGGTGCACTTTGGCTGTAGATTAGCCAATTTTTCAAAAAACCGGGTGCTTTCTGGCAAAACCGGAGTATTTCCTTCTCGCCAGGGCATAAGTTCGCCTACCCAGAACCTTAGGTGGTTTGAGGAAAAGGATTGTGGCCCCCGCCAATGTAGTATGCTGGAGGTATGCTTGAAGTAGCTCTGGGAAGGGGAATGGGTTCGTTTTTGCAGCAGATTATTTTTTTATCGCCCCTAAGCTCATCAGATGGTTTTTTTGTCATGGTAAGAATTTTTGATTATTTTTACAAAGGTAAGATTTTGGGAGCTGGCACTGAGCTACCGAAGGTTTAGTTCAACACAGGCTTGGCAAAAGTGGGGCTTTTGTGCTAGGCTGAACATTTGTACTTTCTAAACCCCACCTTCGCAAAGCCGCAGCGCGTTAGTGGCAACCTTATAAGACACCCTACAAATTATCAAGCACTCGTAAAATGACAGACAATTTTTTAAATCTATTTGACAGTTATGTGAAACTTACAGATAGTGACATAGAATTTTGCAAGCAATACTTTGAGCTAAAATCATTTCCGAAGAACAGTATTCTTGAAGAAGAAAACAGAGTGCCAACACATCTGTATTTTATCACCAAAGGTTTTATGCGTTTATTTTATTACGATGATAATGGAGATGAAATAACAACACTCATTGCATCACAAAACAGGTTTATTACTCCCTTTTTGGATTTTATTCATGAAAAGAAAACTAACGAAAATTTAGAATGCATAACCGACTGCGACTTTTATAAAATAGAAAGAAGCAAATTGCTTGAATTAATAGATAAAAATGAGAATTTTAAAAAGTTTAGCCTAGTAATTTTTGAACAAGCCATTGCAACCTCTCAAATAAGAGCAAATGACTTTGTAACCCTTACAGCGGATTTGAGATATAAAAAATTGATTAAACAGCAACCTGAAATAATACAAAATGTTCCAATTCAATACATTGCGTCCTACTTGGGCATAAAGCCACAAAGCCTAAGCAGAATTAGAAAGCAACTGATTAAGTAACATATGTGAAGTGGATTGCCATTATTTTTTCTGAATCTTGTTGTCAAATGAACCCATTATCAATTCTGTACTTGTCCAATTTATATGGTCAAGATACCGTTTCAAACACTTCAAAATTTCAAAAAAAATGATATTGCTTAAAACACCAGAAAGCCAATTCAAAAATTTGCCAGATTATAACTTCAAAGCTAATTATGTTGAAATACCTTTTGAAGGACAAAAGATTAGAATGCATTACCTTGACGAAGGTGATAAAGATGCTAAAGAAACCGTATTACTGATGCATGGTCAGCCATCATGGAGCTATATCTATCGACATGTAACCCCCCCTTTGGTAAAGGCTGGTTATAGAGTAATTGTACCAGACCTGATTGGCTTTGGAAAGTCTGATAAACCATCAGAAATTAGCGATATTACCTATAATAGACAAGAAGACTGGCTAAGAATAGCCATGTTCGAACAATTAAAATTAACAAATGTTACCCTTTTTGCCCAAGATTGGGGCGGACTACTGTCCTTGCGTATAGTAGCTTTTCATCCTGAATACTTCAAAAGAGTAATAGTTTCCAATACAGGGCTGCCGGCAGGTGGTAAAGACTCTAACTTTACACCTGGTGACCAGCCAAGAATGTTTATAGCAACACTTGGTGCAAAAATTTGGCAAATTTATTCACGTTATTGGCCTTGGTTTTCAATTGGCGGGATGGCGAAAAAATTGACAGAACGAAAATTGAGCAAAGCTGAACAAGTCGCTTACGATGCACCATTTCCAGAAAAAAAGTATAAAGCAGCACCACGAGCTATGCCTTACTTGATACCCATGAAAGCGGGTACGCCTGATACAGAGCGCAACTGGGAAGCATGGCGTAAATTAGCCAACTTTGAAAAACCCTTTAAAACAGCCTTTAGCGATGGCGATATGGCAGCGAATATGATACCTGTTGCTAAAAATTTTCAAAACCATATTAAAGGTGCAAATGGTGTCAATCACGTAACTATTACAGAGGCAAGCCACTTTTTACAAGAAGATAAACCTTTGGAAGTAGCAAGAACCATAATTGATTTCATTAATCAATACCCCGCTGGCGCAAGTGTATCGCTGGAATAAGTCTCCAGACTTGTTCCGATTATCCCCGCGTCTACAGATGCACGAGTATGCACGATGCTATGAGAAAAGCACCAACCAAAGTTACTTAGAACCGCTGGCTTGGGGGCGCACCCCGAAAAAGTGAAATCATTCAATAAACCATGTAAAAAACTACAAAAAAAATGAAATTTATACTCAAGTTAGTGCGAAAAGTATTCAACAAATCAAAAGTTGATTTGATGATTTGTAATAAATTAATAATTATATTTGAAACAAAAAACGATATAAAACTTCGCCAATCTACCCATATTTGTATGTATAAGCGAAGTTTTATATCGCCTATAAGCTAGTTAGCTGATATTTTGAAAAACCGACGGCGGACTACATTGTAGTACCACCATCGACAACAATTTTTTCATTCCGCAAGACCAACGAATTATCGGAAACCAAAAATTCTAAAATTGGAGCAATGTCTTTTGGTTTTACAATTCTACCAATTGGAGAAGTACTCGAAAAATGGTCTAACAAATTTTGTATGGCACCATCGCTCATACCCGACTTTTGTTGAATTGGGCTTTCCGTAACACCTGGACTTATTATATTTACTCGAATTCCTTTTGAGGCAAGTTCCAAATTTAAAACTTTGGCAATACTTTCAATAGCCGCTTTACTTGCTGTATAAATACTTGTATCTGCAAACGCTTTAAAAACGACAATAGAAGTATTCAAAACTACACTTGACGGATTTTTTAAAATGGGTACAAACTTTTGTGTGGTAAAAAATGCACCTTTAAAATTGATATTCATTGTTTCATCAAAAACCTCTTCCGTTGTTGCTTCAAAACTTGACGACTTGAAAATTCCTGCATTGACAAACAAGCCATCAATTTTTGTATATTTTTCCTTTACTTGACTTACAAGTTCATCAATGTCAGACAATTTTGATGTATCGGACAGAAATCCTGTTGCATTATAATTCAGTTTTTCCAAAGCCTCATTTAGGTTTTTTTCTGAACGACCTGTAATTACGACTTCATAACCTTTCTCCAAAAGATGTTCTGCACAAGCAAAACCAATTCCAGTTGTGCCACCTGTAATGACAATTACTTTTTTATCCATCATTTTATGATTTATTTTCGGCAAAACTAAAACATTACTAAATTTGTAGCAAGTACATACTTAAAAGTAATGTACTTACTTAAAATACGGAATTATTGAAAATCAATAACTTAACTTATGGGAATTGTTGAAAAAAAATATAAAAACGCAGCCGAATGTCCAATAACTATCTTTATGGACAAAATTGGCGGAAAATGGAAACCTGTAATTGTTTGGCTTTTGCTAAAAAATGGGACAATGCGTTTTAATGAATTAGACAAAAAAATAAGTGGAATTACCCAAAAAATGCTTTCCCAACAACTGAAAAGTTTAGAAGACGAAAACATCATAAAGAGAATTTCCTATCCTGTTATTCCACCAAAAGTAGAATACAGTTTGACAGAAAAAGGAGATACTTTATCCGAACTTTTGGAAGGAATAATGAAATGGAGTAATGCAAACTTGATAGAAAAAAACAACAGCTAACAAGGGTAGCTGTTGTACAACTCCTCTTAAACGGTAGAATTTAAAAAATAAGTTTAAAAATAGACCTCGTTTAAGCCTATTTAAACGAGGTCTATTTTGGGGTTAAGGTTGAATTTTTTAAAAAACGAGGTGCTTAAAAACAAGGTTTTAAAGTCCCCGCTGGCGCAAGTGTATCGCGGGAATAATGGGTGCAGGTCATGAGACCATGCACCAGCGATGCTTCTTGGCCGTTAAAGAGGGAGACTTGGACTAGCGGGTACTTTTCCCATCAATGAGGACAATCCCTTGAATGAGTTGGTGATCCCCCTAGTGCTGTCGGAAGAGACCCTGGAGGTTGCGGAACGTTTGATTGCGCATTGGTTGGTGGAGCAGCGCAGTAAGGAGGAGATGGAGCGGGTGTTGGAGGCGGAATTGGCGTTGTTGGGGTAATACGGAGCTTTCAAATATCACACTGCTTATTTTATATGGTTGCTGAAGTCCAGAAGCTGGACATATTTAATCAATCCATTCATTATCAGGTTAATAAAATTAAGAATTGTGGGTGCTTGGAGATTTGCTACTCGTGGTTTAACTTTGATATGCGGACGCGACAAGTACGTATGTTTCCGTGCTAGCGGTCATAGCAAGACACAACCCGACAGACGATAAATATGACAAAACTATACGACTTTATTAAATCGCAAATCAACATTGACGAAAGTGAACTAGAAACTATTCTGTTGAATTTTAATGAACGCAAAATAAAGAAAGATAGATTTGTTTTGAAACACGGACATTTCGCAACCGATTATTATTTCATAAAATCAGGCGGGCTTCGAATTAATTTTGACATTAACAACAATAGTAAGACTGCATGGATTGCATTAGAAAATGAATTTTTTACAGACCTTACCAGTATCAAAAACAAAGTCCCATCAAGGTATAACATACAAGCAATTGAAGACACAATATTATTCACTATCAAAAGTGAAACTATGGAACGGCTTTATAAAGAATATCCAATATGGCAACAGTTTGGCCGACAAATTTGGGAAAATGCTTTTTTAAAAGCAATTGACGGACTTTTGAATTTTCAGAATATGAATGCAGAAGAACGCTACTTGACAACTATGCAGCAAACAGAATTACTCCAAAGAATACCATTAAAAGACTTAGCAGATTTCTTAGGAATTACACCAACTTCTTTGAGTCGATTAAGGAAAAAAATCAAGTAAATTCATTTCTTGCCATTTGGCAATTCCTTCAATTCTATTAGGCGCTAATTTTGTTCCTAATTAAATCATAGGACAAAATGAAGCATCTAATTCTATTTGTTGCTCTTTGCTGTTTGGCATTTCAACAAAACAAAACTTCTTGTAATATTCTCGTAAAAATTGATGGAATAACTGAAGACAAAGGACAGATTATCATCAATCTTTACACCAATAAAAAAGGCTTTCCAACAAAGCCAGAATTTTCTTACAAACAATTTACTGCTCCTATTAAAAATTTAAAGTCTGATTTTTTAATTGAAAATTTATCACCCGGTGAGTATGCAATTTCTGCCTACCAGGATGGGAATTCGAATAAAAAATTTGACGTGAATTTTTTGAACATCCCTTTTGAAAAAGTAGGATGTTCAAACAATCCGAAGGCTCTTTTTATACCCTCGTATGACGACGCTAAATTTCAACTTGATGAGGAGCAAAAACAAATTTCAATAACAATAAAATAAATTTCATGAAAGAGAACATGAAAAATGGCAATAGTCCATTAGTATTCTTTTCCGTTACCACTTTTTTAGTTGGTCAACTTATGGGATTAATTAGTTTTATATTTTTCCCATATAATCCCAATAATCATTTTCTAATCTATCCCTCAATCTATCCACCGAAATGGGTTTTTATAATAGTTTGGCTCATATTATACCCCTGTATGGGGCTTTCTATAGGATACATTTATAAACTCCGAAAACAGGTTGACATATCAGGAGTTTTGATTGCGTATATCATCATGCTAACAGCGAATCTTATGTTTTTACCAATCATGAATTTATCAAAAGGCAACCCTGGAATAATGACATTTATGGACTTTAGTGGCATGATTTCAGCTTTACTTTTCAGTTGGTTGTGCTTTAAATATTCTAAGACAGCTTTTTACTGGTCACTTCCACTTTCAATTTGGATGCCGATAACATTCATAATAAAAGTTGCACTCTGGACGATGAATTAGAACCGACATCGAACAAAAGCAAAGAACCGTTAACAACACTGCCTTCGTTCGGCATGCAATACTAAAAATGAAGGCAGTGTTGAACGGAACCTTTGGTAGCGATTCCAGGTGGGGATTAACCATCTACTATTATGGGGTTTTCGAGCGGTTTGGGGTTGGGTGCTTTCCTGCAAAAAAGGTATTTTATTACGGCATGAGTATAACTTCCCCCACACATAACTTTAGCAAGTATGAGGAAAAGAATTTTGGCCCATTACGCCTATTGCTTTTTCATCCTGTATTCTTCCCCCCACTTAGCCATAGATTGCATGATTGGCGACAACGTTAGCCCCAACTCGGTTAATGTGTATTCAACCCTTGGTGGGATTTCAGCATAAATTTTCCTGCTTATTAACCCATCATCTTCTAATTCTCTCAACTGCTGGGTAAGCATTGATTGAGTAATTCCCTTTACACTTCGCTTCAATTCCCCAAACCTTGCAGGAGAGGTAAGATAGATAGCATTAATTAAAATTGCTTTCCATTTTCCACCTAAAACTTGCATTGTTGCAGTTACTGGGCAAGATTTTTCGTCAAAAACAAAAGTTTTTTCGTTTTTAACTTCCTGATTATCAACATTAGTATTGTTTTTCATACTTACACATTTTAAATGTCCTACTTGGTTTTTTCATTTCAACCCTGAATATTTGCACTACAAACATAAAACAAAGTAATGAATATGTCAAGTAAAATCATTTTAGTTACAGGGGCAAGTACAGGATTTGGCAACATCACCGCCAAACTTCTTGCAAAAAACGAGCACACTGTATATGCCACAATGAGGGAAATTGATGGCAAAAACAAGCCGCATAAAGAAGCATTGCTTGACTGGACTAAGGCAGAACAAGTAGATCTAAAGGTGGTGGAGTTAACTGTGGTAGATAAAATGATGGGTGGGGTTACCGAAATCATTAATGAAACTGCAAAACAAGTGCAAGCAGGCGTACTGCAAAATTTTGGGCTTAGCGAATTAAACATTAACAACTAAAAAATAAAACCATGGAAAAAATTTATGAAGCAGAAGTGACAACGTTAGCAGGTCGTAACGGTCACGCAAAATCATCAGATGGTTTCTTGGATGTAGACATCAGATTCCCCAAAGAAATGGGAGGTGCTGGTGGCGCAACCAATCCAGAACAACTATTTGCAGCGGCTTGGTCAGCTTGTTTTGGAACAAGTGTGACAATTGCCGCAGGAATCGAAAAAGTTAAAATTGGAGAAGTTACTGTAACAGCTAAAATTGGTGTTTTACATGATAACGGTAATTTTGATATTGGTGCGCATCTTCTTGTCAAAATAAACGACGTGGATAATGATACCGCAAAAAAACTGGTAGAAGCGACAAAGTCAATTTGTTCTTATTCAAAAGCAACAAAGGGAAATATCAACGCCATTTATGAAGTTGTACCAGATTAATTAAAAAACAATGCAGACAATGAAACAGATAATAGTAAATGAATTTGGAGGTCCTGAAAAATTGATCTTACACGATGTATCAATGCCTTCTGCCGGCGACGGGCAAATTGTAATTAAAGTGGAAGCATCCGGGGTGAATTTTTCTGACGTCATGCAAAGACGAAATAAATATGTATTCCCCGTCTCTTTACCTTATTTACCCGGTTTTGAAGTGGCAGGAATAGTTACCGAGCTTGGAAAAGGTGTCGAAAATATTGCCGTAGGAGATCGTGTAGTTGCTATGCTTCCTAATGGCGGAGGATATGCTCAATATGCTGTTACAGCCTCTTATTTGGCAGCAGTTATTCCGCCTACTATCTCTGCTCAAGAATCTTTGGCATTGCAAGTTCAAGGCCTTACCGCATACCTGATGTTGAAAGACGGAGCGAAACAGCGATCTGGACAAACTGTTCTAATACATGCAGCAGCTGGTGGTGTGGGTACATTACTTGTCCAAATTGCCAAACAAATGGGAGCAGGTAAAATAATTGCAACCGCAAGTAATGCTGAAAAACTTGCGGTTGCCAAATCATTGGGTGCAGATGAATTAATAAATTATACAGAATCAGACTGGGCTCAAAAAGTAAACGGCGCAACAGGAGGAAAGGGTGTCGATTTAATCTTAGATGCTACAGGTGGTGAAATTCTGCGAAATAGCTTTAATTGCCTTGCGCCCTTTGGTAGGCTAATAAATTTTGGAAATCCAACTGGTGAATCTACATCAATTGAAGCCTTTACACTTGTAAACAACAACCAAATTTTGCAGGGTTTTGGTTTAGCAAGTTATTTCGAAAAACCCGATTTAATGCAGGAAGCTTATCAATATCTGTTTTCGCAAGCTGCAACAGGGAAGCTAAAAGTTCACATCGGACAAACCTTTCCTTTAAACGACGCTGCCGAGGCACACGGGCAAATGGAAAACAGGAAAACAACCGGTAAAATTGCATTAATCCCTTAATATAAAACAATGAAAATAACATTAACAGGTGCAGCTGGTAATATCACAAAACCCTTAGCGGAGAAATTATTGGCAGCGGGTCATCAGGTTACAGTAATTGGCAGAAATGCCGAAAATTTAAAAACCCTTACGGACAAAGGGGCTACGCTCAAAATCGGGAGTATTGAAGATGCAGCTTTTTTGAAAGAGGCGTTCAAAGGGGCTGATGTGGTTTACACCATGATACCAGCTCCTTATCATCGACCGGACTGGGTTGCTTATGGTGAATTAATTGGAGAGAATTACAAAAATGCAATTGCAAGTAATTCTATAAAAAAAGTGGTAAACCTAAGCACATACGGAGCCCATAAATTGGAAGGGATTGGCGCCATAAATTCTATCGGTCAGCTCGAAAAATCATTAAACAAACTTAATGATACTGAAGTTATTCACCTCAGAGCAGGTTACTTCTATAGCAATTTGCTTCGACAAATCGATACCTTGAAAGCCATAGGAATTTTAGGTGCAAACTACGGTTCACCCGATGGTAAAATGATTTTTGTACACACTCAAGACATTGCAGACGTTGCTTTTGAAGCCATCACCAATTCTTCATTCCCATCAAAAGAACCTTACTACGTAGTAAGTGACATTAGAAGCTGGAACGAAGTGGCTGAATTGATTGGCAAAGCAATTGGTAAAGAATTAAATTGGACTGTTTTTAGTGATGAACAATTCGAAGCAGGTGGCAAACAGGCAGGATTTCCCGACTTTATAATCGCTGTTTTATTAGAAATCGGACAGGGTATTGCTTCAGGCAAGTTCACAGAACACTATTTTTCTTTAAGCACAAAATCTACTTTAGGAAAAACTAAACTGGAAGATTTTGCCCGGGAGTTTGCAGCTGCTTATAACGCAAATTAAATGTTAAGTGCAAGAAAGTCAATAGCATTTAAGTTGGGCGACTCATCAAAACTTTAATAAACACGCATATAAACTTTAATAAACATGGTAACTACTTTAAATTGGTTTGAAATCCCGGCAACGGATTTCACTAGAGCAAAAACATTTTATGCTACAGTGTTAGATGCTCAAATTCATGACGACCCTAATCCTCATATGCAATATGCATATTTACCGTCTGATCCACAAAAAGGCGGATTTGGCGGAGCAATAGCTAGCGGTGAAAACTTTGTTCCTGCAATGACCGGCACCACTGTTTACTTAGATGGCGGAAACGACCTTTCAGCCCCATTAGGCAGAGTAGAAAGTGCCGGTGGAACAGTTATTCTGCCGAAAACTGCTATTGGTGAGAACAGGGGCTTTATTGCACTTTTTATCGACACAGAAGGAAACAAGGTAGGGCTCCATTCATTGGGTTAATACAGAAGACCTAACAGCGGTTTTGCGTCAGACGGGTTCAGTGCTTCGTCTGACGCTTTTTGCTATATTTGAACCGTGGTACTTCGTATCGAGTGTAGTGCTAAAAATCCCGCCCGAACGCAAAGCCGCAAAACGTTAGCCGTCATTGTATAACGACACTATACAAAAATTGACAATGGAGTTAAATCCGAAAACATATGAGCCAAATATCGAACTGACAGAATTTGTCAAAAGGTATTGGACATTAGATGGTGAAAAGGAAAACATACCTCTCAAAAACACCATCGTGCCAGATGGAACAATGAAGTTAATCTTTCATTATGGCGACACTTACAAACATCATTCACAAAATGGCGAGATAACAATTTTACCAAAATGCTTTTTAATCGGACAATTGACAAAACCTTATGTGATTGAACCTACAGGAATAACCGGCAGTTTTGTAGTTCAATTCAAACCAAATGGATTTTTACCTTTTACATCAATCCCTATCAAAGAAATGGAAAACACTGCGGTGCCATTGGACATATTATTTGGAGAAAACGGAATAAAACTTGGCAATCAAATCTTAAACGCAAACGCTACATCTGAAAGAATTCAAATTATTGAGACCTTTCTTTTAAAAGAATTAGCCGATAAAAAAACCATTGACAATATCGTAAAATCTACGGTTGAAACAATCTTCAACACAAATGGACAGTTTTCTGTAAATGAATTTTCAAAGAGCAATAACATAAACCGAAGACAATTGGCTCGGAAATTTTCTTCAGCCATTGGTTTAAGTCCAAAGCAACTCGCAAAGACAATTAGAATTCAGACAACCTTGAAAGTATTGCTGAATGAAGAGATTACAAGCCTAACTGACTTGGCTTATGAAAATGAATATTTTGACCAAGCACATTTTATAAAAGAATTCAAGGAATTTACAGGATTGACTCCAAAGGAATTTTTCGGAGACGACTTAAAAATGTCATTGATTTTTGACAAAAAATAACCTTGTCCCATTTTTACAATTTTGCCGTTTTGGTCGATTATAGCTTTGCATCGCAATACTGCAAAAATTTAAAAATCACCTTAAAATGGCAAATGTAAATCCAGTTGGTTGGTTTGACCTCAATGTAGCAAACTTAGACCGAGCAAAAAAATTCTACGAAACAGTGTTCAATGTAACGCTGACTGATGCTCCCATTGAATGGGGTAAGCAATCATTCTTTCCTTTTAGCCCTGAAAGCCACGACATATCAGGTGCATTGGTTGAGAAAGCAGATTTTGTTCCAAGTAGCAACAATACGGTTATCTATTTCGAAACCGAAGACAACATTGCAGAAGAACAAAGAATTGAAAAGGCTGGTGGAAAAGTTGTGCAACCTAAAATGAATATTGGTGAATTTGGGTTTATTTCTATATTCATTGACACAGAAGGCAATACAGTAGGACTTCACTCACGTAAATAATTTTCATTATCATCTAAGAAACGAAAGACTAAGTAAAAACAACGAACGGCTAACAACGGTTTTGCGTCAGGCGGGGTTCAGTGCTTCGTCTGACGCTAAAATCATCTAAAAAACCCTTCGCCAAGTGCAAGGCCTTATAGCCATTGTTGCAAGCTTCATTGTTTATTTATAATGTTTTCCATACCCCATTTTTCCATTTCATTAAGGACGGGAGAAAGACTTTTCCCGAGCACAGTTAACTCATATTCAACTCGCGGAGGAATTTCATTAAACTGCTGCCTTGTCAATAAGCCATCTTCTTCAAGCTCCTTTAATTGTTCCGTTAATACCTTTCTAGAAATGTCTGGAATACGCGCAGAAATTTCTCCAAAACGCCTTTTCTCTGACCTAAGGCAATACAAGATGACTGGTTTCCACTTACCACCAATTAGCTGAAGCATACCTGTTACCGGACATTTAATTTCTCCCTTTTTTGCTGCTTTAGTTACCATTTTGTTACTACCATTTTAGCTGTTACCTAAAGGTAACCTGTTACTTTTTACAACTAATACTAGTTACTTTGCGTAACAAATGTAATTGTTAATTTTTAAAAAACCAAATAATGATTTTAGTAACTGGAGCAAGCGGGCATTTTGGAAATGCAGCCATTGATTTTCTCTTAGCAAAAGGGGTTGAAGCCAGTCAGATTTTGGCATTGGTTAGAAACGAGCAAACTTCTGATGATTTTACAAAGAAAGGTGTGGGCGTTGTAATTGGCGACTATGAGAATTATGCTTCTCTTGTAAGTGCCTTTCATGGGGTTGAAAAACTGCTTTTTGTATCGGGAAGCGACATTGTGAAGCGGCTCTCACAACACCAGAACGTAGTCAATGCTGCGAAAGAGGCTGGTGTAAAACACCTCGTTTATACCAGTTTTCAACGCAAAGATGAAAGCGAAACATCGCCACTGTGGATGGTAGCGCAATCACATATTCAAACTGAGAAATGGCTAAAAGAAAGTGGTATTGATTACACCATTTTAAAAAACAACCTTTATCTGGACTTTCTACCTGGCTTTATCGGGGAAAAAGTATTGGAAACAGGCGTGATCTATGTACCCGCCGAAAGTGGCAAAGTAGGTGCGGTATTGCGTTCAGAAATGGCCGAAGCTGCCGCTAGTATTTTAGCCACCTCTGGTCACGAGGGAAAAGAATATGATTTTACAAATTCAGAAGCAGCCTCTTACGAAGAGATTGCCCATTGGATTTCAGAGGTTTCGGGAAAAACGATCACCTATATTTCTCCATCTGCAGAAGACTATGGAAAAACATTGGCTAGTTACGGCGTACCAGCCGAAGCAATCGGAATATTCTCAAGTTTTGCCGTAGCTCAGGCTAAGGGAGAATTGGATGCGGTGAGTACTGACTTGGTAAAGTTACTTGGAAGAAAACCTTTATCGGTAAGAGATCTTGTAAGTAGTCTCTATTCTGCAAAAGTGTAGCTTCATTAATTTTACCCAGTAGTAAGTTTTAACTTCAAAAAACAACGAACCGCCAACATGGGTATTTGTAAAAGCTGGGGGTCAAATACCAGTACAGTGAATATGCCGGGGGCATCCCCTGGCTAGTGTGGACGCATGATTGGTTTATGTCGCGCAGGTGTTGTTTAAGTGATTTCTCCAGGAGAATCACTGAGCGACATTTTTCAGCACAAAGGACACCGTGGAAGGCACTAAGGACACAGAGGTGAGATGTTGACAACGCGATATGCTTAGATTTGAGGGTTGTTAATCCTTTTTTAGAGCATAAAGCTTCGTCAACATCTCGTCTTTGTGTTCTTTGGTGCTTTCCACGGTGTCCTTTGTGTTTACAATTGCGGGTACATGTAGCTTTCGTGCTACTGGTTTGCATTTACGATGCGGACGCGACAAGTACGCCTATTTCCGTGTTAGCGTTAATGCTACAATCTTCACAACCAACATTTGAGATCGGACAAAAACCTCGTTCTGTAAATTTGTATCACATCTTCCCACTTTTGTATAACTAGCAGAATAGTTTATCCCCCCATCTTTGCATCATTATTTAACGAATAAAAAAGAATAATGAGCAAGACAATTCTAATTACAGGCGCATCATCAGGCTTTGGACTGCTGTTAGCAAACAGCCTCCACCAACAGGGTTTTAATGTAATTGGCACAAGTCGCAATCCAGAAAAACTACAAGCCGCTGTTCCCTTCACAGTTTTGGCTTTGGACATTACTGACGAAAATTCAATAAAAGAGTTTACAAATCAACTTTTTGTAACTATAAATCAATTGGATGTTTTAGTGAATAATGCGGGTTATATGCTCACTGGATTAGCAGAGGAAACTTCAACAGAAGTAGGGAAACTTCAATTTGAAACTAACTTTTGGGGTACAGTAAATCTAACCAACGCATTACTTCCCTATTTTAGAAAGCAAAAATTTGGGCAAATTATTACGGTTAGCTCTATGATGGGCTTGGTATCATTACCTATGAAGCCAATATATGCTGCATCCAAACATGCCTTGGAAGGCTTTTTTAAATCGCTTCGATTTGAGGTTAGTCAATTCAATATTAAGGTTAGCATGATACAGCCTATGTGGGCAAAAACAAGTCTTGGTGCTAATATGATTTCCGTTAATGGGGATATAATTGAATATAGACAATTCAAAGAGCAAACAAACAAGTACATCAAAAATAGTATAGCAGAAGGAGACGAGCCAGCTTTGATAGTAAATAAAATTATTAAAGTTATCAACGCCAAAAATCCAAAGTTCCGAAACATTGTAGGAAAAATGGCAGGAATGGTACTATTCCTCAATAATCATGCCTATTCTATGTTTGAAAAGGCTATTCACAAAAGTGTAAAAACAGCAATGTGAAAAAGTATTCAATACCGTTTTTACTCATTCTAAGTATGGTAAAGACAGCAATCGCACAAACAAGTTATCAACCATTAAACAATTCAATCATGAATTTAAAAAATGTGAAAACAAGTACCGTAAATGTAGCAGGTACAGCGTTTTCTTATCGCAAACTTGGTTCAAGTAACGATACCGTTCCTGTAATTTTTCTCAATCACTTATCCGCTACCATGGATGATTCCGACCCCAAAATTATAGACGAATTGGCAGCTAAACACACTGTAATTATTTTTGACAATAGAGGCATTGGCTCTACAGGTGGCGTAACTCCAAAAACAGTATCTGAAATGGCAACAGATGCGATAGCTTTCATTAAAGCAATTGGCTATCAACAAGTTGATTTATTTGGCTTTTCATTAGGAGGCTTCATTTCACAAGAGATTTTACTCCGTGAGCCACAGCTTGTACGCAAAGCAATTCTAGCTGGCACAGGACCTGCGGGCGGAGAAGCAATTAGTAAAATGACTCCATTAGTAGTTAAGGATATAATAAAATCTAGGTTTACTTTCAGAAACGAAAAATTCTATTTGTTCTTTAATGGAAATTCTAATGGTCATGATTCAGCGAAAAAATATTTAAGCCGTTTAAAAGAAAGAAAGGAAAACAGGGGAAAAAGTTTGAAACTTACAAATTTCTCTCATCAATTAACAGCAATTAAATCATGGGGATTACAAGGGGCTCAAGATCTATCTATAATCAAACAACCTGTCTTGATTGTAAATGGTGAAAATGATAAAATGGTTCCGATAAGTAATTCATATGATTTAAAGGCGAGAATTAGTAATTCAGAAATCATTGTCTACAAAGATTCTGGTCACGGCGGCATATTCCAGTATCATGAAAGCTTTGTAAAAAGCGCATTGAAATTTCTTGAAGATTAATTTAATAATTGGTTTGTTGAAACCGGAAGGTTTCAACAAACATTTTTTTAAGTCTCACACTTTAAAACAAATTGCTATGGCAAACATTTTTGAATTAATTGACAACATGCGAAGGGATCTGCTTGAGAAAACAGAAAATCTTACTGTCGAGCAGTTAAATACTATTCCTTACGGATTCAACAATAATTATATCGTAGCAGCAAAACGAACTCCCATAGGAGGTTTCTTGGGGAGTCTTCTGCTATTTTTGTAATTTCGCCAAGGCTTCAAAAATGATTAGCTAAAATGAAACATTTCAAGACAATAACTGAATTTTATACCACAAACGGATTTCCGCCGCCTGAAAATCCTTTGTTGGGTTTGGTAACACTTGATGACATCAAAGGCAGTGATTTTGTGCATACAGAATATACTTTGGGTTTTTATAAAATAGCCTTTAAAAAAGTAATATCTGGGAAAATTATGTACGGCAAAACAAAATATGACCACCAAAATGGTTCTATTTATTTCGTAAAACCCAATCAAATTGTAGAAATGAGTGATTTGGTGTTTGCCGAAAAGAGCTTTATGATTTATATTCACGAAGATTTTTTAATTAAACATCAATTACATAGTGATATAAAAAAATATGGCTTCTTTGATTATGAAGTGAATGAGGCTTTGCATTTATCGCCAACCGAAGAAGCTACACTTTGGGAATTATTCTATAAATTAAAACAGGAGTATTACAACAATCAAGATGAATTTAGTAAAGATATAATGCTGACTCATATTGACTCTATTTTAAAATATTCTCAACGGTTTTACAAACGACAATTTTTAAATAGAACAGCCTTGTCGGGTACAACTGTTTCAAAGTTTACAGATGCCCTAACAGCTTATTTTGAAAATGGCAGTTTTCAAAATAATGGATTACCCAGTGTAAAATATATGGCTGAAAAATTAGCCTTATCGCCAAGGTATTTAAGTGACTTATTGAAGCAAGAAACTGGTAAAACAGCATTAGAACATATTCACATAGCATTGGTTATGGAAGCAAAAAACTTACTGATGAGTACCGACAAAACTGTTGCAGAAACGGCTTACGAATTAGGCTTTGAAAATCCACCCTATTTTTCAAGACTCTTCAAAAAAGAAGTAGGGCTGACACCAACAGAATATAGAGACCAGTTTTTAAATTAAAAATTTGACTTAGAGCACTACGACTAAGATGGGTTGGGTAAAAGAGGGGCTTTAGTATATTCTAAGCCCCACCCTCGCCAAGCCCAAGAACGTTAGCGGCCATTTTCACCGCCAAGCCCCACAACACTCCCGCCAGCACCCAAGCCACTATTCAAAATCCTTAAATTTCCCTTTCAAAAAAGCTTCAACCCGCTCAATTCGATTCCGCAAATCAGGAGTAGACCATTTTCTTTCATCGGGTTCTCGGACCTCATTCTCGTTGAACAACATTTCGCCTTCTCCGGTAAGTAATCAATCTGTTCATTATCAATTTGATAAGATTAAAAATTGTAGATACTTGGAGATTTGGTATTCCTGGTTTATCTTTATTAGGCGAGCGTGAAAAGTGCGCGTATTACAGTGTTGTACGCCATAAAACAGAGTCTCTACTATGTCAAAATTTATACTTTTTATTAGCAGTCTTTTTATCTTCACAAACATTTATTCCCAGAATAAACCTAAAACAATACTTTGGGAAATAACACGAACTGGGAGTAACTTAAAATCTTATCTTTTTGGTACTTTCCACGATGTTAACCCAGACTTTTTTGATTCGCTAACAAATTCAGTTGCCAAACTAAAAACCTCGGATATCCTATATGTTGAAGAGGTTAATATTGTAAGAGACAAATCTAATATTTTACAAAATCCTTCGATTTGGAATAAATCAAAATGGGATAGTATTTTATCAAAAGAGCAAGCATTGATATTTGAAACATTTATTGCAAAGGCTGAAAGGAATGAGTTTAACAATCTTCCTCCATTAATTCTTAGTAAAGCCATTGCTGGAATGTACCTGAAGGATTTTTGCCAGTTCAATAGTAGCTCTGAATATTTAAGTCTTGATGGGAAAATAGAAAAATTAGCACATGAAAATAACAAAAAAGTTTTATCGCTTGACGAAAACCAAGCGGATTTGCTTACTATGGCCTCTAAAGCAGTTGATTCAAATCTAAATTTAGAATATGCCAAGGGTATTATCAACCTTATGTCAAAAATGCTTAATGACGACATGAGTAATTGCAACATAATTACTGAATATGAATCATTTAACATCGATTATATGTTAGAAGTGGATTACACTAAATATTCAAATCAATCGCCCTTGTTAATTGACAGGAATATTAAATGGACTAAAATACTAGATAATTCTTTAAAAAAATACAATTGCTTTATAGCTGTTGGATTTAAGCACTTGTTTTATAAGCAAGGACTTATTCAACAATTTAGGGCTTTAGGGTATAAGGTGAGCCCGATTATAGCGTAATAATTACGGCGTACAACAGGCGGTTTGGCAATATGGCAAGGCGGTGAATATATTCTCTACTTTTGTTCGCTAAGAAAGAGTAGACAATCAAAATTTGGAGCGGAACTGCCTTTGGCATTTTTTTGTTGCTTTTCATTATCTGGTATTTAATAGGGTAAAAATGGGACAAGTACTTTATGCCACATTTCTAGAAAACCGTCGGGTGTACCGCTTGGCAAAGGCTCGCTGGCAGCGCTTGATTGTGCATCGGTTGGTTGAGCAGCGCAGTGAGGAGGAAATGGAGCAGGTGTTGGAGTGATGCAAAGATTTCAAATACTACACTTGGTGATTGAGTACTACTGGTTTATCTTTACCATATCGGACGCATGTTTCCGTGTTGGCGGCAATTTTAAGCAAATGCATAAATAATAAAATATGAAATTCGGATTTACAATTAAGAAAATTATAAGTTATTCCGTTTTTAAAATTATTTGTGCATTCCTACTGCTTTATATTCTGAATAGTTGCAATAAAGAGGATGTCCCAAAATATAAACCCTGTGATTCATATCTATACAACTTATGTGATGGAAAAGGCAATGGTGCATACTGTACATTCGGCTATAAATGGGGGAAGAATAACCCATTCTCTAATCCTGGGTTAGAAAAAGCAGGTCCAGGCACAGGAGACATCGAGCTTACCTATAAATTTATGGATGCAGGGTTTGTTTTTAACACTCATAGCAAAGATAACCTTACAAGTATTTCGTTTGAAAACAATATTGGCCTTTGTACAAAAGATAAATTTCGCTTGGCATTCAAGGAATGGGCTTCTGTGGCAAAAGTCAATTTTAGGGAAGTAGCCCTCAATGAACCCGCTGACATAAAGATTATGATAGCCGATATTGAACAATCATCCCTTGGCTATCCTAACTACGACCAGTCTCCATGTTCGGATTTAAAGGGGCAAATTATTTTTAAGAGAAACGAGTATAATTGTTCAACCATTTATGGAGCAATACTTCACGAAATTGGTCATGTGCTTGGGCTTGGACACGTAAATAGTCGAAATGTAATGCACCCAAACCAAAATACCACTTACAGTCAACTACAATCAGGAGATATTCTTGGAGTACAAAGTATTTATGGTGCCAGATAGTGATGCCACTCTTTCATTGGACAGCATTCCTGACAAACTTCTGGTAAATAGACGGCGTCTTTCAATCTCCCCTATTCCGCTTTATCTATGTGAATTTGTGCAGATAAAGCGGATTATGATGATTTGTTTGTGTGAGCGCACGTCTAAGTAGTGGGGCAAAATGATCACTTATTTTTTTATTGCCCCTAAGCGCTGATTTCAAGCTTATATCCTTTGCCCCGTATCACCACAATTTTCAGATTCGGATCCAATTCCAGTTTTTTTCTAAGTTTTGAAATGAATACATCGAGACTGCGGCCTACGATAACACCTTCATTTTCCCAGATCTCTTTTTGTAGCTGGCTTCGCTCGATAGCCTCGTTAGGAGACAAGGCAAAAATGCGTAGTACACGGGTTTCAGTTCTCGTCAGGTCGATGGTCTTTCCATTCATCATGAGCTTACGGGTCTCCGTGTCGAACGACATTGATCCCAAAGTGAATAGACCAGTAGGCGGCGGACTGCCAGGTAAGGCCTTCCGCGGCTTAACAGATCTCAAAAAAATAAATCCAACCAATGCTAAAAATGACAGACCGCCCAGAAAATATCCATCCTTTGCTATAGCTATACCCCTTGGTTTAAATTTAATATTGATCAGGTAACATCCTATGGGTTGACTTCTTCCCCTACAGGACACAATATCATCTTTCTTATTTTTTGATACCGCATATCCATAAGCCACACTGGCGTTGGCACAGTTCAGGACGTTTACAACATAATCACCTGCAAGCGGGTCTTTGGCCAACAAACGCTGGGTAGTATTCACCAGGAAGTCGGGTTGAAAAGTAAAAGCATTTTCAAAACTGAGCTGGTATTCATTTTCGGCAATTTTTTTTACCGGAAGTACCCGCGATGTACTGTCGCCGGACTGCAATAGTATTTCATGTCCGATCCGGCGGAGTAAAATTTCCCTCCTGGCGATATCAAAATCGTCACTGCCCCCTATAATGAAAGCCACCGAGATTACAGCGGTAAACATAAGTAGCAACCATCCAAACAGGTACTTACCTTTACCAGACAGGAGATTTCGACTATTAAGCATAATGTCAAGACTTTATTTACAAAGGTTACATTCTTATTTACAATCCAAATGCCCCCGCTGCAAGATATCAAAGTAATTTCGCTGGATCAACTTTGAACTTTGATCCGACATGAGAAAAATTAGTTTAGCCGTCTTTTTGTGCCATTGCCTTATTGCGGTGTTTGTTTTTTGCACTTCCTGTGGAGGACAGAACAAACCAGGCCTCCCAAAAGAAAAGGAACATCCAAAATTGATAAAAAACCTGGGAAATGGCAATGTTCAATGTGCCATACAGGACAAAGCGGGTAACCTTTGGTTCGGAACCTCAGACAATGGGCTTTATAAATATGACGGGAAATCCTTTCGTCAATTTGTAGTGGATGATGGGCTAAACAGCAATAATATTTCTTGCCTTTTGGAAGATAAAGATGGCAAAATTTGGATAGGTACTGAGGTGGGGCTTTGTCTTTACGACCCTTCGGCTCACTTCGGCTCCGCTCAGCACAAGTCGCTCAGGACAGGTGGTAAAACATTTACCGAAATCCTGATTCCTTTACCAACGGACCTACCTCCCAACAAGAATCAATACTATGGCCACTTGCATTGGGTATTCAGCATCATGCAAGCAAAAAGCGGAAAACTATGGTTTGCAACAATAGATGGTGTTTACATCTACGATAGTAAATCCTTTACTCCGTTTATAATCAATGAAGGCTCAGGTGGCTATTTAAGCAGTAACAATAACGTGGAACGTATTTTAGAAGATAAAGCTGGTAACATTTGGTTGGGTGGACGAACCAACCAAGGTGTGTATCGGTATGATGGTAAATCTATAAGCAACTTTAAACTACCAGAACTTACGATTGTAAACGAGTCGGTTAGATTCGAAAAGGATAGAATCGTTAGTCACAATTGGGCTTGGCCCCAATTGCAAGACAAAAACGGGAATATCTGGTTCAGCAATTGGGCCGGAGCCTACCGTTATGATGGAAAAACATTTACAAGTTTTACAAAAAGCGATGGTTTGGCTGGTGATAATGGTTTGGTTGCGAAGATTATAGAAGACAAAAATGGCAATATTTTGTTCGGCGGCGGAGGTGGCCTTACCCGTTACGATGGAAAAACATTCACCCGTTTTCAAGATGGCTTAATCAATCCTTGGATTTGGGCAATTTTGGAAGATAAAACTGGAAATATTTGGGTGGGTACGAGACAAACAGGGCTCTACCTTTTCGATGGGAAGGTGTTTATTAATTATTCGGAATAGAAGCGATAGTCTGAAACAGAATTACAAAAAAAGCGGTAATGCTAAAATACCAACCGTAAGAAAAAATTCAAAAAGATTTGGATATTGTTGTCGCATTTATTATATTTGCGACATCATTAAAATCTTTTTGAAATGGACACAGTGACAACAATTGTAAGAATTCTTTTAGGGCTTATAATGGTCGTTTTTCCAGTTAATGCCCTTTTTATCAAGGCTTTTAAACCTAAAATGGCAGAAAAAGCTCAATTAGTAATGGATACTTTCAGAGACACAGGGTACCTTCTTTACTTTATTCAAGGCACAGAGCTGGTGGTAGGAATCCTTTTACTGACTGGTTATTTCACTCCCCTTGTATTACTTATTTTAATACCGATATCCATCAATATTTTACTGTTTCATATTTTTCTTGCCCCACCTGTTTTTGGCCCTGGGCTATTCATCTTTTTGATGAATGCATTTTTAATGTGGTCTTATCGTGCTGAATATTTGAACCTTTTAAATTCGTAATCTTAAGCATAATGAAATATTGGGTAATAGTAGCCTCAAAAGACCACGTTAAAACGGGTATTCAAAATGGAATTGCTCAGGCTTGCCACGGAAAGGCAGCGCCTTTGAAACGAATGAAACCAAACGATTTTGTAGTTTTCTACTCAGGCAAACTCTACTTTGGCAAACCTGACAAATGCCAAGAGTTCACCGCTATTGGACAGGTAGCAAACGAAGAAATCTATCAATTTCAAATGACTGAAGATTTCTGTCCTTTTAGACGAAACATTGATTTCATAGAAAGCAAAAGTGTTTCCATTTTACCTCTAATTGGTAATTTGCAGTTTATTCAGAACAAAAAAAGCTGGGGTTATCCGTTTCGTTTTGGTTTCTTTGAAATTAACGAACACGACTTTCAGCTAATTTCATCTAAAATGCTAGCTTAAAAATGAATGACGAAATAAATTTTCATTTTAACAAACCTGAGCAAAGTTCAGGATATTTGCTTTGGCAAGTAACTATGTTATGGCAAAGACAAATGAACAGAGCATTATCTGACTTGGGCTTGACACATACTCAATTTGTAATACTTGCTGCTTTAGGCTGGCTGTGCCAAGGCAAAAACGAAGTTACACAAGTTGATGTGGCAAATCATAGCAATACAGATAGAATGATGGTATCAAAGATTATTTCCAACTTAGAGGAAAAAGGAATGATTCAAAGACAAGAACATTCAACTGACACAAGAGCAAAATCTGTAAACTTGACGACAATTGGAAAAATATTGTTGCAAAAGGCGCTGATTGTTGTGGAAAAAACAGACAAACAATTCTTCTCGCCATTAACCAATAATGGGACAGCGTTCAATAATTCTATGTTATTATTACTTAACAATGAAAACCAATGACGAAATAAGCACTGCCGCTAAATATCCCTCTGGGCAAGTGCACCTATTGATATTCGGGTTTTTAACGCCCCTTTTTTCGTGCGGACAAGCTAACGAAAAGAAGTGTATTGCCCTGACTTCAACTGACATTGGGCTAAATCCCTTACCGAAACAAGCCCTCCATTGTAACAACCTGGTCAACATTGTTTATTTTATTGGCATTTTCTACCACACTAAAAGTGGTGATAAGTGTAGGGGAAAAAAGAGGATGCCGTTCTTATTCCGCTTTATCTGCCTATAAAAGCATAGATAAAGCGGATTATAATCATTAGAATAGGCAAGCACCCTCAAAACAAATCATCGAGCGTCAAGATTTTTTCAGACAATACATTCACCATTAGACTTATAAGACTAAAAATTGCAGATACTTGGAGATTTAGTGCTCCTGGTTTATCTTTACGATGTGGGCATGACAAGTACGCATATTTCCGCGTTAGCGGTCAGCTCAAAACCTAAATCAATAAAAAGCATAATGAATATATCTATCATAGGAGCCTCGGCTGGAATAGGATTAGAAACAGTAAAAAGAGGATTAGATAGAAATCATTCGATAACGACCCTTTCTCGAACTGAAATTGAAATAGAGGAGAAAAACTCTTTAAAAATGATAATTGGTGATGCAACTAACAAAGTGGACCTGTTAAATTCAATCCAAAACGCAGATGCTATAATTATTACCTTGGGGACTGTTAAGAATATGAAAGCTACTACTCTTTTTTCAGATTTTGCAAAGTTGATTGTTAAAATTCATAGGGAGAAAAAAATAGGTATTCCAATTATTTTTGTCACTGGATTTGGAGCTGGAGAAAGTAAGAATTATGTTTCTTGGATTGTAAAGATGTTTTTAAAGTACTTTTTAAAAGACGTTTATGCTGACAAAACTAAAATGGAAGAAATTATAACTAATTCCGATCTGAATTGGACAGTTGTGAGACCAGGAAGGCTATTAGACAAGGCATTGACAGAGAAATACCGTATTGAAAACAAATTATTCAAAGGAATTAATATAGGCGAAATTAATAGAGCAGACGTAGCAGACTTTTTAATAAAACAAGCAGAAAAACAAACTGAATTAAAAAAGTACATTGCTATATCTGAAAAATAGGATAAAAGCCGAACCAGGAGTAGACCATTTTCTTTCATCGGGTTCTTTGACCTCATTCTCGTTGAACAACATCTCGCCTTCCCCGGTAAGCAACCAATTGGCGTTGTTGGGGTGATGTGGGGTTTTTAGTTATTTCATACTCCGTATTTTGTATTATTGCTAAAGTCAATAAGCTTTACATCTTCAATCAATCTATTCATTATCAAGTTGATAAAATTTAAAATTGTGGGTACTTGGAGCTTTCGTACTCCTGATTTATCTTTACTGTGCGGGCCTGGAAAGTACGCATATTTCCGTATTATAAGCCATTTTAAAACGACCAACAGTGGACAAAAAAGCGAAAGACATATTATTTAAAACGTACTGGACATCGGCTGGCTGGATAAGTGACGCAAACCGCAAGACAGATATTGCCGACTTTGAATATGCCAAAGAAAAAGGCTTAATGTTTGACCCGTTGACAATCTCTAAATCGGAACTTTTTACTAGACTTCAAGGAATTGTTCAGACAATCTCCTTAAAAAAAATTACTGACGCTTTTCTTAGTAGTTTGACAAACAAACGACTTGACTGGCGTTCTGGACTTGGTAGCTATTCAAATGCTAAACGACTTTTGACTGAAACCAATGTTGACGACTATTACTATGGTTTTGGAACAAACGAAGACCTGAACATTTTGAATTTTGAAAGAATTAAATGGGGTGGTGTTAGACACGATAACGGACTTTATAACTGGCTTGACTTGACATTGTTGAATAATGAAAATGTAACTCCACCAACGGAACAGGACATTCAAATAATGCAATTAATACTTGACGTAATCCGGAATTCAGCAAATGGAGAAACGCCAAGTAAGCTACGTGACAGACTAAAGGAAGTTTTTAAAACTTCAAAAGACGAACGACACGTAATTATGGAAATATTGGGTTGTGCTGACATTTTAAAACCATTAAGTCACGACCGCAAAGAACCAGGCAAACACGACTGGACTTTTGTTTTGCATTGGCGTGGAGAAGATAAATACAACAAAGAAAATATTAGAAAATATTTTGGGGAGTATGGTATTCACTGACAGACATGCTCTTGATAGGTTTGTTTGATTAAAAAGGTGCCTACCGTTGGCCCTCAAACGCCGTTAACATCTCGGCCCTTTGGCTTGCGAAGGCTTCTTGTATAATGGCTTGTTCCTCTTTTCGACCGATGAGTATGTCTGGCATAATGATGGTTTCTGGGCGAAATGTGGGGTAAAAACAGAAGATTTCGCCCAGCATTTAAAATTCATCCGGCGAAATCTAGGTAAATCACCAAACATTTCGCCGGGCATAAAGCATAGTTCAGCATACTACTTTTAAATAATTTCAAAAATATAGCCAATATTTTAGCTAAAACCATTTGAAATCCGTACTTTTAGCTAAAATATTATCCAAAAAATGAACTTCGGATTAAGCAAAAAGCCGTCTGACTATTTGCAGGAAATTGCCAAGCGGCACAAGGTGTTGAGAAAACAAGCGGGTTTCTCTCAAAGTGAATTGGCCAAACGTTCTGGGGTTTCATTGGGTAGCCTCAAACGCTTTGAAACTACCGGGCAGATTTCCTTGGAATCACTGCTGCTGTTGGCCGATGTACTGAATCGTCTCGACGATTTTGATGCGGTATTGAAACCCATTGAAAATTTGAAAGCCATTGAAAAATTATTCAGCGATAAAACACGTAGCTAATGGAGCAGGTAAAAAAAATAGTTGTGTCCATTCAGTTTGATGCTGAAGAAATTGAGGTCGGCGAATTGGTAAGTGATGACAAACAGATCTATTTTAAGTATTACCCGGAGTTTCTGAAAAGGGGCTTAGAAATTTCGCCGATCAAACTCAAATTGAATACGGACATCAACAAGGCAAATGAACTACCTTTCGAGGGTTTATTTGGCGTATTTGCCGATTCATTGCCTGATGGCTGGGGCAAATTACTGTTGGATAGAGCCTTGGCTGCCCGAGGTATTTCCATTGCCGATCTATCGCCATTGGATAGATTGGCGTACATTGGCAGCCAAGGCATGGGTGCATTGATTTATAGACCTGAAATAGCCATTGACAATGTAGACCAATTTAAGATTGAATTGGATGAAATTGCCAAAGCCACCAAGCAGATCATTGCGGGTACGGCAACGGATGTATTGGATGAAATATTCAAATTGGGCGGATCATCGGGTGGCGCTCGCCCTAAAATTCTAGTTGGCTACAATCCTAACAACCAACATCTTATTGGTGCTGAAAAGGAATTACCCCCTCCCTATGAACATTGGCTTATCAAGTTTCCTGCGTCTTCTGATAGCAAGGATATTGCCAATATCGAATATGCTTATTACAAAATGGCGATAGATGCAGGGATCGAAATGAGTGAGTGTCGGCTTTTTGAGAGCAAATCTGGCAACACCTATTTTGGCACCAAACGTTTTGATAGACAGGGCAATAATAGGCTGCATTTGCATTCGGCAGCAGGTATAATGCACGATAATTTTAGATTAAGCACCTTGGATTATGGGCATTTGATGGATTGTGCCTTTCAGCTTGAAAGAGATGTAAAGGCTTATGAAAAGGTATTGCGTTTGGCAGCTTTCAATGTTTTTGCACATAACCGAGACGACCACAGCAAAAACTTTTCTTTTCTCATGGATGGCGAGGGCAAATGGCGATTTGCTCCTGCATATGATTTAACGTTTTCGTATTCAGGACATGGCATGCACAGCACCATGGTGGCGGGAGAAAGTGCCAAGCCTACCCGAGGGCATTTAATGAAATTGGCAACTTATTTTAACGTGAAGAATGCAAGTACCATCATTGAAGAAGTACAACATGTAGTCAATAATTGGAAAAAATATGCTGCATCATATGGTGTCAAAAATACTTCAAAAAACAGTATTCAGAAGGTGATTGGTGGTTAGGAGTTTTTATTCATACCTACTCAAAA
>JAIYAV010000055.1 GCA_027488855.1 Saprospiraceae bacterium
AAGGAATGGAAATAAAATAAAGTAAACACCTGACTGACTCTTTTTTGATTTTGCTGCGTTACTCGTCAGTTGCGTAGGCCTGCTATGCGCCTTCCTCGTGCCTTGCCAAATCAAAAAATTGCTCAGTCAACTTGTTTACTTTATTTCATTTCCATTCCTAAAAAACAAAAGGGAGCCTCTTTCGAAGCTCCCTCTTATTTTCCTAAGGTCACAGTTCAATTACTTCACTGCTTCCTCACCGTGCATGATGCGGATTTGGTGGTTGATGGATTCGTCGTGGATGGCTTTGAGTACCACGGTCACGAATTCTTCGCTCAAACCTTTTTTTCCACCCTGCTTCACTGCCTTGCCGAGGATTTCATTCCAGCGGCTGGTTTGTAGTACGGCGATGTTGTTTTCCTTCTTGTATTCCCCGATTTTTTCGGCGATTTTCATCCGGCGGCCCAACAAGTTGATCATGTTTTCGTCGATCTCGTCGATTTCGTGGCGGAGGTCGTTCATGTGCTGTACGAAGATCGGGTCGTTGGAGTTGGGCTGTGGGAAAGTCATGGACTCGATCATCACCTTGTACTGTGCAGGCGTGATTTGCTGCGCAGCATCACTCCAAGCCTGGTCGGGCGTAGGGTGTACTTCGGTCATGATGCCATCGAAATTCAGGTCCATCGCCTTTTGAGCCACCTCTTGCAGGGTATCGCGGCGACCACAGATGTGGCTGTTGTCACAAATGATCTGGATGTCTGGGAAATTGCGGCGCAATTCAATGGCGATCTGCCAGTGTGGTACGTTGCGGTAGGTGGTTTCGCCGTGGAAAGAGAAACCACGGTGGATCGCCGCCAAGCGGGTGATGCCAGCATTGTAAAAACGCTCGATGCCACCCATCCACAATTTGAGGTCAGGGTTTACCGGGTTTTTGACAATTACCGGGATGTCGGTTCCCTTCAGGGCGTCGGCGATTTCCTGAACGGTAAATGGGTTAACCGTTGTACGGGCACCAATCCAAAGCACGTCAATTCCGGCTTTGAGTGCTTCAAAAACGTGCTCGCGGTTGCCTACCTCAGTAGTTACCTTCAGGCCAGTTTCTTCTTTGACTTTTTTCAGCCAGGCCAAACCAGGTGCACCTACGCCTTCGAATTCTCCCGGGCGGGTACGTGGTTTCCAAATGCCTGCGCGGAACAGGTCAATCATGCCATCACTGGCCAGCTCACGAGCAGTTTGGAGGACTTGCTCTTCGGTTTCTGCGCTGCAAGGCCCCGCAATCAGAATGGGTCTTTTATCAGCGCGCTCCAAAACGGGACGAAATGTCATTGCCATGGTACAAGAACTTAAGAGATGATTTTACGAATTTGATTTGCTTCAGTAATGAGTTGGTGAAAAGTATCGAAATCCTTTTTGATCAAAAGGCTGCGAAACTGCGAAAGCCGACTGATGTGCTCGTCGAGTACGTCGAGTACATTGTCGCGGTTTTGGCGGAAAATGGGAATCCAGGTATCGGGTGAACTTTTGGCCAAACGCACCGTGGAACTAAATCCGGTGCTGGCCAATTCAAAAATGCGCTCAGCGTCCTTTTCTTTGGCCAAAACGGTCAATGCCAAAGCGAAGGAACTGATGTGCGAAATGTGCGAAATATAGGCTGTATGGACATCGTGCTCCACACTGTCAAAATGGGTGATGCTCATGGGTATGGAATGGTAAAGGTCTTCAACGAGTTGCACGGCATCCGGGTCGCTGTCGGCAGTGTCACACAGTACCGTGTATTTTTGATTAAAAAGGTTGGGGACTGCGGCCTCGGGGCCGGAGTATTCGGTACCCGCCATTGGGTGGGTTGCCACAAAACGCCGCCGCATCGGGTGGCCTTGGACTGCCTCCATAATGGGCACTTTGGTCGAGCCTACGTCAATCACCACCTGCTTGTCGTTGATTTTATCCAGTACCAGGGGGATAACTCGGGTCATGGAATCTACGGGGGTAGCTACAATGATGATGTCGGATTGGGCAATGGCATCATCGAGGGGCATGTCCTCGTCGATGAGGCGGCGACGGTAGGCTTTGTCGATGTTGTCCGGGTTGATGTCGACACCGATGATGCGCTGCGCAAAGCCATTCTCCTTGAGGGAGATGGCGAGTGAGCCGCCGATGAGTCCGATGCCGATTATGCTGATGGTCATTTTTTGCTTCTTTAGCTCCCACGACTAAAGTCATGGGTTGGTTCTTTATGGCTGCCTCCCACGGATAAATCCGTGGGTTGGCATCTCCCACGGCTAAAGCCATGGGGTGGTCTTGTTTGGTGGCCTCCCACGGCTAATGAAGTTTTTTGAAAAAACCGTCCTTTAGACCCTGGCGCATGAATTGCCTCCAGCTTTAGCTGGTGGATCAAAGGCCAAACCTTGAATGGGCTTTAGCCCAAACCTCAATTTTGTAAATGGCGCTAAAGCCCAAAAACTAGAGGTCGCTGCTTATCCACCAGCTAAAGCTGGAGGCAATTCATGAGCTTCGAGCCTAAGAATTGAGAACGGTTATTTCAAAAAACTTCATAATCCGTGGGTTGGCGGCGTTAACGTTCAACTGGCAACCTGGAAAGGCTGCAGGGCTTTGTACTTGGCGATGCGGGCATTCGCTTCCTGGAATACCTTGGCATCGCTGCACAAAGAAACCCGGATGTAGCCATTGCCTTGGGTACCGAAGATGCCGCCAGGGGTGATGAACACGTGGGTGGCATCCAGAATCGCATCGGAAAGCGTATAGCCGTCGGTGTAATAGTTGGGGATTTTGGCCCAAACAAACATCCCAACTTGATGGGGGTCGTAAGTGCATTCCAGCAGGTCGAGCAGTGCAAAAACTTCCTTGCGCCGGGCACGGTACACATCATTGAGCTCCGTGTACCAGGAAGGTGGATTTTGCAGGGCTTTTACCGCAGCTTCTTGAATGGGCTTGAACATGCCCGAGTCCATGTTGCTTTTGAAACGCACCACGGGTTCGAGGTATTCAGCGGCTCCTGCGAGCATACCTATGCGCCAACCTGCCATGTTGTGGGCCTTGCTGAGGGAGTTGAGCTCCAGGGCAACCTCCATCGCGCCGGGGACACTCAACAAGCTCATCGGGTTTTCATTCAAGATAAAGGTGTAAGGGTTGTCGTTGACCAGTAGGATTTTGTGGGCTTTGGCGAAAGCAACCAAATCTTTGAAATAAGCTGGATCAACCTGCGCACCTGTAGGCATGTTGGGGTAATTGACCCACATGATTTTGACTTTGCTCAAATCCTGTTTGGCCAGCGCATCCAAGTCAGCCTGCCAGTTTTTTTCTTCCACCAAATCGTAATCCTTAACCGTAGCACCGGTCAACAAACTCACCGAACGGTAAGTGGGGTAGCCAGGATTGGGTACCAAAACTTCATCCCCCGCCTCCAGGTAACTCATCGAAATGTGCATGATGCCTTCCTTGGAGCCGATTAAGGGCAGAATCTCCTTATCGGGATTGAGTCGAACGCCAAAATATTCCCAATACCAATCAGCAAAAGCACGGCGCAACTCAGGAATACCCTGATAACTTTGATAAGCATGGGTATCCTGCCGTTTGGCTGAAGCAATTAAAGCGTCAACTGTAGCTTCACTGGGAGGCAAATCAGGGCTACCAATGCCAAGGTTGAGCACGTTTTTGCCCTCAGCCCGCATTTGTGCGATCTGTTTGAGCTTGATGGAGAAGTAGTATTCTTCCACGTTGCCCAATCTGCTTGCTGTTGAAATTATTGGTGTCATAGCAGTAAAAGATTCTTGGTCGACTTAATAATCATACAGTGTTCCTTGTTTGTAAGCACCCAACAGTTTCAGGTTGTGCGTAACCGGACGCAATGCTTCATAAGCCTGATCTACACTGACATGCCCTTCTGCCACATAGTCGATAAACAAGCGGTACTCCCAAGGCTGCCCAATGATGGGGGCAGACTGGATTTTGGACATGTTGAAGTTGTACGCCGAAAGGATAGCCAATACCTTATGCAAACTGCCTACGGTGTGGCTAACCCCAAAACTGATGGAAACTTTGTCCGCATCAGGATCGGTGATGGCTTGATCGGCGCGTTGCAAAACGAGGAAGCGCGTATAATTTTTCTTGTTGGTTTCGATGCTTTCCGCCAGCATTTCCATTTCATACAAATCGGCGGCCAAGGTGCTGGCGATTGCTCCGACAGTCCTCAAACCTTTTTCACGGATGTTTCGTGCGGAAAGGGCAGTATCTTCAGTGCGGATCAATTGGATGTGCGGATATTGGCGGAAGAAATCCAAACATTGCTCGATGGCGACAGGGTGGGAGTGGACCTCGGTCAGGTCTTCAATTTTGACTCCGGGTAACACCATCAGGTTTTGTTTGACCCGGAGGTAAACTTCGCCGACAGCCATCAGATTGGATTGATCCAGGAGTTTGTAATTGGCCATTAAGCTACCTGCCAGGGAGTTTTCGATGGCCATCAGGGCTGCGTCCATTTCTTCACCTGCTTCCAACCTTTCGACTAGTTCTTCAAAGGTCAAACAGGGGACGATGTCGATGGGGCGGCCTTCGAAGCACAAGCGTGCGGCAATTTCGTGGAAGGCACCGGGGAAACCCTGGATGCCCACTCTTAGGTTTGCTGCCTCTTGGTCGGCCTCTTTTTCTGATTCTGCAAGTAGCGTTTGCATGTGCCTTTTTTTACCCACGACTAAAGTCATAGGTTGGTTATGTATATGGCCCTCCCACGGATGAATCCGTGGGGTGGCATCCCACGGCATGCCATGGTTTTCCCACGGATAAATCCATGGGGTGGTTATGTGTTGGTGCCTCCCACGGCTAAAGCCATGGGGTGGCTACTCCCAATAGCGTATTGGGATATAATTTGGTTGGAGGTGGTAGGACTTTGGAGGCGAGCGTTATCACACCCACACTTCACACCCACACAACACACCTGATATGGTGTATGGGCAAAAAAAAAGTCCCGTTTTGCGGGACTCTTTATTTTATCATCTGTTGATTAACAGCAAAAATTCAGCAGTCCCTTATGGTTGGCCATAAAAGTAAAAGCTGAAAAAATAAAAGCTGTTGTTCAAACGCATGATGATGTCATTTTTTTAAATGCTCCACAAACCTAGAGAATTCTATTCGGAAACACAACCCCTAAAGATCAATTTTTTTAATTTTTTTACGATTTCAGAAGTAAAGAGCTTTACGATGGGAGGGAGATAGGCTTTTTTGAACAGTTTCTGGTCGATAATTGCCGCATTTTTCAAAAAAATCGGATTTTAATTTGTTAATTTCGCGACTAACCGTATAAAATTAGGATCATATGCGCGCAATTGACGCTTTGCTGAGCGAATATGGCGAAAGCCATCAGAACAAAATCAATAAAGCTTTTCACTGGATTTGCATTCCAGCCATTGTTTTTAGCTTGATGGGATTGTTGACTGCTATCCCTTCGGCTTACCTGAGTGCTTGGTTACCAGCACAATGGGCACCTTATTTCAATTGGGCGACGATTTTTCTCTTCGTCAACCTGATTTACTATTTCCGGCATTCCTTGACCATTGCCATTGGTATGCTGCTGTTCGCTTCTTTTTGCATCATCGGCAACGTATGGCTGCAACAAAATGTGAACATGCCGCTTTGGCAAACCGCCTTAATCATTTTTGTGGTGGCCTGGATTGGCCAGTTTATCGGCCACAAGATTGAAGGCAAAAAGCCCTCCTTTTTCAAAGACATCCAGTTTTTGATGGTGGGGCCAGCTTGGTTGTTGCACTTTTTGTACAAGAAGGCGGGAATCAGGTATTAGAGATGAAAGATGAAAGATGAAAGATGAAAGATGCTACCGCAGCGTTTTTGACTATGACCTTGTCTAAGTCTCTGCGGTAGCATCTTTCATCTTTCATCTCTCATCTCTCATCTTTATTTACCGAGTTTCCCCATCAACCAATTCCCCACCAACTCATTTTCCTCCGGGAAAGTCCAGTGCCCAGTTTCCTGGAACAGCCTGAGTTCTTTGGGTGCGGTGATGGAATTGTAGACAGCCCACATGGAAGTAGGAGGGCAAGTTTCGTCGTTGAAACCCATTGAATAAAAGGTGGGCACTTTGAGCTGTTTGGCAAAATTGACCACATCGTAGTACGCAGCCGTTTTGATTTTGGCCTCGGTATTGTTTTGTGGATTGTTTTTGTCAAAAATATGTGGCCAGCCGCCAGCACGATTTTTCAAATAACCCACCATATCCGCTAAGGCTGGATAAATGGGTGCCGACCATTTTACCCGTGGATCGAGCGCTGCGGTAACGATAGACAAAGCGCCTCCCTGGCTACCACCTGTAACGGCCAGATTGCTGCCGTCGTACTGAGGTAAACTCACCAAAAAATCATTGGCACGTACACAACCCAGGTAAACCCGCTTGTAGTAATAGCGATCGCGGTCATCCAGGTTATAAGCCCAGTAGCCGCTGAGGTTGCTGCCCATCATGTCGTTGTACACACTCACATCCATGGTGACTGGTACACCGTGAATGCCAATTTCGAGGGTGATTACTCCTCTTTCGGCGGTACGTACATCACCCGCATATGGACGAGCACCTGCACCGGGAACCCGCAGTAGGGCAGGGTATTTTCCTTCGGCCTTGGGCACACAAAGGATGCCGTATATCCGCGCACCTGCCCGGAAATTTTGGATATTGACATGGTAAACGTTGACTTTTTCGGTGCAACGTTCCGGGAGCAGGGTCATTTTGGCGTCGAGGGGCATTTTGGCGAGCTCGGCTTTGGCACCTTCCCAAAAGCTGTTGAAGTCACTTGGTAGTTCAACTGCTGGTTGGATTTTTTCAGGATCAATCCCCGCTGTAGCCAGGCCCCGGTATTCTTTGCCGTCAACCAAAGCAGTGACAACGCAGCGCAAAAAGCCTGGGGTACTCATGCTGCCGCCAGCCAGGGTGGTCATTCCTGTTTTGATGGTGATGGTTTCTTGTTTGGTTGCGGGCATTTTTTCCGGGCCAATTTCGTAGCGGATTTTTGCATCCTTGACCAGGTTGCCGTTGCGGAAAATGGATACGCTGAAATTGACGTTTTCGCCACTGCGATAAGTCCAGTTGTCGTGGTCGGTACCGACGATCACTTTGATGAGCCTTTCTACGGGCTGGGCTTGCAAGCCGATGCTGTTCAGTAGCACACTCAAGAATAGAAAGGAGAAAAAGAACTGCTTCATGATTGTTGATGTTTTTTGTTTGTTAGTGTAGGTGGAGCACTTATTGCAAAAGAAGTCAATTTCTTTTACATTTATATTTAAAAGCGAAAAGCTATGTTTGGTCAAAAAACGGCACTTGATTACCTGATTGGACTCCTTGCGTTGGGGTTGGTTCTGTTGCAGGTATACCTGGTTTTTCAGTATTGGCAACTCTTGCCAGAGCGTATCCCTACCCACTACAATTTTGCTGGAGTACCGGATGCCCATGGGTCTAAGACGACTTTGTTGTTTTTACCCCTGATTGGAGCTGGACTATTTGTGATGCTTACCGTGGTGGGTTTGAATCCCCAAAGTATGAATTTGCCCGTTAAAGTGACGGAAGAGAATCGGGCTTCGGTTTATGCCCAGGCCGTGCGGTTTATTCATTTTTTACGCCTGTTGATCGGCGTTTTGTTTGGGTACCTGATATGGGGAACCATCCAGGTGGGTTTGGGCAAACAGACTCAGTTGGATAGCCGGATTTTGATTGGTTTTTTGGGGGTATTGGGATTGGGAATGGTTTGGTTTTTTGCACGTATTCCGAAAAGAAATAAAGAATAAAATCCAACGTTAAAAACAAAATTCTTCCGGTTATGATTAAGAACTTTATCCTCTTATTATCCTTGCTTCCAATGTGCTTATTGTGCGCACAACGCACCGTAATCGCTGGTAAATTTCCTTATCAGCGCGATGTCCCTTTTTCCGTAGCCTTTATTTCCAATCAAGTAGTGTTGATTGACGAGTGGGGCAAAGTGGCGGGTACCAGTGATGCCCAAGGTCTTTTTCATTTGGAACTCAAGGTGGACAAACCGAGCATCATGCGATTTACGCAGCGTGAAAACGTGGATCTGTACATCCGCCCGGGAGATAGTTTGTGGATAGAAATGATCAATGGGCGCAATGTTACCTTCGGCGGTACTGCTGGCCGGGAAAACAACTTACTGTTCAGCTTGAGTCGGCCCTTTATTCCGATTGAAACCCAGGAAAACCCTTCGGAATACTCCATGTTGATTGACACGCTTTATCAAAAGCAGCGCCAAAGTTTAAAAATCTACCAAGCCGAGCAATCCGACGAAGGCTTCGTATCCCTTTTTACGGCAAAGGCCCAGGCTCAGTTTTTGGAGGATAAAATTAGGATTTTGGAGTTCATGCAAAAAGAAGCTTGGGAAGGAAACTTGAAGGATCGGGTGGAGCGACAAATTCGCAATTTGCCTTTGGTAGATGAAGTGCGAGCAGAGGCTTACATCAATGCCTTGCATCGCTTGTTTACCCTGGAAGTGCAACAAATCATGGGGATAGACTGGTCGGCCAATGAGCGCAACGCCGAAATCGCCTATCCGCCGGGCTACCAGGATGTGTTTCGTCGGCATTGGCAAGAACGTTTGGCCGAATTGCCCAAACTAAAACAGTATTTTGAAATAGAAGAGTGGGTTGCAGCAATTCAGTTTTGCAGCCAACTGGAAAAATTAGCATCAGCAGAAGCTGCGCTGGAAAGGATCAAACAAATAAAAAGTTACCCCGCGCTGATTCAGGAAATGGAGTATACCTATCGGAAGAGCGTGATTGTGTTAAAAATGGGGAAATTGCCAAACATGCTTTGGGAGACTCCAAATGGACAAGTAGCGGAATTGAAAGCCACCGAAGCCCAGCGTACCTTGCTGGTGTTTTGGGATGCCAGCAACCAGGAAAGTTTGGCCGCATATCAGCGATTTCAGGAAAAAACGACCATTCGATTTCCGGGAAGCACGCAAGACAGCTTGATCAGCGCGGTAACACCCCGGAAACTCATTTGGATACAAGTAGGGGGCGATTTGGCAAAATGGAAGGAGGTTCTTAACAGGCTCCCCAATACGTATTCAACTGAGCATTATGCGATAAAAAAACCTGAGGACATTGCGGCCCTAAAGCCTTATCTGTACGAAGATAAACTCCCGGTGGCCTTTAATTTAAGGCCGGATTTGAGCATCGAAAGCATTAGCAATCGCCCAACTGTGGTTGACTACCCATCCTGGGAAGTACAAACAATGGGCGGAAAGGTTATTTGGAAGCGTCAAAAGGAGTGACCTCAAAACGATACCCAACCCCGTGTACACTCACAATTTTGATGTTTTCATCCTCTTGCAACAACTTGCGCAAGCGGGAAATGAATACGTCCAGGCTACGCCCTACCAGCATGCCTTCATCTTGCCAAATGGCCTCAAGGATGCGTTCGCGGTCCAGTACCTGATTGGCATTTTGGATCAAATAGTTGAGGAGTTTGGCTTCGCGGAAGGTCAGGTTTTTGAGCTGACCATTTACCCATAAAGTTTGATTGGCAAAGTCAAAACTGCTTTGGCCGAAGCGGAGTTGCTTGGAGTCGATTTCTTCCAATTGGGACTCAGGAATTGGAGTCGTTTTTTTACGGTACAACACTGTCCCCAAAGCGGCAAGAAAAAGAAAACCACTCAGCAGTAAAAAACTGGTTTTCCAGGGATTGGGCTGGGGGATCACTTTTTCCAAAAAACTCAATTCGATATTCAGGCAATCGGCAGCGAGGTCGCGGCCACCACAGGGTACTTCACCGTCTAGTTCCAAATCGCTGGCGGAATAGCCCAGTATCAATTCGTTGTCCTTGCAGCGTAGCACTGCAACGTTGTAATCCATCCGAATCGCCTGGCGCAACAAGGCCTGGCGTAAAATTCGTGGCAAACTATCATAGTTAAAACGGCGCTCCAAACGCAGTAGCCAGGTATGCGCATCTTTTCTGCGCACTGGAGCAATGGTTGAAGTACTGTCGCCCGCCAAATCCAGCAGCCGATCTCCCGTTTCTCGCAAGGCTATATTGATGCGGGTAGGCTCCAGCTGAGGTTCATCCCCTTTGGCTTCCGGCCACCAAACCGCCGAAAGGATAAATACCGCCAAGACCACCAGGCTCAGTGGTAAGCCCCATCTTTTGATTTTTTCTGCGTTCATGCTACAAAATTAAGGTCTTTTGAGTTTCCAAAAACAGGTTTTACATTTCATTTACATTGTTTTACCCCGCTTTTACGCCCTTTACAATCCCTGAGCTTAGGTTTGTGGTATTCGAAATCACCCGCATTTTTTCATCGTTAAATCATTAACCATGCGCGTATTGCAAGTCATTCTATTCTTTTGTGTTTTAAGTTCAACTGCGTCATTCGGGCAAAGCAACGACTTTACCAACTGCACTGCCGTTTTGTTGAACAACAAAATGGTTGTCAACGAGTACACTCCCACGGGCAAATGTGAACTGTCAATTGATGCCAAAGGTGTATTTACGGTTCAACCCGTGAGCCTGGGTGAAAATGGTTCTGCTGAGCCCCAAGGCAAACACCGCTTTAAAATCGCCATCCGCGACTTCAACACCAAAACCATGATTTCATTTTCGGATCAAACTTACATGGAGATTGAGGCAAGTAAAGTGTTGAGTCAATGTAGAAAGGGGGATGCGATTGTGTTTATTACGTTGGATCGGCAGTTGGCTTTGCCGCACAATGAGGTGCTGGTGAAATGATTTCGGATTTGGGGATTTCGGATTTCGGTTGAGTTACAGCGGAGTCCACCGAAATCCGAAATCCCCAATCCGAAATCGCAAATCGTTTTTTCAACGACATTGAAGTGAGCTCAAAGCCCTTATCTTCGTCAAAAAAAACATGAAACCATTCATCCTCTTTTGCTTCCTACTGTGTTCCACCCTTCAGCTCAGCGCCCAAAAATTCCCCGGCCTGGACAAGAGCCCGCTGGACGTCAGTTATTACCCCCACGATTTTGCCCATGATCGCAAATTTGCGCCGGATAAAATCGGTGGTGCTGATGCAGCAGCCGTCGTGAGGGTCATTTACAGCCGCCCGGCCAAAAAAGAGCGGGAGGTTTTTGGAAAACTGATTCCCTTCGGCAAAGTGTGGCGGTTAGGTGCCAATGAAGCTACTGAGATCAAATTTTATCAGGATGTTACCTTCGGAGGTAAGCCCGTTAAAGCGGGTACTTATGCCTTGTTTGCCATTCCCGATCAGGGTGAGTGGACGATTGTGCTGAATAGCGAATTGGACCATTGGGGCGCTTACAGTTACAAAGAAAGCCTGGACGTGTTGCGGGTCAAAGTTCCGGTTAAAACCACCACCGATGTGGTGGAAAACCTGGCGATCGCTTTTGAAAAGGCAGATGCAAAAGCAGCTACCATGCGTATCGGCTGGGATAAAACGATGGTGGAGGTGCCTGTTGAATGGAAGTGAATCGATTTGGGATTTGGGATATCGGATTTCGGTGGATTTGAATGTGAACCAACCGAAATCCGACATCCCAAATCCGAAATTAATTCACTTCCAATTTGTCTCTTTCTGGCAACTTCGGGAAAGTACCATGCGGCTCCGTCTGGTACCAAAAAACCACCGAAGCAATGTCGTCCTGGAGCGGCAAATAACGCCCATCGCCCCGCCAGCCCAAAGCCTGAATGGTCACCTTCAAGTCTTTTTCAAAACGGATTGGATCTGGAATGTGCCAGCGGTACATGCCAAAACGTTGCATCACCTGGTAATGCCCGTCGCCCCGGATCACCTGCGGCAAACCCACGTAGGCAGTATTGAATTCCTGATACTCCACCACATCCACTCCAGCAGCGTTCTTTTTGCGCACGTCAAAATCGTAGGAACCACAGAAATAATCTTCGGTGCCTGTGCCACAAATAGTGGGGAAATCCTTATCCCCATCGATGTAAAACTTGATTTCGCCTTCACCCCACCAGCCATTGTTGTGCACACCCCAGGCAATGTAGGTGCCTACGTAATGCCCCTTGCCCTTGATGCCATCTACTAGGGTGTACACCTCTTTGTACGGAACAGGATTGGTGCGGCGGAACTGGGCATGGAAATAGGCCGCGTCGTCGGGCACAGTGGTTTCCACGTAGTCAATCTGATAGTACAAACGGAACTCTTCGTCGGCCAGGTTCTCGATGGTGATTTTGGCTTTTTTACGGAAAGGCATCACCCAATAGCAGTTGAAGGCGCTACCTGGATTGACCGTCACCGCCAGGGAATTGACCGGAGCATACTGGTTCCATCCCATGCAGAAAAAATCACCCAGCGGCGCTTCGACGGAAGGCTCTTTTTCATCGTCCCAATAGATGCGGATGATGGCATAACGCCACTTGATACCTGCCGGAGTGAGCC
>JAIYAV010000061.1 GCA_027488855.1 Saprospiraceae bacterium
ACCTCTGGGGAATGTTCAGGTGGATACTCACACTTGCTGTGCTGCTTCCAAAAGGGGAACTGGACCGAAAATCGCTAATTTTTAATGTGTATTTTTTTAAGTGTAAATCTGCAATGAGTTGTTTACCAATCCTTTCGAGAAAGGCCCGGGTCTGTTTTTGGACCTCGCCTTCAAAAAGAACGGGCAAAAAGATACTGAACGGTTTTTGGTAACCTTGAAAAGGATCCCGATTGCCCAAGGGATAAACGTCGAGTTGATCCAGCGTATCCGCGTCCAGGTGTACAAAGTAGCTGCGGTTTTTTTGCCGAATGCGTTGTTTGATCTCTTCAACTTTTGAGGCATCAATTTTTTGCTGTTCCAGCAGTTGCCGCAGGCATTCCATGCGCAAAAGCTGGATGGGTTGGAAGGGAAGCTGCTGGTACTTGTTCAGCAGATTTTGCACAGTCTGCTGATCTAAGTGCTCCAGGTGTGCATACAATTGCGCTGGATCTTCGGAGAATTGCTGGTATTGTTGAGCGAGTTGTTGAAGGTATTCAAATTCGGCTTGCATGATTTTAAGATATGCAAGGAAAGGTAAATAAAAATGAACTAAAACAAAAAAGAGCCACCGAAATTGCTTCGGCGGCCCATATACATTCAAGCTCAATATGTGTCGAAAGGAGTTGAGAGGTTTAGGAGTTGAGAAGTTGAGAAATTTAGGAGTTGAGTATGGTTGAATGGCGCTCGCGGCAGCCTCAACTTCTCAACCATCAACTCCTCAACTTTATTTGCAGTCAGCCAATAACTTCCGTAAATCTTCTTTGTCGTTTAGCACTACCGTTTTGCCATTTTTGGTTTTTACCCGATAAGGGAATACAAACTCTGGGCGATCGGTAGACAATGGGTTGTTTTTCACCCAACGTTCGATCAATTCGCGGAAAGCATCAGCAGATCTAATTTCCACCACTACACCACTAGGCAGTTTTACTTTGGCTGGGAAAACCACCTCAAAGCATGGAGTAGGATCGATGCCACACTTCGCATTGGCTTTGCGGAGGTCTTCTCCAGAAGTGATCACAGCTGTGGTGCTGTCGCGGTACACGATGCCAAAAGGTATTTTTACGATCGTTACACCATTTGCAGCAGGGTGTGCTCTGCGCCAAGCCAGTGCTTGTTTGGCAAAGTCTTCAGCATCTTTAGCTACTGCCTTGCTACCATCAGGGTGCTGAATGGTGTCAGGGAAAACGATGCGGAAGCAAGGGCGGAGGTCTGGGCCTGGGCGATCAGGACCAGGACCATCAGGGCCTGGGCGATCAGGACCTGGCTTACATTCGGCTAGGATTTTCCGTAAATCTTCCACTCCTTTCAAGGTAACTTTGGTGCCATCTCCTTTTTCGATTTCGTAAGGGAAAACGATTTCAGGGTGCTTGTCTGCGTCGGGGTTGTTTTCCCGCCATTTTTTCAATAAGGTTGCAAATTCATCAGGGGTGTTAATGGTTACAACGTTGCCATCGGGCATTTTAACCTTTACTGGGAAAATCACTTTGTAGCAAGGAGTGGGTTCAGGGCGATCTGGCAAGCAGGATTCGATCAGTTTTTTCAGTTCTTCAGGGGTGTTAATCGTAGTGTTTGAACCATCGGCAAGGGTTACTTCAATTGGGAAAATGATTTTGGGACGGCCATTTGTGTTGGCATTTTTCCAACGGTCGATGAAGTTTTTGTGCTCGCGTTCGCCTTTGATTTCCAGGGTATCGCCGTTGGGCAGTTCTACACTGATGGGGAAAACAAACTCAAAACAACAACGACTGGAATCACGTGGACCACGAGGGCCTTGACCCAGTAGTGGATCGCCCAAGGTGAAGTTGTCTTCACTCACCACAAGGTCATCTTTTTGGCAGGCTGTGAACAACAAGGTGGCAAACAGTGCAAACACCGTGCTGATTTTTAAAATGGACTTTAACATGGTTTTTGAAATTATTGGGTTAAGAATGCTTAGAATACCCTAGTAAGCCGAGGTTTTTTATCTTGTACTCACTTTTTCTAAAAAAAATTTGAAAAATTGTGCCTTGGATAAAAGCTAGTTTTTTCAAAAGCGTTTGTTTTTCAATTTTCACCAGGATTCGTCCTGTTCAATTTTTGTCTAGATGTCGGATTTAGAGCGTTGGCAAGCATTAAAGGATGGGGATAAACGGGCCCTGGAACACATTTACCGCGACCATGCTGCGGTACTGTTTAAATATGGCCGCAAGTTTATGCCGGATGCCCAGTTGGTGGAAGACTGCATCCAGGATTTGTTTATTGAACTGTGGGATGCTCGTCAGCGGATTTCAGCAACCGATTCTATTCGCAAGTATTTATTTGTTTCCCTCCGCCGCAAAATTGTCAAAACGCTGGATCGCCAAGTGAAAAAAATTGCCTCCGAAGAACCCGAAGAGCGCCATTTTCAAGCAGATTTTGGGATCGATCAACTGTTGATTCAAAATGAAATGGATGCCGAGCGCGAGTCCAAGCTGAAAGTGGCGATGGCTGCCCTCAGTGAACGCCAGCGCGAGGTCTTGTACCTGAAATATTTTGCGGACATGGACTACAATCAGATTGGTGAAATCATGGAATTGAATTATCAATCTGCCCGGAATTTGTCGCATCGTGCCCTCGAATCGCTGAGGCAAATCCTTTTGGTGATTTTTATTGTCTGGTTGTGTAATTTTTTCGGCTTGATCTGAGTACAAAGCTAAGTACACTGGCTTATTCTAGTAAAATGTAGAATCAATGCACAAGTTCATTATAGTGGCGTTACTGTTGATCACCAGTTTTTCTTGTACCAAAGACGAAACTACCAGCGTAGACGCCGCACTACAACCCTTGTTTGATGATTTTGCAACGGAAGCCCAAACCCGAGGACTAAACCTAGACATGACCCAATACAGTGGGATTTTTATGGAACTGGAAGAAGCCAATGTGGCGGCCAAATGCCAAACGATCTCCAACGGCACCAAAAGAGTGGTTGTGGATCAAAGCTTTTGGAACTCGGCCAGTGCCCTACAACGAGAAATGGTGGTTTTTCACGAATTGGGACACTGCGTGCTCAATCGTGCCCACCTGGATGACGCCAGTACCAGCGGTGCCTGTGTCAGTATGATGCAGAGTGGGCTCGGTCTTTGCAAAATGAGCTATACGAACCAGACGAGAAGCGCTTATTTAAATGAGTTGTTCAAATAAAAACTTCCAAGGTTCCCCGGAACCCTACAAGTTTTAAACCCTGAATATGTGAAATCAGAAATCTTTACATCTTACACTTCCCTGGACTTTGCCCAGGAACCCTCCTTCATCCGCTGGGTCAGGGCCGGTGATGAAGAAGCTGCCGTTTTTTGGCAAAACTGGCTGCAAGAGCACCCGGAAAAAGCCACTGAGGTAGCTGAGGGCCGCCTGCTTGCCACTGCCCTTCGGGTGCAGGAGGAAGAGCCGAGTGCCTTGCAATTGTCCAATCTGTGGAGCCGGATCGATGCGGCTACTCAGGAGAAATTACCTGTAACTGACCATACCCCCGTGGTGCCGATTAACAGCGGAGCCAAAATTCGCCCCATGCGCCGCTGGTTGACTTATGCAGCCGCTGCCTGTGTGACCCTCTTGCTGGTGGCGCTGTTCTACAATCCTACCCGCAGCATCAGTGCGGGTATTGCCGAACAAAAAACGCATCAATTGCCCGATGGCTCCAGCGTGGTGCTCAATGCGGCCAGTAAGGTGAGTTACCGCCCCTTGCGTTGGGGCTTGGCGCGTAAGATTGAATTGGAAGGAGAGGCATTTTTTCAGGTCACTAAAGGTCGTCGTTTTGTGGTGAAAACTGCTCAAGGCGAAGTAGAAGTGTTGGGCACGAGTTTCAACGTGCGGGCCCGAGGCAACTCTTTTGCGGTGTCTTGTGTTACGGGTAAAGTGAGGGTTTCCAATCCCAAAGGGGAACGAATTTTAACCCCTGGATTGAGTACCCAAGCCAACGATAATGGGGATTTAGTAGCTCCTTATACCGTGGGCACCCAACCTACTGCGGCTTGGCGAGATGGAAAATTTTATTTCAACGATGCTCCACTACAAGAAGTATTCGAAGAAATTCAACGTCAATTTGAGGTGCGGGTACAGACCTCTCCCGAAATTGCTAAACGTAAAGTGACAACTTATTTTGAGAGGAGTAACCTCGATTCTGTATTATACAATTTGCGCTGGACTTTTGAATTGGAAACCAGTGTACGTGGAAACCTGATTATTGTAAAATGAGTTGTGCGAATGAGATCGGTCACTGAGCGGAGCCGAAGTGCCGATCTCAGTTGCACAATTTTTCAACTAAAAACAACCATGCCCATCAAAACGCTGGTCGTGTGGCTTGTCTTTTCCTTTTTCTCCTGCACGGTGCTGGGCCAGTCCACTTATGCCTTTGTTGAAAAATTTCAGAATACTCCACTTGAACAAGCTTTCGATATTTTAGCCAAAAAACACAAGCTCAAATTCTCCTACGAAAACTTGGCAGTAGCCAATATCCGCGTTTCTAAAAGGATCAATGCCAGAGATTTATCAACGGCTTTAAGCCAGTTGTTGGCAGGTTTAGAACTGGAATACCACATCACCGGGACGGGGCAAATTTTGGTACGTAAAGCCTTGAGCGAATCAGAACTTGGCGTGAGCGAGGTGAAAATTAAAGTACCGCGTAAAGTCAACGGTGTACTCATTGATGCTTGGACACAACAACCATTGGCTTATGGCCACGTGCTTTGTGGTCAAGGAGAGGGGGTGATCAGTGACGAAAATGGGCGCTTTGAAATTAACCTGGAAGATGGTAGTGCTACCACTGAAGTGGCAGTGCAATACCTGGGCTATCAGATGCGGAAAACCTGGATAACGCCAGGAACAGAGCCACTTGACCTCAAAATAAGACTCACCCCGAAGGTAGAACAACTCCAGGGCATGACGGTGACCGCCCGACTGCCCGCAGTGTCCAATAAATTACAGGAAGATGCGACTGTGTTGCATGGCCCCGCATTGCAACGTTTGCCGGCCTTTGTCAATGGTGCCGACGTCATGCGCAGCCTGCAATACTTGCCCGGAGTAAGTGCCCACGATGACCTTTCGGCCGATCTCAATATCCGTGGCGGAAGTGGGGATGAAAACCTGATCATCCTGGATGGCATCACCTTGTACAACGTGACCCATTATTTCGGTATTTTTAGCATCGTTAACCCACATGTAGTTGACGAGGTGAAGGTGTACAAAAATGCCTTCCCTGCCGAATATGGGGGCCGAACTTCTGCGGTAGTGGACATTCGTTCGGCTCAACGCAGCCAGGGAAACACCGAAGCACTAGCCATCGCCGATGTCAACCTCATGACCAGTAGCGTTTTACTGGATGTGCCACTGGGAAAACAATTCCGGGTAATGGCCGCAGGGCGAATCACCAATCAGAATCTGGCCAATAGCAAGTTGTTCAACTTGCTCAACTCCGAGGTGAAAGATACCCGTATTTTTGGCGCAAGGCCTGGGTTTACAACAGCAAGAGAGGTGGTTTCCCAAAAACCAGAGCTGCGCTTTTTTGATGCTAACTTCAAGGCAAGCTGGCGCCCTTCCGCTCGTTTTAGTGCCGATTTCAATTATTTTAGTGGGGCCGACAAATATGCCTATGCCTATTCACGGACCAGTACCCAAACCATCAACAATCGCCGGGAGATTTTAAACGAATCTTACGATGAAGAGGCGGATTGGTTCAATCAGGGCTTTGGCTTGCAACTGAATCAAAAGTGGAGTACCCGCTTGAGTTCCAATTTAAACATCGCATTTTCAGAATACGGCATCAGCCGGGATTTTTCCCAAAAGTCGATCTTCCAGATTGGCAATCGTTTGCGACCAAATTTTGTTTTTTCCAATAAGCACGACAACCATATTAGCGGACTGGACTTGAACTGGAAAAATGAATGGCAGTTGAATGCACGCCAAAGACTGGTGTTTGGTTTTGAAAGCATCGACAACAAGTCTACCCTGTACCTCCAGGATGGGAAAACGGCATCGCTGGACTTGGATGACCATGGCACGCAACAATCATTGTATGGAGAATACCAGGCTGATCTGGCCGATTCAACCTTGAACCTCAGCTTTGGACTACGCGGCACCCGTTACAATGGGAATACTTTTTTTTCGCCCCGGCTGGGACTTTTTGTAAAAGCTTCGGACGAGCTCCGTTTGAAAGCTTCCTGGAGTATTTACCAGCAGTTTTTGTACCAGTTTTTCCACGAGGACATTTACGGTCGCTCTTATCCGTATTGGGTTTTGGCCAAAGGGGACCCTCGTTTTCCTGTAACTGTTGCGCACAACACCATGCTCGGAGCGAATTTCCGGAAAGGGAGTTTTGAACTGGACGCGGAATTTTATGTCAAAAACACCAACAATCTGGTCGAGCACGCACGCACCTTGGTGGCCTTGCCCGATTCTTTTGAATACAAATTCACTACTTTTCAGGGCAAAGGGAAAACCATTGGCCTAGATCTTTTGCTCAAAAAATCTTTTCCTCATTACGATACCTGGGTGGCCTATACACTGAGCAAAAGCAGCCAAAGTTTTGCCAATATTGCCAATGGCCGGTGGTTTGCATCACCAAGCGACCGCCGCCACCACCTGACGTGGATCAACCCCTACAACTGGAAAAAATTTGACTTCTCGCTGGCCTATGTTTTTGCTTCGGGCCGCCCGTATACTGACTTATCCAAATTGAGTGAAAAACCTGTCGACCGGGGAGAAACGACCCCTGAAAACCGCCTTTCTTATCTGGAGGACTACCATCGCGTTGACTTTGCCACAACTTATTCTTTCCACATCGGCAAAACCAATGTTCAGGCCAATCTCAGTTTCTTTAATTTGTTCAACCACCAGAACGTCAAGTACCGCCAGTACATTTATTCCTTCGTGCCAGCCGACCCACGTACTGGGCAAACGAAGCCGCAGAATACGGTGCAGGGGCTGGAGTTGCAGTCTTTGGATTTTACGACTTCGGTGGGGGTGGTGGTGCGGTTTTGAGAGAGGAGAAACCGATGCCAGATGCACCTTTGAAAGTCCTCCGCTCAAACGTCCTAAACGTTTCGGTTTCCTGAGGCAAAGGTGGAGGAATTTTTTGTGGCCGTCAAGTTTTTAGAATAATTTCAAATTTCAATCCCCTCCTCCCGCAAATACCCCCCAATATTCATAACCACTCCATCCATCACCACCACATCATCGTCCAACTGGAAAACTTCCCATGTATTCCCTGGCTTTACGACAATAACGGCATTGCTTTTGGTAAAAACCCAGATGATGCGCTCGGTGCCGAAAGACAGCAGCTTTTTAGATTTAGCCAAAACAAAAGGCGCAAATAGATCGATGCTGGTGTCTTCAAGGGTGACTTTCAGGTCAATTTCAATCACTACTTTGGGATTGACATCAATGTATTGCCCCGTGATTTTGGCTGGAGTCAGGATACTTTTATCGTAAATGGCTACATCCAGGGCAAGATTATTGCGATGGTCGAGGTGATTGCCCACTTCCCCAGAAACAGGCTGATACAATTTCCAATCCAAAAACTGGGCAAATAGCCGCATCAAATAAGCTTTGATGATTGATTGTAATCCGCTATCTGGCATAATGTCTTCCAGTGTTTTTTTCTTATTTAAAACTTCTTTATAACCAGAATAATAGAAGGGTACCCCATCAATCGTTTCACGAATGAGGAAGGCGGGAATTTTGCGCTTTTTTGACTTTTTGGTTTCGCCAATTGGAGGCTGAACCGGTGACTTTGCAGTCATAATATTCATTTTAACTCCAAAAATAGGGATAAAATGGGTAAGTTTCAAGGCGAAAAGCTAGATATCTTCCCCCCACCCACATTCCATTCCCCAATTTCCTCGTATATTCACCCAAACGATTCTGCCTACATCAAACTCTAGATCGCATGCTCAACCTATCTGTCCTGCTGGAAGACAGCGCGCGGCGCTATCCACAAAAAACGGCCTATATTTTTGGCGAAGTTCAACTCAGTTTTGCCCAGGTCAATGGCGCGGCCAATCAAGTGGCCAATGGCCTGCGGGCGCAAGGCATTCAGCCGGGTGACAAAGTAGCCCTCAGTTGTTTCAACTTGCCCTATTTTCCGATCATTTATTTCGGGATTTTGAAGGCAGGTGCGGTGGTGGTACCGCTGAGCGTACTGCTCAAAAAAGATGAAATTGTCTACCACCTGAGCGATAGCGAGGCCAAGGCCTACTTTTGTTTTGTGGGCACACCCGATTTGCCAATCGGCCAAATGGGGCATCAAGCCTTTGGTGAGGTGCCTTCCTGCGATCATTTTTTCCTGATTATGCCCCAGCCTACTGATGCCCCAACAATATCGGGGGCGGCCACCTTGGGCAGTTTGATGGCTGGGCAATCCCCCGCAGGGCAGGCTTATGCCAGCGGTGCGGAAGATACTGCCATCATCATTTACACTTCGGGTACTACAGGCCGCCCCAAAGGTGCGGAATTGACCCACAACAACCTCTTGCAAAATGCAATTCTTTCAGCGGATTTAGTAGGCATCCAGCCCGCCGATACTTTGTTGATCGTGCTGCCCCTCTTCCACATCTTTGCGATGACGGTGCTTATGAATGCTGGTTTGTACCGCGGTGCAACCAGTGTACTGCTGCCAAGGTTTGACGCCGAAGCGGTATTTGGGCTCATGGCTAAAAACAAAGTGACCGTATTCGCTGGGGTACCCACCATGTACTGGGGCTTGCTGAACTACCGGGAGGAAAAATTCGATTACCAGAGCATCTCGGCCCAGCTCCGCATTGCGGTGTCGGGTGGCGCTTCTTTGCCAGTGCAAGTGCTGAAGGATTTTGAAGCCCGCTTCAATGTGCCGATCATTGAAGGTTACGGCATGTCGGAAGGCTCACCTGTGGTGACATTTAATCACCCTGATCGCCCACGCAAGCCGGGGAGCATTGGTACCCCAGTTTGGGGTGTAGAGGTGAAACTGGTCGACGATAAAGGTCAAACTGTAGCAGTAGGGGAGAAGGGGCAATTGCTTTACCGGGGCCACAATGTGATGAAAGGCTATTACCGCAAACCTGATGCTACGGCTGAATCACTCCAGGATGGTTGGTTGCTCTCGGGCGATGTAGCCATTCAGGATGAAGATGGATACTTCTACATCGTAGACCGCACCAAGGACATGATCATTCGAGGTGGTTTTAATGTGTATCCACGGGAGGTGGAGGAGGTGATGATTCAGCATCCGGCCATTTCACTGGTGGCAGTGATTGGAGTACCCAACGATGAATACGGAGAAGAAATTAAGGCCTGTGTGGTGTTGAAAGAGGGTGCCAGTGCCAGCCCGCAGGAAATCATGCAATGGACCAGCGAACGGATCGCGGCCTATAAATATCCTCGCGTAGTAGAGTTCCTGGACGCACTGCCAATGAGTGCCACGGGTAAAATTTTGAAAAAGGAGTTGCGAAAATAAGGGGTGATAAAAAAATAAGTGATCATTTTGCCAGAGGATTAGATGAGTAAACGTTTCATTTTAAATGTCTTATCTAATTCTTTGGCTCAGGAAAAATGATAACTTATTTTTGCCCACTACTAAGGTGTGTGGATTAGGACCACAACATGTTCCGGCCTGCTTTGATGTACTTTTTGACGTTCAACCAAAAAGCCATCACCAGGTATACGATGACTGGCGATCCTAGTGTAACGAAGGAAGCGTAGATGAAATACAGGCGCACTCGGTCTGGAGACAAGCCCATTTTTTGACCAACATAACTACAAACGCCAAAGGCGGAGCGGGCCAGGAGGGATTTTACTTCTTTCATAGCTGTTGCTTTCGATACGGTTAACCAATTCAATACGCAAATTAACGCAATATCCTTGAAAAGTTGGTGCATGCCTGATATTTTCAAGGGCAACATTTTAACCAGAGCGACATTCTTTTAGCACAAAGAACACAAAGACAGCACAAAGGGTACAAAGTTAGACACTGACGACGCTTTGTATTCAATGTGCTGCTTTGTGTTTAGTGGAAATCAATAAAGATGTAAGCTACAACATTTCTACTCGCAGTTGTTTGAGTGCTCGGGTCATTTGGGTTTCTACCGTTTTGATGGAAATGCCAAGGCGATTGGCAATTTCCTGGTACTTGAGGCCCTCGTGGCGACTCAGTTGGAATACAGTACGGCATTGTGGTGGCAAACGTAAAATTGCAGAGTCAATTTTTTGCTGGGTTTCTCGTCCGATCAGGGTATCGTAAGCATCAGGGCCGGGGTAGGCCTGATCATAAAGACAGTCATCGGAGCTGTGTTGTTGTTTTTTGGACTGCCGTTGTATGTCGATGGCCATGTTGCGCACACTGGCGTAGAGGTAATATTTTGCGGAGGTTTTGATGTTAATTTGCGCGCGATTTTTCCAAATTTTGTAAAACACTTCCGATACGGCTTCTTCGGCAGCTTCAGGGCTATGCAGGTAGCGGGTTGCAAAGCCGCACAATTGTGCGTACTGGTTTTTAAAAAGGGCCTCAAAACTGGCCGAATCGCCTTGTTCCAGGGTTTGCTTGAACAACGTTTCGATGTGGTGGTTTTGTGCAGCCATAATGAAGTCGGTTTAGGAATTCCGAAGTTTATTTGGAAAATTTCCCCATTCCCTGAAGAATACTCGAAATTAGCTCAATTCGTGGTATTTGTTTTGGTAAATGGGAATAAAATGCTTCAAAAATGTATGTAAACGTTTACGGAACTTTTTAGCCAAGCCAGATAAACCCTTTTCCTTTTTCTGAATTTGAGTAATATTGTAGAATCAACAAAAGCCAAGCCATGCCGCAAGTCAGTATAAAGGACATCGCCCGGATGCTCAACATCTCGGTTGCCACGGTATCGCGGGCCTTACACGATCGGTATGATGTAAAACCGGAAACCAAACTCAAAGTGCTAGAGCTAGCTGAGCGCTTGAATTACCGGCCTAGTTCACACGCCATTGGTTTGTTGAAAAAACGTACCCATACGATTGGTTTGGTCGTACCGGAAATTGACAACCAGTTTTTTTCGGAGATCATCAATGGACTGGAAAATGTAGCATACCAGCAGGGCTATAACGTGATGATTTTCCAATCCCAAAACATCTATGAGCGGGAAGTAAAAATAATCGATCAATTGATTGGTGCAAGGGTAGATGGGATTGCCATCTCGATTGGGAGTTCTACCCAGGATTTTAAACACCTCAACATGCTCAAAGACTTGGAGATTCCCTTGGCGATGTTCGATCGGGCCAACGACCAGGTATATGGACACAAAATCATCAACGACAATTTTGAAGGCGGATATAAAGCGGGTGAGTTTTTGATCAAAAGTGGTCGGAAGCGCATTGCCCATATTGCTGGGCCTTCTACGCTCAAGTTGACCCGCTTGCGCATGCAAGGGTTCAAAGCCGCACTGCGGGATGCACAAATGGAGCTGCGCCCGGAATACCTGGTGCATACTACTTTCCGGATGGAAGATAGCCATCAAACGGCGCTGGACTTGTTGAGCCTACCCGAGCCCCCCGATGCCATTTTTGCGGTGAGTGATTATGTTGCGTTGGGCGTACTCAAAGCTGCACGGGAGTTGCACCTGCATGTCCCAAATAATTTGGCGCTCATTGGATTCACCAATCTTGCCGTCGGCCCTTTACTAGAACCTCCGCTCACCACGATCAGCCAACAATCTTATGAAATGGGAGAAGAAACGGCCCGCATCCTCCTCGAAAACATCGAATCTCCGGACAAGGATTTCAAGTTGCAAACGCGGATTTTTAAACCGGAATTGGTGGTGAGGAATTCGGTTTAAATGAAAAATGAAAAATGAAAAATGAAAAATGAAAAATGAAATTTTAGTTCAAGATTTTATATTAATTTTGTTTTAAATCATGATTGGTGAAGGAGAATTTGTTGAAAATAAAGAGCTATGCTTTTGCGATTCGGATTGTGAAACTTTCACAGTTTTTACAAACAGAAAAAAAAGAATTTGTATTGAGTAAGCAGGTTTTGCGTAGCGGGACTGCCATTGGCGCGTTAAATCGAGAAGCCGAATTTGGTCAGAGCTAAGCAGATTTTATCAGCAAAATGAGCATCGCTTTGAAAGAAGCCAATGAAACTGAATTTTGGCTCTGTTTGCTGAAAGATACTGGATACGTTGAACAAAATTTATTTGACAGTTTATCTACAGATTGCAGAGAACTAATAGCAATGCTTGTGGCAACCGTCAAAACGGCGAAAAAATGATCCAAACCTGGACTTCCGTTTATTTTTCATTTTTCATTTTTCGTTTTTCACTCAAAAAAAGAAACCCGCCCTGGCGAACCAAAGCGGGCTAGTTGGCATATGTCTATGCAGGAACTAGAGCGAAGCAGATTTGACCGTCTTGATGATCACTGCCGCCACTTTGTAAGGGTCAGCAGCGGAGTTTGGACGACGATCTTCCAAATAACCTTTCCAGCCTTTTTCAACAGTCACGACAGGGATGCGGATTGAAGCACCACGGTCAGATACACCATAGCTGAAGGTATCAATGGATTGAGTCTCGTGCTTACCCGTCAGGCGCAAGTGGTTATCTGGGCCATAAACAGCGATGTGCTCGGCGATAACCGGACGGAAAGATTCGAGAACTTTTTCGTATGTTTCTTTACTTCCTGCGGTACGCAAGAGGGTATTTGAGAAGTTAGCGTGCATCCCGGAACCATTCCAGTCACCTTTCACAGGCTTGCAATGCCACTCGATGGAAACGCCATGTTGCTCACCAACGCGCTCCAGCAAATAACGAGCAACCCAAATTTGGTCACCAGCAGATTTAGCACCTTTGGCAAAAATCTGGAACTCCCATTGGCCAGTAGCCACTTCTGCGTTGATCCCTTCAACGTTCAGGCCAGCCTCAAGGCAAATATCCAGGTGCTCTTCAATGATTTCGCGGCCATAAGCCTTGCCATAACCAACGGAGCAATAGTAGGGACCTTGTGGTGCTGGGTATCCGTTTTCAGGAAAGCCCAGTGGTTTGTTGGTTGAAGGATCCCAAAGGAAATATTCTTGTTCAAAACCGAACCAAAAATCGTTGTCGTCATCTTCGATCATTGCACGACCATTGGATGGGTGAGCAGCACCATCGGCGCTCAGTACTTCGGTCATCACCAACCAGCCATTTTTGCGGGCTGGGTCTTGAAACAAGGCAACAGGTTTCAGCAGACAGTCGGAGGAGTTACCTGGAGCTTGCTCGGTAGAACTACCATCGAAAGACCACATTGGGCAATCTTCCAGTTTTCCGCTAAAATCTTCAACAATCTTTGTTTTACTGCGCAAGCTTTGCATAGGTTGATAGCCATCCAACCAAATGTACTCTAGTTTTGCTTTTGCCATGACTGCTTTAAGTTTAAAAATTTTGTGTTTAAGGTTAAAAGGCAGAGTGCCCAAATACTGCTGAAGGCAGGTTTGAGCACTCTATCTCTATCTCATATTCGAGTTAGAAGCTGTACACTGCAGCCAGGAGGAATACTGAATTTGCCTTCAGTGCCTCATCGCTGTATGAGGTAAAGGTGCCAGTGGCTTTAGCGGAATCAAAACGCAATTCTGGGATCAAACGCAAGTTGTTCGCAATCGTGATGTTTCCAGAAAGAGTAAGCGCAAAAATATTATTGTCTTCTTCTCCAAATAGGAACCCATCCTTGTCGCTAATGGTTTCAGCGCGCAATCCAAAGAGGAAAGAATCGCTGAAAGCATACTTGGCGTAAAGCGCAGCGCCACCCCAGCTGGCATCGCCATCATCCGAGGTAAGCATCCGTGTGGAAGCATTGAATCCGAGTCCTAGTTTTTCAGTTGCCTGGAAAGAGGCAGTGATGTCAAACTGGTTGCTCATGATCTCTGCATTGTCCTCAGTTTCTTCAGCAAAGCGACCACCCAAGTAGTTCAGGTAAGCGGAGAAATTGCCACTAGCGTAGGAAAACTGGGCACCGATGTGCTGGCCTTTTACCACGTCAACTTTCGTATCGGTATCCCCAAATACCCCTAACATAACCCCAAACTTGTCAGAAAGCGCAAGATTGGCTTTCACACCTGTGTGGAAGAATGGGCCGTAAGAAAACTGATACGAAGTACTGTAGTTGATGTTCAATGGCGCATCGATCAACTCGTATCCGTAGAACGTGCTAAAGTTACCCAAGGTAAACTTTAATGCATCGGTCGGCGAGTAAGATACATACAACTGCTTGATAGCGGTTAACGTAGTTACTTTGCCATCCGCATCAAAACCACCGTTGGCACCCTCAGCGCGAGGACCGAATGCAATGTCAGCTACAAAACCAACTTTACCTTCTTTAGAAAAGATTAAGTTGGCCATACCCAAATTGAATGCGTTGTTGGCTCCACCAGTAAAGCTCGTAGGAAGTGGTGCTTTTCCCGCCAGGAAATAGGCATCCACTGCACCTTTGATTTCAAATGGAGACTCAGGAATAGAATCTCCTTCGTTCTGAATTCCTGCCGTTGCAAGACCAGTGTTACTAGCAAAAGAAATGTTTGCGAGAGAAGCAAACACAAATAGACATACTGCACTGTAAAAAATTCTCATGTTCAGATATTTGAGGGTTAGAGAAAGAACAAATCAGCATTTGAGCACAACTTAAAATTGTGCTAACCCGCTAATGCTCACCATGAATAGAGTGAATCTTCGTGGGTATCATGATAATCCATTCCCATCCCCTCAAAAATCATTTGAGAAAATGCGCAAGATGTTATACCTTTGCTCAGCTTTAGTTGAAAATGGATTACCGTTTTCTTTCGCAGGCTTCCAGATTCCCACAAATCTTGGAGGCCTTTTTTGTTTTTGTGCTCGACCTGATTGAGTCAACAATCAAAAGAAAAATTGCTTTAGTTGAAAATCCAGCCTTCATACTCAGAACCATCACTGGCTATGAGCCACTTCTTCCAGCCGGAATCGAAGTGAAACTTCATTGTTTGAATTGGTATCACTTGCCCACACAAGTAAAAATTCAATCAATGGTTGTTCTTTAAAGTGGTAATTTGGCTAAGGGCAGGCGGGGTTTGTTGAGTAGCGCTTATTCGCTTGTTTGGTTTTGGTCAGTTGACCTTGGCTTCATTTGATAATGTAAAAGTACTTGCTGAGTTCGGGTCAAACTATTTATTTTTTGCTTTCAATGTTATGGCTAGCGCACTATTATAGGCATATCGGATGCCTTAATTATTTGATTTGTAATTATTTAAACTTGTTTTGCGCTTTTACAACCAAGTATACTTAATGGCTTGTTTTTTTATTAAAAATAAGTGAATTCAACGTAAAATATTTGCTTTTTCCCCCACATTGGACTAAAAATCTCTTTTCATTCGGATAATAACCAGAACTTAAACTGCTTGCTTTATCTTCGCAGCATAGCTCACTATCGCCATTGATTATGCGTAGTTTACTGACTTTGTCTTTTTTGCTGATGGTATCGCTGCCTATCTTCGCCCAGCGGCCCGATAGCCTTATAACTGACCCAGTGCCAACGGATTTGCTAGAGGATTTTTTGCAAAATAGTGGGGCGGAATCAGGCGATTTTGATTTAAATGGCCAATTCGACCTCTTGGCCACTTTTTTAAAACGCCCGCTGAACATCAATCGTTGTGAGGAAGCCGATTTGCGCGAACTGGGGCTATTGAACGACATTCAAATCAACAACTTCTTACAATACCGCAAGACCGCCGGGCCATTG
>JAIYAV010000033.1 GCA_027488855.1 Saprospiraceae bacterium
AGTACAAATCAGATTTCGATCCCCAAAAGCATTGTCAATCCGGCTGACTGTAGGCCAGAATTTGAAGCCCTGGCGCAGGTAGGGCAGGGGATAAGCTGCTTTTTCACGGGAATAGCTATAAGGCCATTCATCCGCAGTAACCAAGTCCGCCGTGTGTGGCGCGTTGCTCAGTACATTGGACTTTGCATCCGCTTCACCCGTGGCAATTTCGTCAATTTCTTTGCGAATCAGCAACAAGGCGTCGCAGAAACGATCCAGCTCATCCAAACTTTCACTCTCCGTAGGCTCGATCATGATCGTACCCGCTACCGGGAAAGAAAGGGTTGGCGCGTGGAAACCGTAATCCATCAAACGTTTGGCGACATCTTCTGCACTGACCAGCGCTTTGAAGGGACGCAAGTCCACAATCAATTCGTGGGCACTGCGGCCTTTTTCGCCCGTATACAACACTTCGTATTGGCCTTCCAAACGGGCTTTGATGTAGTTGGCGTTCAGGATCGCGTATTCGGTAGAAGCTTTTACCCCCACTTTGCCCAACATGCGCACATAACCGTAGCTGATCAGCAAAATACTGGCACTGCCCCAAGGCGCAGCGGATACCGCATGGATGCCCTGGTCACCACCCGTAGCAATGAGGGCGTGTTTGGGCAAAAATGGCTTCAAGCTGTTGTTGACACAAATTGGACCCATGCCTGGGCCGCCGCCGCCATGTGGAATGGCGAAGGTTTTGTGCAGGTTCAAGTGACACACATCCGCACCAATTTCGGCAGGACTGGTCAGACCTACCTGGGCGTTCATGTTGGCACCGTCCATGTATACTTTACCACCGTGTTGGTGGATGATGGCACAAATTTCTTTGATGCGGGTTTCAAACACCCCGTGGGTCGAGGGGTAAGTCACCATCAGACAAGAAAGGTTGGCACTGTGTTTTTCAGCTTTGGCACGCAGGTCGTCCACATCGATGTTGCCTTGGTCGTCGCAGTTAACCACTACTACTTCCATACCCGCCATGACTGCGCTGGCTGGGTTGGTACCATGTGCAGAGGACGGAATCAAGGAGACATTGCGGTGGGTGTTGCCATTGGCCTCATGATAAGCCCGAATGGTCAACAAACCTGCGTATTCCCCTTGTGCGCCCGAGTTGGGCTGTAAGGAGCAGGCATCAAAACCAGTGCAAGCACAAAGATAAGCCTCCAGTTCTTCAAAAATTTGCTGGTACCCTTTAGCTTGATCGGCGGGAATGAAGGGATGTAAATTGGCAAAAGCTGGCCAACTTACTGGCATCAATTCACTGGCCGCATTGAGCTTCATGGTGCAAGAGCCCAGTGGAATCATGGAATGCGTCAGTGACAAATCCCGGTTTTCCAGGCGCTTGATGTAGCGCATCATTTTGCTCTCGGTATGGTAGCTATTGAACACCGGATGGCTCAGGTATTCGGTTTCGCGCTGGAGTGGAGCGGGGATTTGAAGTGTACCGACTCCGCTAAAATCCACGGTAGCCTCAGCGTTTTTTACTTTAGCAAAAACGGTTATGATGTCACTCAAATCAGCGGGCAGTACGGTCTCATCCACAGTGATTTGCACTGCCCCAGCTGGATAATAAAAGTTGATCCCGGCGGCCAGTGCAGCCTTTTGAATGGCTTGTTGGGTAGCAGTGTCGGTTTCAATGAATAAGGTATCGAAGTAGTGGGCGTTCTTTTGGGTATAGCCGAGCGCTTGCAGGTTTTTGGCCAAAATCTGCGCACTGCCATGCACCCGCTGCGCAATGGCTTTGATGCCTTTGGGGCCATGGTAGGCCGCGTACATACTAGCCATGATGGACAACAATGCCTGCGCTGTACAGATGTTGGAAGTCGCTTTTTCGCGGCGGATGTGTTGCTCGCGGGTTTGCAGCGCCATGCGCAGCGCCCGTTTGCCGTGGCTATCTACGGATACCCCGATAATGCGACCGGGGATCAGACGTTTGTATTCGTCCTTGGTGGCAAAGAAGGCAGCGTGTGGGCCACCATAACCCATGGGTACGCCAAAACGTTGGGAGTTGCCTACCACTGCGTCGGCTCCCCATTCACCCGGAGGGGTCAAAATGGCCAAGGCCAGCAGGTCGGAACATACTGTAACCGTGATGTCTTTGGCATGCGCTTCTTCGGTCAGGGCGCGGTAATCTTCCACCGATCCATTTCCGGCAGGGTATTGGAGCAAGATGCCAAAGCAGTTTTCATCCAATACAAAATCAGCAACAGGCTTCACCACCACCTCAATCCCCAGTGGCTTCGCCCGGGTGATCAACAAATCGATGGTTTGTGGATAAACCTGGTCGGAAACCAGATAAGTATTGGCTGTTTTGCGTTTTTTGCTCACCACGCTGTGGAACATGGCCATGGCTTCGGCTGCAGCAGTACCTTCATCCAACAAAGAAGCGTTGGCGATGGGCAAAGCAGTCATGTCGCTGACCATGGTCTGGAAATTGAGCAATGCCTCCAAACGGCCCTGGGCGATTTCCGCCTGGTAGGGCGTGTACTGAGTGTACCAGCCTGGGTTTTGGAAAATATTGCGGGAAATGACCGAGGGGGTAATGGTTCCGTAATACCCCAAACCGAGGTAAGAACGGAAAACCTGGTTTTTAGCCGCTATTTTTTCTAACTCGCGCAAGTACTCGAACTCGGAAAGCGCTTCAGGCAATGCCAATTCCCCTTTGAGGCGAATGGCGGCGGGTACTGTTTCGTCAATGAGTTGATCGAGGGAAGAAACGCCGATTGCCGTCAACATTTCCTGTAATTCTGAGGCATTGGGGCCAATGTGTCGATCAATGAACTGATCAAAAAATGTCATTGTGCTCATGTTGCAAAACCCTGCTGGTTTGGTTAGGAAAAATAAAGCGCAAAGGTAGTAATTCACCACATAAAATAGCTGATCGACTGCGGTAATTACCATGACAATGATCAATTGCGCAACACAGGAACTCAAAATAGAGACCCATTGTTTAGCACTTCTGACTTTAATTTTGTCTGGGGGGAGTTGACATATTCTAAAAACTGGTTTAGGTTAGCCCAGCTAATAGATGTAAAATCTCTAAGGTGATTCCTAAGGTGCTCTTAGGTGTCTAAGGTGGTTAAGAAAAAATATGTCTCTTGCGCGCAAGCGCGAAGAGCCTTTATCTGAACCACCTTAGACGCCTTAGGGCACCTTAGACCCGTTCAATCACCATAGCCGAGGCACCACCACCACCATTACAGATGGCGGCCAACCCTATTTTAGCTTCTTTTTGGTTCAATACATTGGTCAAGGTAGTCACGATACGCGCACCGGAAGCGCCCAGTGGGTGACCCAATGCACAAGCGCCACCGAATACATTGACTTTGGCCTCATCAATGCCCAAAACCTGATTGAAGGCCATTGGCACCACTGCAAACGCCTCGTTGACCTCAAAAAAGTCCACCTCGCTGGTGCTGATTCCTGCCCGTTTCATCGCCAATGGAGCGGCAATGGTTGGGGTAGTAGTGAACCATTGGGGCTCCTGCTCTGCATCAGCAAAAGCGAGGATTTTGGCGATCGGGGTGAGGCCCAATTTTTCCACCATTTCTTTGCTGGCTAAAATCAGTGCCGCCGCGCCATCATTTAAGGTACTGGCATTGGCCGCAGTGACGGTTCCGGTTTTGCTGAAGGCCGGGCGGAGGGTGGGAATTTTGCTGAAGTCTACTTTTTTGTATTCTTCGTCTTCCGACAGGTCGATGGCATCGCCCTTGCGCTGGGGGATACTCACGGGCACTATTTCGTTTTTGAACCAACCCTGTTGCGTCGCTTCGGCGGCCAGGGTATAGGAGCGAATGGCAAATTCATCCTGGGCTTCGCGGGAAATGTTGAACTTGGCTGCGGTGGCGTCGCCACAGGTGCCCATGGCCTGGTGGTCGTAGGCATCGGTGAGGCCGTCTTTGGCGAGTCCGTCTACGAATTCCATGTTGCCGTATTTGCTGCCCCAACGTGCGGAAGGCACGTAGTAGGGGATGTTGCTCATGCTTTCCATACCGCCCGCAACCACCAGGTCGGTGTAACCCAGCATGATGGATTGGGCACCATACATGATGGATTTCATGCCGGAGGCGCACACTTTATTGATGGTGGTACAAGGTACATTGTCGGGGATGCCAGCACCTCGGGAAGCTTGTCGGGCAGGTGCCTGACCCAGATTGGCGGAGCAGACGTTGCCCATCAGCACTTCCTGGACTTGATCGGGGGCAACTCCGGCTTTGGCCAGCGCACCTTTGATGGCGATGCTACCCAATTGCGTAGCGCTAAAACCGGCCAGCACGCCGCCAAAACTGCCCATTGGGGTACGAACGGCCGAAACGATGAATACTTCTTTCATGTTATTGGTTTGGAAAGGACTAATCTGGTTGAGAAGGTTGAGGAAACATGAGTCATCCCGAATTTTTGAAAAGTCAAAATCGGGCATAAACCTAATCGCGGAGCGATTGAATTTAGTATAGCCCCGGTCGTCCGGGGTAATAGTTGGGTCAAATTGGCGGCAACCACGGCAGTGGTTGAACACAATTGAGCAGAAAGTTCAACCGCATCCGCGGTTGCGAAACCTTTTGCTACCAAAATGACCCCGGACGACAGGGGCTATTATAAATTCAACCGCATCCGCGGTTTGTCATCCTAAAAATTCGGGATAACTCATGTTGCACACAAAATTAAACCTGTTTTCCAGTCCAGTATTCAACAGCAGGGGAATTATTCCGGTTGACTTAAAGCCCGAAAGTTTTTTTCAAAAAACAAAGCCCTGTTGATCAGCTTTTTGAAGCAAAAAATAGCAGGTAGACTCAGAGAAAATAGTTTTTATTTGCAAAAAGGGTTGTTTAATCCAAAAGCCTGCTCTATATTTGCAGTCCTAAACAACGCGGCGTGGAGCAGTTGGTAGCTCGTCGGGCTCATAACCCGAAGGTCGTAGGTTCAAGTCCTGCCGCCGCTACGAAGTAAAGCCGGATGATGTAATGTCGTCCGGCTTTTTTGTTTTGGCTTACTTCGTATCTATCTTTTTCCCTTCTCGATTGATGTAGTAGCGTTCGGTACCTTTTTGGACGAGGGCTTTGTTTTCGAAGTCGAAGGGTTCGGCAGCATCGAATTGATAAGGAATCATGACCTTGCCTTGGGTGTCTACCCATCCCCATTTGCCGCCATTTTTGGCGACTGCCCAGCCGTTTTTGCAGGGCTTGATGTCTTCGTAGTTGCAAGTGAAAAAGAGCCTTTCATTGCGCATAAAGAGTCCTTTCTTTGTACCCATAAAACATTCAATCCCTCCATTAAGTATTCCCTTTACCTGATCAAGATGGGCTGGGATGATTATTGTTCCTTCATTGTTTAAGATGCCGTATTTTCCGTCTTTGCGGAAGATCGCCACACCATTGGCAAAGTATAACTTTTCATCAAATTGGGGCTCAAAGATGAAACGCCCTGTTTGGTCAATTATACCCCATTTTTTTGCTCTACTTACCATGGCTAGGCCCCTAAGAAACTCCAATTTTTCGTCAAATTGTGGTTCTACCAGGAAATTGCCCTTTTTAGTGATCAGCCCCCATTTGCCATCTTTTCTCACGCATACTATCGAGTCTTTAGGCGGGAATAAAAAAGGGAGATCAAACTGGGGATGGATAACATATTCCCCTTTAGGGTTGATGATTCCCCACTTGCCATCTTTTTTTACGCTGGCTTGGTCTGAATAAATATGACTTACCTCTTCAAATTGAGGCTTGATTACAAAATCCCCGGTTTCATTGATGTAGCCCCATTTCCCACCTTGTTGAGTTTTTGCCAATTTATAATGGAACCCTTCCGTGTTTTCAAATTGGGGTTTGATTTTAAATTTGCCCTTTCGATCAATGAACCCCCATTTCCCATCTTTTTTCACTGCTGCTGTTTCGACATGTGGAGCGCGGGTGAATTTTTGAGCATTTTCGTATTGAGGTTCAATCAAATAGTTGCCAGAAATATACGCAAACCCCCAAAGCCCTTGCTTTTTGACCAGGGCAATAGAGTCGTAAAATGAACCAACGTTTTCAAATTGTGGTTCGAACAAAATTTCCCCTGAAGTTTTGACATAGCCCCAAAAACCACCTTTCTTAACTGGAGCAATTTTTTGATAAAAAGGCTCAAAATAGTCAAATTGAAGTGCAATTAAGGTCTTTCCTTGTGGATTGATTAGGCCCCATTTGTTGTTTTTTTGAACCCAGGCCACGCCCTCTTCAAACGGTCTTACGTTTTCAAACTGTGGTGGAAGAATGAATTGACCTTTTTGATCAATTAAACCCCATTTGTCGTTTTTTTTCACCAGAGCACTTTCTGGGGAAAAACCATAGGTGTCTTGAAATTGGGGGGCGATGACTATTTTCCCATTCTGATCAATGAATCCCTGTTTGTCATCTTGAGTAGTTATTACATTGAATTTATCATTGCCTCGGTAAGAAATGTGTTTAAATTGAGGAGAGATTAAAAATTCTCCTCGGCGGTTGATGATGCCCCAGAGGTCATCTTTTTTGACATGGGCAACGTTTAGAGAAAAACTCCTAATTTCCTGATAATCTGGCTGTAATAAAAATTGACCTTGGTTATTGATTAAGGCCCATTTATTGTCTCTTTGGACTATGGCTACGCCTCCATGAAAAGTGATAGGATAGTCAAATTGAGGCTGGAGTAGTATTTTTCCAGAAGAATTTACCAGTCCCCAAAGATTTTTTCCTTGCACAAAGGCGACGCTGTCTCTAAATGCTCTGAAGGCAGCAAATTGTGGTTGAATTAGTGTTTGGCCATGATCATTGACAAAACCCCAGAGGCCGTTTTTTTGCACCCAACCTAGGCCATCCTGAAAATCATGAACTTGATCAAATTCCATGGCCAATACGAAGTGATTGGATTGGTTTATGTAACCCCATTTACCATCTTTTTTGACTGCGGCCAGACCTTCGTGAAAGGAAAAAACTGTGTCGTACTCAGGCTCAATTTTAAAGGCTCCTAGCGTATCTATAAAGCCCCATTTTTGATCTTTTTTTACAGCAGCTAAATCCTCATAAAAGGGTTGTGCATTGGCAAGTTGAGCCTGGATGCGGATTTGGCCATTAATGTGTATAAAGCCAATCCTATTTGCTTCTTGGTAGCGCAATAGATGTTTGGCACTTATTCGGGATAAATAATGGTCTAGTAAGAAAATTGTGTCTGGTGTGAATGCTAATAAGGTCTGGCCCTTTGGAGTGAACAGGCTCAGTTTCTTCTCTTTTTTTGCAATTATCGAGCCATTTGACAAAGGATAAATGTTTTCAAATTGAGGAGACACTGCAAATTGCCCTGTTTTATTGATTATGCCCCATTTATCCTTTATTTTGGCAAGTGCAAAGCCATGATCAAATGACCTTGCTTCGTCAAATTGAAACGGGATGACGATTTGGTCGTTTTTGTCAATGAAACCCCATTTATTGTCATACTTGACTGCTGCCAGGTCTTCGGCAAAGGGCGATGTACTACGAAAACGGGGTTGGACTACGAAGTGGCCAGTTTTGTCAATAAAGCCTTGTTGCTTGTTCAAACTAACTTGTGCTAAGCCATTTTTAAAAGAAGCACAACCCACCGAATCAAACTGAGCTTGGATTTGAAATTGACCTTTAGTATCAATATATCCACATTTGTGCTCCAGTACAACCAAAGCTAATCCTTCCGAAAAAGGATGAGCATAAGTAAATTTGGGTTGAATCAAGTATTGGCCTTGGGTATTGATCAGCCCCCATAGGCGTTTTCCCCGAACTAGAGCAACGCCTTGGTAAAATGAGTATGCAGAATGAAATTGCGGAGCAATCGCGAATTCTCCCCGCGTGTCAATATACCCATTAGCTTCAAGTGTTTCATATTCACCTACATGAACCAACGCCAAGCCTTCCCTGAAGGGGTCTGCCCAATCAAATCTTGGAGGAATGGTGAATTGCCCAGTTCGGTCAGTATACCCCCATTTTCCAAATTTTTCTCTCGGAATTAAAGTATCTGTCTGGGCACGATTTGCTGAATTGATGCTTAAATAGGGCAAAACTACAGGCGGGGAATTTGGAATAAAGGAACCTGGATTTAGCCAGTTTAGCAAAAGAAAGAAGAGGAGCATAAATGGGCGTTTTATCTTGAAAAATTTAGGCTTCTGTTCTTCTAATGCAAAATCCCCCAGCTTTTGTATTTTGCAGCGTTTTTTAATTAACACAATTTCCCAATGATCATCCAGGAACTCATTCACTCCCTACCCCAAATTGGCAAAGTGGAATGGATTGGCCTGCGGCCTGCCTCACGCGCGACCCTCGTACCAGTAGCATCCGTTGAAGCCCAAACCGAAAATGGACTGACTGGCGATCGGTACGCGGGCCAAAATGGCAAACGCCAGGTAACCTTGATTCAAGCGGAACACCTTATAGCGGCGGGAGCGATTTTGGGGCGGGAACCAATCGATCCTCAATTGACAAGGCGGAACATTGTGGTGTCTGGGATCAATTTGCTGGCGTTGAAAGACCAGCAATTCCGCATTGGCGAGGCCATTTTGGAAATGACGGGCAAGTGTTTTCCTTGTCAAAGAATGGAAGAAAACCTGGGGCCGGGTGGGTATAATGCGATGCGTGGACATGGCGGCATCACGGCGAGGGTGATCAATGGAGGAACAATAAAACTCGGCGATGAAGTTGCCTTGATTTTGCCTAAAAAACAAGTATAACTTTTTGAAGCTTTAAACTGTTTTTGTGTGTGTTTGGAATTCCATACACACTTATAAACCCAAACAGCACGAATTGCTACTATGGACAACATGATCAACATTACCCTGCTCGATCGGGAAGGGGTAAAACACGAACTGAAAGGCCCGACAGACATGAACATGAACCTCATGGAATTGTGTAAAGCCTACGAATTGCCAGTGAAAGGAACTTGTGGCGGGATGGCCTTGTGCTCTACTTGCCACGTATACGTACTGAGCGATCACGAACTGCATGAGCAGAGTGAAGATGAAGAAAACATCCTGGATCAGGCCTTTTTTGTGAAGGACAATTCCCGTTTGGGCTGCCAATTGCATTTGAGCGATGAGTTGGAAGGGCTTATCGTCCAGTTGGCACCTGAGTCAGAAAACTAAAATACATGGGCGCTACCAAAGCTGAGCTTTTTACTGCTGAACAAAACCGCCTGGCTGACCTGTTTCGGGCTGTAGGGCATCCGGCGCGGATTGCCATTCTGGACTATTTGTTGCAGGTGCAGGGCTGTGTGTGTGGCGATATTGTACACGCCCTCCCGCTATCGCAGGCTACGGTATCACAACACCTAAAAGAGCTAAAAAAAGTTGGTTTGATCAAAGGTGAGGTGGAAGGTGTGCGGGTTTGTTATTGCATTGATCAGCAGGCCTGGGCGGAGGTGAAAACCATGCTGGACGGTTTCATGGCTAAAGCGAAGTGTTTCTGCTAATTTCGACAAATCCAAATGTTTATCGACCTTAGATGCCCCTTAGATGTCTTAGATGGTTCAAAAAAATGTTTCTTTTGAACCATCTAAGACATCTAAGAACCACCTAAGAGTTATTCCGTTTTGGAGATCAAGCCACCTTTGCGGCTATCCACCTCCACCGTTACTTTATCCACTTTCCCACTCACAATCCAGCGCACCTTTACAAACCCCATCCCTGGGATGTTTGGCACTTCGATGGTTTGTGGAGTGTATTTCTGTTCTTTGGTCTGGTTGAAATCTTCGTTTTCCACGATCATCCCCGCTACCACTGTGGCATTTTTCAGACTGATGTGATCAGGACGTTCAATTTTGTACTTCAGGTCATGCGCTGAGTGGGTGGGCATGATGCGGCTGTTGTACACTGTAGCGGTGATTTCGGTCAGGTTGTTGGCTAGCGGCTTTTTCACGATACTAAATACCTCCAATTGCGGCATTTGGTAGGCATGCAAGAGGGTGAAAGACATGTTGCGGTGGGCGTCTTCCTCCAACAAAAAGCCGGGGTGGTTGCGCAGGTAGTTCTTTTTAGGGCCACCAATTTCAACGTCGCCAAACTGCGGGTGTTTGAAAGGTTTCCACTGCACATAACCATCACCCATCAACAGGTATTTGTCAAATTCTTCGTAATCCTGATTTTGGAAGCGGTTCTGTTGCGCGTTGGGCTGCTGGTTGAACAGCTTGAAGGAGGTCATCAATTCGTTGCTGAACGTAAACACCCCGCGAGTCAGCGCAAACCAGTCGATCTCGCCACCGTATACCGTGTACAAGTCTTTGTGGATGATGAAATACTTGTACCCAGGGACAATTTTTTCCCCAATTTTCCCAATCACATCGTACACCGCAATGTCGCCTTGGCTGTAAAAAGGATCGTCCTCGGCCGCTCCAGGGCCGCGCAGGAACATGCCACCATTGTTGTGGTAGCTCTGAGCTCCGGCTATATTTGGATGAGCCAGTACGAAACTTTTAATGTTGCGGGTTTCAGGCAAGGTGCCGGGGTAAAACAGCGCACCACCCTGTACGTAGTTGGGCTGCCAGTTCCAAGCCCAGTCGCGGTTGGGGTCGTAGACGCCCCAGCTGTCTTCATTGACCTGGCCGTCGCCGTCGTTGTCCAAGCCTTCAGAACCCAATAAATCGTATTCACCCGCTTCATCGGTACGAGCGGGCACCATACGGGTAGGGTAGGTGGGGTCCACTTTCCAACGGCCCAGCGGATTTTTGCGGCGCATGGTCACGATGTTGCCGTCGCCATCTAGGTCGTCAAGTTTGTCTTCATCGATTATGCCGTCGTCGTCGTCGTCTAGGGGCATCATACCGGAACGGGAACTGCTGGCAGTATTGGGTTGGTGGATGAAATTTTCGCGGCCATCCAGGTTGATAGAAGGGATGATGTAAAACACCCGGTTGCGCAGCAACTCACGGATGAAAGGCATGGTGTGAAAATTCTCAGCCAGGTACCAGGCGGTGTACATGGCGATTTCCCCACCTTGGATTTCGTTGCCGTGGATGTTGCCATCGATGTAGAAGCCGGGCTTGCGATCGGGAATACCGGATTTGTAATCGGTGATGGTCATCAACCACATCTCGCGGCCCTGGAAGGATTTGCCGATGGATTGTAATTTGACCAAATCGGGGTGCGCCTTGACCATGCGTTGGCAAAAATCGGAGATTTGGGCGTAGTCGTGGTATTTCCGCCATTCCTCTTTGACCTTGGGGTCGGCTGGTGAACCTACGGCGCGCATACCGTTGAGGTCGGCAGGGCTGATGTTGGGTTGGGTTTGCGCAAAAGCAGTAACACCCAATAAACAGAAGAAAAACAATAATTTATTCATAGTGTGATGAGTCTAAGCGCATGTTCAACGTTTTTTATTTTAAGCGAAAATGAGGCCAATTTTGCCTGAATGAGGCACGAAAAGCGGAGTTTAGCAGCGCTAAATGAGCATTTTCGGAACGAGATTCAGGCAAAATTGGGCCATTTGTAGCAAAATAAAAAACGGTGAACATGCGCTAAAATGGTGATTAATTGAGGGTGAATTCTACGGTTTTGGTTCCTGCGGTAGGGCAGGTGACCGTGACGGAAATTTTCCCCGTCCCATTCACCAACCAAGTGTATTCCACAAATTCACCCGCACCCATCGAAGCTTGTAGGTTCATTTTTTTGCCGGAAAGCAGGGTTTGAGTGGCGGTATGGTTCAAGGTGGTGCGCACTTTGGACACGTACTTGACCCGATTGCCCAGGTCGGCAAAAGTGGGCAAAAATCCTTTGTTGATCACTTGCACCGTGATGCGGTTTACACCTGCTGAAAGGGGCTCCACTTTGGTGTTGACGATATCGAGACTGGGCATGGCTGCGGCCAAATCCAATAAAAATTTATTGTGCTTTTGGGCAATGTCGTCGAGGTAGGAAACGGGTGGGTTCCAACGCGCATAGGGCAGCAATCCTCCAACTTCCACCTTTTTACCCGCAAAATCCGGGTGTTTGATTTCTTTCCAATCGGCAAATACGGCTACTTTTTCGGCGTCGGCCCATTTGAAGAAAATTTCATCGGCGCTTAAAGTCGCAGTAGCAGGTGCTTTTTGTTTTTGAGCGCTATCTTGAGGTGGCATTTGTGGCCACCAACCCGGGGTACCAAAGCCAAAACGGCCAGCGTGGTAATAGGCGGTTTGGACCAGACTGCCTTTGCCGAGAGGCATGGCAGGGGCATTTTTTAAACCAGTGGAAGTATTGTACATTTTGGAAACGTATTCACCTACGGCAGCGTCTTTTTCCAGTGGCCCAGTTACGATCCGGTTGCGGGCCTTGGCGGCATCAAATTTGGTGGCCGTTGAGAGGTTGTTCTCTGGTCCAAATACGATTACGCCAAAGATGTTGAGGTTGCGGTACAACACTTCCAGAATAGCTTTGGTTTCTGCTTCCGAAGCAGCATACATCCCTGATTCTTTTTCAAAATAAGGATAGTTGAAGGTGAAGTTTTTATTGATGTTGATGCCGCCTTCGCCGTCTTCATTCCAGTTGTCGTCCTTGTCATTGTCGGTGCCTTCGCTCAGGAGCAGGTATTTGCCTACTTCGCTTTTGGTAGGATCAGCCTTGATCAAAATACGTGGATCGCTCTTGCTGGGAATCAAGGTGCCACTGGGGTCTTCTACCCGCAATTGGGTGATCAGGCCATCGGCATTGAGGTCTTCAAATGGGTCTTCGTTGATTCGGCCATCCCGGTCTTCGTCACTGGAGGTGGCATTCCCCGAGCGTTCAAATTTACTTTTACCCTGATCCCAGGCATCGGGATTGGCGCAGGCCATGATGTAAAGGGTCTTTTTGCTGAGCAAATCCTTGACCTGATCGCTGGGGTTAGTTAGCATTTTTTCAGCCATCAAGAGCAGGGTTTCGCTACCAGCAGGGTGGCTACCATCGAGACCGGCAACGAGCAATAATGCGGGTTTGCTAGCTGGGTTGCCTTGGGAAAGGGTGAGCAACCAAAGGTCTTTGCCCCCAGCACTTTTACCTGCTGAGCTGACGCTGGCCAGACTGGCATTTTTACTCGCCAAATCCTTGATGCGTGCAGTCAGTTGAGGAAAAGTGGAGTAGGTCTTTTGGGCGGATAAACTGCCCCCAAAGCCACAGAGAATGAGTAAAACAAGAAGCCTCATGTGTACGAGTTTATAGATTTTTTTGGTTTGAGCAAATCGTTCAATTGGGTAAATATGGGGAAAGGGAATGGGTTGTGCAAGGAGACTTGCTCACGGAAAGATGAATAACTCTATTCTGATTGGATGAATAGGGTAGAAATAGACCAATTGCGTTGGGGAAAAAGGGAAGTGTGTTTAGTTGCTGAATTTTTCCTGGTAGGTCTGGATGGTTTCTATGGCCTTTTCTTCAGACATGCCTTCTGATTTTAAATGAGTGAGAATGAGTTTATGTACTCGATCTATGGGCAAATCTACAAACATGGCTATTTTTTCAAGTGAGAACTCCTGGGTTGACCAAATGTTTAGGATAACCTTAAGCTTTCCTTGTTCAATTCCTTGTTCAATTCCTTGTTCGATTCCTTGTTCAATGCCTTGCTCAATGCCTTGCTCAATGCCTTGCTCAATGCCTTGCTCAATTCCTTGTTGTTTAACATCTTCTAAAATTGCTTCGCGAAGTCCCATCGTTGTAACTGTATTTGAAAGAGTGAGTAAATCTTGTTCAAAATTAGCATTTATTTCTGAATTTGTAAAGGGGACAAAATAGTGGATAAAATCGATGATCAAACTAATCTTTTCCCGTGGAATATTACGCGCTTTTAACCGCTGAATCATATCCAGTTTTAGCAAACGCAAACTTTGATCATCCACTGGGCGATTCAAATGTTGCCAAGCGGCTTCCATCACTGCTGCGAAAGGATTGGGGTCTTTGGCCAATTCTGCTGGAGTGTGATCCCGTAGTACATAGGTATTGAATTCGTAAGTTAACTTGGTTCCAAAAAACGTTTCTTGGAAGGCTTTGAAATGGTAGGTCCGATCCCAATCGGTATAGATTGCTAAACCGATCACCTGACGCTGAAACCTGTCGCGAATGCGGTAGATGCACTCAAACATACGTCGGGCAAAAAAAGGATCCTGGTATCCTTGCACCTCTACATGGATTAAAAACCAAACTTCTTTGCCATTTTTGAGGTAGACCTTTATCAACTTGTCTGCATGCCGACGGTGTCCAGGACTATGAGGCATGAGTTTTTGCAGCTCAGTGTCTAAAAACTCAATTCCGCGGTCAAAGTCTACCACTTTTACCAAGTCTGGAAAAAAGTAAGCAAGAAAGTCATCAATGAGGCTTTCGATGATGCCTTTCCATAGGGCGTCTTTTGAAACTTGCATGATTTGAATTTTGAGAGCAATTTAATGTTTATTTTTTATTTTAAAAATATTTTTTGTTAAAAATTTAAACCCACTTCAGTTTTTTCATTTTCTCTAAAACCCCACTCCCCTTTTTTCACCCCACCAAAATAAATATGGCCTTTGTTTTGCTTTTTTTTAGATAATTCCGTTCTTGCAGCCGAACGGCAAATGCTGTTCTTACTTGTAAACATCAAAACAAGGTGCATTGAACAAGTTCAGGCAATCCCTAAGATCAATTGGCGCTTGGCTACTTATCCTGCTCATCGTGGTGCAGTGGATAGGGGGTCGTGTGTTCATCAATGTGGTCTACACTGCCCGGATTGAGCACCTGATGAACGCCAAGGAAACGGCGATTGCCCAAAAGCTCAAAGCAGAGATTGGCGTAACCGCTAACGTAAAAATCCAAGAAAAAAAAGACCTCAAGGTCGTTCAGGGGATGGGTTACGGTGCACCATTTCTTTTCTCCGAAGAAAGCGACGGTGAAACCCAATACTATACCGTTGACGCCAAATCTCCACATGGCCTGCGCCACGAATACAAGGTTGACCAGCCGCAAAACCAGGAAGATCGTTCAGCACCTAAAACTCTGACGGAGCGCTTTTTCTCCGACTTTTACTTTGAAGAACACATTATCCTGGACATTAACCCATTCTTTAGCAATTGCACAAAAACTGCTCAACCGCTTATTTTTAGAGATTTAATCGATTTGTCTGACCTTTCCATCCTTACTCCACCGCCGCAGTTGGCCTGATTTTTCATGCTTCTATTTTTTATAATGACCATGCGCTCATGAAGTGCCATGGCTAATCCTCATTGGTTTAACTTTTTTCGATGAAAAATCACTTCCAATACATACTCGTGTTGGCTGTACTGCTCAGCCAATTGGGCGCAGCATTTGCCCAAACGCCTTCCGATGACCTAATGATGAAAAAGCGGGAAATCTGTTTGGCGGCTTCTTACGAAACCGGCTCCTGGGATCAATATTGGGAAGGCACTCGCCTGCGCGGAAACGCCAATATTGGTACTTTTTCAAGGGAGATCATCATGCCGATGTTTGCTTATGGCATTACCGACAAGATCAACCTACTTGCAGGAGTCCCCTATATTTCTACGGATGCAACGGGTGGCCAACTGGTTGGTGCCAAAGGTTTGCAAGATCTGGGCATTGCCGTCAAAGCGGAATTGTTCAACCGCCAGGTAGGCCCGGGCAAGGTATCCTTTTTGACTACAGCTGGTTTTGCTTTCCCGGTATCCAATTATTTGTCGGATTACATGCCCTTTAGCATTGGCCTCAAAACCAGAGAAGTAACCTTGCGTGGCATCTTGCAGTACCGCTTCGACAATGGCATCTACGCCCGCGGCGCCTTTGCCCACCTTTGGCGTGGACAAAGCAAAGTAGAACGCGACTATTACTACAACAATGGTAGCTACTATTCCGAGTGGATGGATGTGCCCAATGCCTTGAATTACCACGGTGCCGTAGGGGTTTGGCTTTTTAACAACTCCTTGAAACTGGAAGCCAATTACGTGGCAGTCCATTGCCTCAGTGGAGATGACATTCGGATTTACAATGCGCCACAGCCGACCAACAAAATGTCGTTTGACCAGGTTGGGTTCTTTGGTCAGTATTATTTCAAAGGCATCAAAGCCATCCAGGGTTTGGGTATCCTGGCTTATTATTCCCAAATCATCGATGGCCGCAACATGGGTAAATTCCAAAGTATGGGTGCCGGAGTAACTTATCAGTTTAAACTCTAAAATCGCCAATTCGCCATGAAAAATAAATGGATACGTATCATTTTGGCCTTCGGCCTGGTTTATGCCTTTTCTTGTGAAAAAGATTTGCTGACCCACGCTGATTATGCTGATTACACTTTCGCCAGCCTGGATGAAAAAGGAGGTTCCTGGAAACCAATCCTTCTGACTGCGGGCAGCCAAATTTCCATCCCCACTCCTAAGGACGTCACTTCCGACGACTACAAAAATGAATTGGCTGCACTAAAAACTGCAATGGCCAATTTAAATAGCGACCAAAAGAAAGCGGTTGAATATTGGACCAACAACCCAGTCCTGCGCTGGAACGAGATTGCACTTGAATTGGCCGCCAAATACAACATCATTCCACAACCCAATGCAGATGGGACCTATACCTTGCCAGACCCTGCGAATCCTAGCAAATACCCGCAGTTTCCTTTCGCGCATCCACCTTACACCTCACGGGCCCTGGCCTATTTGAGTGTAGCACAGTTTGATGGCTTGATCAGTGCCTGGCATTACAAGTATACCTACAATCGCAAAGCGCCCTCGGACGTCGACAACAGCATCGTCCCCGCCTACGCCAAAACCTCCCTGCCTGCTTACCCTGCGGATGGGGCAGTAGTTGCAGCAGCTTCGCGGGATATCCTGACGGCAATGTTCCCACTGGAAAAGGAATACCTGGCAGCCAAGGCTACCGAACACATGTCCAGTTTGACATGGGCGGGTGTGAATGTAAAAAGCGACATCGATGCAGGTGCCACTATTGGCGTGGAAGTAGCCAAGGTAGCCATGACGAGAGCGCGTGCGGACGGCATGAGCAAGGCACAAGCGCCCAAGCCCATTTCTGATTCGATTAAAACAGCAGCACTCAAACGTTTTGGCTGGCAATGGGACAATCAGGAAGCACCCGTTCGTCCGGTTGGTTTGGCACCCCTATTTGGCAAGGTGAAAATGTGGAATGTGCCGAATGTGGAACTGGTACGCCCTGGGCCACCACCAGCACCGGGTTCGGCGGAGTTTAATGCGGCAGCCAAGGAATTACAGGACATCGCCAAAAAGATCACCCCGGAACAGCGGAAAATCGCCAACTGGTGGTCGGATGGTTTGGGCACTTACACCCCACCAGGGCACTGGAATCGCTACGTCAAAGATTTGTTGATCGAATACAAATTTAACCCACTGCGCTCGGCCCGCACTTTTGCCTACTTAAACATGGCCGTTATGGACGCGGGGATCAGCTGCTGGGACACCAAATACTATTACCATTACCCCCGGCCAATCCAGGCGATTCCGGGGTTCAAGACTATACTGGGTACTCCAAACTTTCCTGCCTACACTTCCGGGCACAGTACGTTTTCGGCTGCTGCCGCGGAAGTTGTAGCGTACGTTTTTCCCAATGAAGCTCAAAAAGCGAGAAAGTGGGCAGATGAAGCTGCGGAGTCCCGGATTTTGGGTGGCATTCACTACCGCTTTGATGCGGAGGTGGGGATCACCCAAGGTAAAAACGTCGCGCAATACAGCCTCAATAGAGCAAAACAAGATGGAGCGGAATAAGCGCTCCTGTAATACTTGAATAGTTAGGGCAGAAACTTGAAGGGGTTTCTGCCCTTTTTTATTTTTATTGATCAAGTTTGGAGTACGAGCATTAAAAAAAGTAAAAAAAGTGGAACGGAGCGGATAGCGTTCGACACATTGGGATGTAACGTCTTTAATCAAAACATCTTTAACCTTAATAAAAACATCCCAATGAAAAAGTTAAGCTTCAATGCACTTTTCACTTTTATGGCATCTCTGGTTACAATTTTGGCTACGGCCCAAAATCCGGTAGTGGGCAATCCCTCAGCTTTAACTATTGCGGCACCCAATCTGGTCATCACCAACATTGTTCCAGAAAAAATGGTGTACGTACCTGGAGAAACCGTCAATTGCAAAGTAACCGTTAAAAATATCGGCTCCGCCAAAGCCATCGGTACCCTAGACGATCCCGCCAAAGGCTACATGGTTGACCTCGTTTTGTCTACCGACGCCAGTGCACCAATTGCCTTTGCAGTAGTACCTAACCCTTACGAATACCAGGAAGACATGCTGGTGATCGGTGGTCGCTACAGCAACACCAAGACCTTGGCTCCTGGCCAGGAAGATACCTACCTGGAAAGTTTTCCCATGCCCAAAGTAATTGCTAAACCTTGCCAATTGGGCTATGTTGCCATCGGTGCCATTGCTGACCCTGGCAAAAAAGTGGCTGAAACCAATGAAAACGACAATACTCACTTTGTTCGGGTGAAGTTGGATTGCGGTGGTTCAACAACTGCTGGTCGCCCTGATCTCGTGATTACCTACATGGCTTTGGCTAATCCGGTTGGTGGCCCAGGTTTGGCTTTCTCTGAATTCAAAATTGAGGTAAAAAACATTGGTACTGGTCCAGCAATTGGTACCGACAGTGATCCGGTGAATGGTTACATGGTGGACATCATTACTTCTTCAAACACAGCTGCGCCAATGGCTTTTGCTCCGCTAGCTGCTGCGGGACAATTCCCTGAAGACAAACTGGTGATTGGTGGTCGGATTTCCAACACCAAAACCCTGGCACCAGGCGCTTCCCAAATTTACTATGTGAATGACATGAAGCTGCCGATGGTTGATTTACACAATTATTGTGGAAGAAGTTTTTACCTGGGCGGTATTGTGGATCCAGGCTTGAAAGTTACCGAAATCCTTGAAACAAACAATCAGCGCTTTATCGAATTTAAAGTGGATTGTAAGATGTATACGGGAGGGAAATAGAAATGAAAGAGAGAGATGAGAGATGAGAGATGAGAGATGAGAGATGAGAGATGAGAGATGAGAGATGAGAGATGAGAGATG
>JAIYAV010000355.1 GCA_027488855.1 Saprospiraceae bacterium
AGGGAAAAAAGAGGACACAAAGGACACAAAGCGAAGCGTCGTCAACGTCTAACTTTGTGTCCTTTGTGTTTCTTGGTGCTTTCTTTGTGAAAATTATGTCGCCTTGGAATTTTGATGATAATCCGGGATTATTCATGTTTGTGCTAATATGCCGCTTTGTGATTCTTTTTCACAAAAAAAAACTTTCTTTGAGCTCCCCACATACTTGCATCCCATCTCAAAATCGTTTAACTTCTCTCACAATTCTATCACCCAAAACTTGCCCACTATGTTAAACACAGGCCTTGTATTATCGGGAGGAGGCATCAAAGGAATGGCCCATTTGGGGCTGATCAAAGCCCTCAGAGAACACGAAATACATTTTGATTGTATAGCGGGATCGAGTGCAGGTGCCCTCACTGGAGCGTTGATTGCCGCAGGTCATAGTCCTGAAGAAAGTTTGGAGTTCTTTAAAGCTACGCCGCTGTTTAGCATCTATTACTACTCTACCTCCAAACCGGGCCTACTCGATTCCGAAAAATTCCGACCCATTTTTGAAAAATATTTCCCGGATGATGCCTTTGGTTTATTGCAGATGCCCCTGTTTGTAACCACCACCAATTTGGAAATAGGCGACTGGGAAGTACACAATAGTGGGCCACTCATCAATGTCTTGTTGGCATCGGCTTCCTTGCCACCTGTTTTTTCGCCCATGCTGATCGATGGTGCCATGCACGCCGATGGAGGCATTATGAACAACTTTCCGCTGGAGCCACTCCAAGAAAGTTGTAATTTCCTCATTGGCAGCTACGTGCACCCCATTTCACCGATCAAGGGCAGTGATGTCAAAAGTTCGATGCAGGTAGCGATGCGGGCGATGGATTTGTCGCGTTTTGCCATTGTGCAACCCAAGTTGACCTCTTGCAATTTCCTGTTTGCTCCTCCCGGCATCGAAGCCATCGGTATGCTCGACCGCAAAGCCATCGATAAATCCTTCAGCCTGGGTTATGAAAATGCTTGTAAAGAAATGCCCAAATTGCAAAAAATGTTGAAAAAAGAATGGGAGGCGGCCTTTGATTATTGAGCGATTGAACGAGTTGGATTTGGGGTGATTTAAGGGGAATTTGGTATATTGAGCTCAAATCCAACACCAATGAAACCTTATTTGCTTCTTGCCATTTCCTGGCTTATTGGTTTAACCATTTGGGCTCAGGAATCCATCCCTGAATCCCGCTACGAAAAAAAATCCGTCATGATTACCATGCGTGACGGGGTCAAACTCTATACGGTCATCTTTTTACCCAAAGAAAGCCAGGAACCCCTGCCTTTTTTGCTCAGCCGCACACCTTACGGCGTAGCCGACGCGGCCTTTCCTGAGCGCAGCCAACCTGAATTAGCCAAAGAGGGTTTCATTTTTGTCCAACAAGACATTCGGGGGCGTTATTTGTCGGAGGGCAAATTTGAAATGTTGCGCATGACCCGCGACCCCAAGGTGCCCAACAGCATCGATGAAAGCACCGATACTTATGATACCATCGATTGGTTGTTGAAAAACATCGCCAACAACAACGGCAAAGCGGGGATTTTTGGGGTTTCTTACGACGGTTGGACCAGTATGATGGCCCTGATTGATCCACACCCTGCCTTGAAAGCGGTCTCTGAACAAGCCACTCCCGCCGACTGGTTCATCAATGACGACATGCACCACAACGGTGCCTTTCGACTAAGCTATGGCTTCGACTACGCCTTTATGGAAGAGGCAGGGAAAACGGACACCCTTTTCCCATTCGATATCTACGACAACTACGATTGGTACCTACGCCTTGGGCCTTTGTCCAACGTGAACACTAAGTACTTTAAAAACACCATACCGACTTGGAACAACTTCGTCAATCATCCGAATTACGATGCTTTTTGGAAAAAACAGTCCTTGCTGTACCGCTTTGAAAACCGCCCCTTGACGGTGCCTACCCAACACGTAGCGGGATGGTACGACCAGGAAGATTTTGCCGGGCCACTGTTCATGTACGAACTGCTGGAGAAAAAAGATCAGAATAACTTGAATCACATTGTGATCGGCCCTTGGAATCACGGAGGCTGGTCGCGCGGAGAAGGGAGCTCGCTGGGCAATTTGCAGTTCGGTGTACCTACTTCCAAAAACTTTCGGGAAACCATCCAATTGACCTGGTTCAATTACCACCTGAAAGGCAAAGGGGATGGACAGTTTGCCGAGGCGACCATTTTCCAGACCGGAGCGAACCAATGGAAAAACTACAATTCCTGGACGCCCAAACAAGCAGTGCAGCAGGCTTTGTACTTCCACGCGAATGGGAAACTGTCTTTTGAAAAACCAGCTAGTACGACGACTAGTCTTTTTGATGCCTTCATCTCCGATCCAGCCAATCCGGTTCCCTACCGCAGTCGCCCGATCGAACAAACCTACGGCCCTGGCTCGCGCTGGTTTACCTGGATGACGGAAGATCAACGCTTTGTACACCATCGCCCGGATGTGCTCAGTTGGGAAACTGAAGTGTTGGAAAATGACGTGACCATCTCCGGGAAAGTTTTGGCCCAGCTTTACGCTTCTACTTCCGCTTCGGATGCCGACTGGATCGTCAAACTCATCGACGTACATCCGGCGATGGATGAAAAGAACCGCCGCATGAGTGGCTACCAACAAATGGTGACGGCGGATGTGTTGCGGGGCCGCTTCCGCAAGGGCTTTGAAACACCGCTACCCGTCAAACCCAATGAAGTCAACGCTTATACGGTGGATTTGCTACAAGCAGATCACGTCTTCAAAAAAGGCCATAAAATCATGGTGCAGGTGCAAAGTACTTGGTTCCCGCTAATTGATCGTAACCCGCAAAAGTTTGTGCCGAATATCTTTTTGGCTAAGGCGAGTGATTATGTGAAGGCGGAGCACCGGGTGTATCGGAGTGGGGGGTACGCTTCCAGGGTGGAGGTGATGGTGGTGAGGTAGGAATTTGTTTTTCCTTCTCCGCCTAAAATCACTTATCTAACGTGAGTTTTGAATTAAAACTGCCAGGAGGGCAGTTATCTTGGTAGAAACAATGGAATGTTTATGGTTCCAGGCTGCCCGGGGGGCAGCTATCTTTGACAAAATCTTACAGATAGCTGCCCCCCGGGCAGCCACAACAATATCCTGATTACCTTATATCTACCAAGATAGCTGCCCTCCAGGCAGCAAAACACCTCGTATGGGATTAATCGAATTGATTTTCAATTTTATTAATTCAAAACTCATGTTTAATTAAAATAACTTGAAGCCTATATTCCTTTATCCCCCCTTAAGCAAACGCGAACGCATTTTGCTAAAAAATTCTGGAGTCACACCAATGTAAGCAGCAATCTCCTTTTGGGGAAGCGATTGAACCAAGCTGGGATATTTTTCACAAAAATGCCGGTAGCGGTCTTCCGCGCTCAGACTCAGGTTGTCGACCACTCTTTGCTGGGAGGCAACCAGGGAATTTTCGATGAGGATGCGGAAAAAACGTTCAAATTTTGGCACCTCTCGGTACAGTTTTTCTTGATTGGTTTTTGACAACAGCAATATTTCACTTGGGCTTGAGGCTTGGATGTTCAACTGACCAGCTTGTTGGGTAATCAGGCTATACATGTCGGCGATCCACCAACCCGTAGTGGCAAAACTGAGTATGTGTTCAAACCCATTTTTATCTACTGTAAATCCCTTCAAGCAGCCGCTTTGTACAAAAGTGCTGTGTTTGCAAATCTGGCCTTCTTCGAGCAGGAACTGTTTGGACTTGAGGGTCCGTGTCTCTAACAAGCTCGAAAAAAGATCGGTCTCAGCGGCAGTGAGTTGAATGTGTTTGGCAACGTTTTGTAAAATCAAGTTCACGAACAAATGAATTTTAATCATGAGCAGTAGGAAATGCTTAAAGTTAATCGAATCTGTCGATAAGTAAACCAAGGCCATCGTTGAATCACTCGGGACTTGCAAGGCTTCTCAGTTTCGCTCACCCAGAATATCTTTGTAGACTAAGGATTCAGAAACCGATTGTACATGAACGTCACACCACTATTTTGCCTATTCTTGTCCTGCATCCTAAGCCACGCTTTACATGCGCAAAATGAATGCGAGTGCGCCGAAGAAATTCGCCGAAGGCCCAGGATCATCCAATTTTTCAATGCAGGAAAAGTCGATTCTGCGGTTTTGGAATTTGAAAAAATTCGCCGTGTGGGCACCGCCGCCTGCCGCATTTCTTATTGCAACTCGATGGCGCAGTACTATTTCAATAAAAATGAAACCCAGCGGGTGCCAAGCCTGATGCGGGAGGAAAAACGCTTATTGGACTCCGTACAATGTCTTCCCAAAGCCTATGCTCGCTACTACAATACTTACGGCAACTACTTTCTTACCCAAAATCAGTACCAAAAATCAGCTGATTATTTCCTGAAAGCACTGCGTTATGCGGAAACAGCTGAATACGAGTTCGCTCAACAACGAGCACTGACCAGTCTTTCGGTTGTTTTTTCCCAAACCGGACAATTTGAAAAATGCCTGATTTACCAAAAACAGGCAGAGACCTTAGCCCGAAAAATCAACAATCAGGATGAACTGGGAATTGTACTTTCTCGCCAAGGAGCTACATACAACAGCCTTTATGAGCAAAAAAAAGAGGAAAAATACCTTGATTCTGCTTATTTAGCGGCAAAAGCAGGACTGCGTTTAGGGCAGATGTTGGGTAATGTCCATACCCAAACGGATGCTTACCTCAGTTTGGCAACCCAGGCCTTGTACAATCGGCAGTTTAAGCAGTCTTTGCGATTGGCGGATAGTGCGCAACAACTGTTGCCAAAGGATTTGCACCATTTATACCGTTACCAGGCCTTGCGACTGAAAAGTCAAGCCTTGCAGGAACTCCACCAATACCCACTGGCCGCAGGATTTGCCGATTCCGCCTTACTGGAAGCTCGCTTGTTCAACCCCCAAATGCAGCTCAATGCACTAAAACAAGTTTATGAAATCCAAAAGAGGGTCGGGCACCACAAGCAAGCTCTGTTGGCCTTTGAGCAGATGAGTAGCCTGAAAGATAGTTTGGCGAGTATTGAAAAATTCAGTACCATCAACGAACTGGAGCAACGTTATCAGCGGGTCAAAAACGAAAAAAGCATCCAGGAGCTGACCCAGTCCCGCAAAATCGCCCTCTTGCACAATCAACTACTCCTATCGGGAATTCTAGTGGCCTTGTTGGTGATTGTGGCCTTGGTCTTTCTACTTCGCCAGCGCACCATGCAGGCGAAACAAGTGACCCTGGAAAAAGAACAACGCCTCAATCGGGCCCGGATGAACCCTCATTTTTTCTTCAATGCCTTGGTGGCCTTACAGGTATTGGCCATGCGTACGAATGATGGGCGGAGCATTGCGGTTTACCTTTCCAAATTTGCGTCCATCATGCGCCAAATTTTGGAGAGTACTTATATGGAGTACGTGAGTCTGGCGCAAGAGAAGGCCTTTTTGGAAAAATACCTGGACTTACAGAGCTTACGTTTTCCTGCCACCTTTGAATACACCATCACCGTAGCGGAAGGTTTGGATTCGGAACACATGATGTTGCCGCCAATGCTGATTCAGCCGATTGCTGAAAACGCCATTGAGCACGGGTTCCGGCAGAAGGACCGGCAGAACAAACTGCAAATTCGCTTTATCGCTACAAATACCAAGCAATTGATCCTAGAGGTGGAGGACAATGGCCAGGGCTTGGATCAACAATTGGAGCAGAAAAAAAACCACCTTTCCCGCGCCAGTCAAATCATTCAGGATACCCTTTCCATTCTGCGCCAGCGCCACCACTGCAACGCCCATTTTACCATCGCAAACAAACCCGAGGGAGGAGTGATCGCCCAGATTTTTTTACCCTTGATTCTCAAAGCCGGATGAAAGTACTGATTGTCGACAATGAACCCGCGCTCCGGGAAATGTTGCAGCTGATGCTGGAGGCTTTTTGCCCGGAAGTCAAAATCATCCTTTCGGCAAGCTCAATTGAGGAGGCCAAAGCGCTGTTAAAGCAACATTCAATCGATTTGTTGTTTTTGGACGTAGAGCTCAATGAAGGAACGGGTTTTGATTTGTTGCGCCAAATCGAAGTGCGCAATTTTCAGGTCATTTTTATCACCGCACACAATCAATACGCCATTGATGCCTTTCGGTACAGCGCCATCGATTATTTGCTCAAACCAGTAGAACCTGAACTATTGGTACAAAGTGTCCAAAAAGCGGCCCATAACTTGCAGAACCAACAGCTCAGTTCTCAGATTGATTTCCTGCTGTCTCGCCTTGGCCAGCAGCATCCAGATCAATCCCGAAGGATCGCCCTAAAAGACGCTGAACGCATCTATTACCTGCGCTCTGGGGAAATCAGCTATTGTGAAGCTGCGGGTACCTACACCCGTTTCTATTTGGCGGATGGTCGCTGCATCACCGTTTCCAAAAACCTCAAGGAATTTGCCCAGATTCTGGAGCCACTAGGTTTTATCCGCACCCACAATTCCTACCTGGTCAATCAGGAAAAGGTGCTGCGCTTTGAAAAAAATGCCGAAAGTTTGATCCTGGAAAACAATCAATCCGTGCCCTTGTCCCACCGGAAACGTGAGGCGGTGCTCCGCCAGTTGGAACAATTGCGCTGACGCCTATTCCTCTCAGCCTTACACCTGTTTAGCCAAGTTCTACACTTATCTATACGTGGCTTTAGGTTTGTCAAAGCAGGCCAATTTTACGGCACAATAACTGCTAACAAACCTTTTATCATATGTCCCATTACTGGAAAACCTTGCTCTGTTGTTTCCTGACCACAGCAGCATACCTCAACCTTTTTGCACAAGAGTCCTGCGGATTCAAACCTACGGCGGAGCAAATTGCCCATTTTGACCGCACTCGGGAGCAACGACAACAATTCAATCCACTCCGTTCGGCATCTTCGGTACGCTGGATTCCGATCCAGTTTCAGGAATGCATCGCGACCAGTGGAACCAATGCCACTCCCAGAATCAGCTACGACTACATCTACCCTTGTTTGTATAGACTCAACGCCTTGTTTGGCCCTTATGGCATCCAGTTTTATGAATGCGGCGCCAAAACCACTTTTGCCAACAACACCCTGTTCGGGTTTGATTCCACGGAAGAGCCACAACTCAGCGCTTATGATGTACCCAATGTCATCAATGTGTACTTGTTTCAAGCTGTATCGGTCAATGGTAATCCGGTTTGTGGATATAGCAGTTTGCCGCCCAGCGCCGACCGCATCATCCTGGCCAAAGGTTGTACCGATGGTCCGGTGGTATTTCTGCATGAAATGGGTCATTACCTCGGCCTGTACCACACCCATGGCAAAACCGGTGTGAGCAATGAACTGGTCAATGGCAGCAATTGTAGTACCGCCGGGGATGAAATTTGCGATACCCCCGCCGATCCCAACCTGGCCAGTGGTGGAATGATGTATGGTTGTAGCTACGTTGGTAATTTTCGCGATGCCAATGGCGATCTTTATCAGCCCGATCCCACCAACATCATGTCTTACGCCCATGTCCAGTGCAAAAACCGCTTTACACCCCAACAGCTAAGCCGTATGGCGTACACTGCCCTCAACGATCGAGCTTACCTCAGCAATGGCTGCCCTCATCCCAACGATTGTACCAATCAAATTACTACTTTGCCCCAGCATTTTGATTTTGAAACTGGGATGGAAAATTGGTCGAATACCTGGATTTACCCAGATATACAGGCAAATTTCATTCGCGGGACTGGTTCAACACCTACTCCAAATACTGGCCCTGATGCAGCTTACTCCGGTAATTATTACGCCTATGTCGAATCTTCTATCGATAGCAATTTGTGGGAGCGCTACGGCTTATTGCGCAGTCCTTGTTTTGATTTACGTGGCTATACTGCCCCCAAGATGTCGCTGCGCTATCATGCTTATGGCAACAGCATTTTGGAATTTGCAGTCCAGGCCAGCACGGATGGAGGCATCAGTTGGGATGATTTGCCACAAAACCTCTTGTTTTACGCCAATCAGACGACGGGTAACGCCTGGCAGCAGGCCATTTGTGATCTGACTCCCTTTAACAATGTGCCAAATGTACAATTTCGCATCGGGTGTTATTTGATGCAAGGGAATGAGGGGGATTTTGCAGTTGATGACATCCATTTTTACAACGGTGGGCAAAATTGCAACCTGAGTTTGTCTAATACAGTATTGAGTCCTGCTTGTAATGGAGGCAACAATGGAAAAATTACCGCATATGTCTTAGGTGCAAATGGGCCAGTAAATTATCTCTGGTCTACTGGGGGCACTACCGCCATTTTGACGGGTCTGAGTGCCGGAACCTACAGCCTCACGGTCAGCGATTCATTAGGCTGCGTCGCCTCCAGCACGATTAGCGTACAAGATCCACCAACCCTACAAGCCAATCTTACTCCTACAAATATTGCCGTGCCTGGGCAGAGTACCGGATCCATCTCAGCGCTTGTAAGTGGAGGTGTAGCTCCATATTACTACGTATGGTCGAACAATGCCACTACGACAAACATCAATGGCCTCACGGCGGGTACTTACACGGTTACGGTCATCGATTCCAAGGACTGCCAAGTCGTTCGTTCGGCTACCATTACGGAACCAGCAAGCGGATGTGGAACTTTGTACAGCAGTTTTCCTTGGAGTGGCAGTTTTGAATCCAATTTCATCATCTTTGAACGAGTCCTTGGCTATCAAACCAACTGGGTGCGCCGCAGTGGTGCAACCCCAAATGCCAACACTGGCCCGGATGCAGCGCAGCATGGCTCTTTTTATGCCTACATCAATTCTTCACATCCCAATCGGACTGCGGTGTTACAGACTCAAAAGTGTTTGAATTTGAACGGCGTAAGCAACCCCGTTTTGGAGTTTTATTACCACATGTCCGGTGCGCAAATGGGCGAATTGAATGTGGAAATCAGCACCAACAATGGCGTATCCTGGACTACGGTATGGTCTCTTTCGGGCAACCAGGGCAACCAGTGGCGCAAAGCGACCATTGATCTTCAACCTTACAACAACGGCACTACCCGCATCCGTTTCCGAGGGGTAACCGCTTCGAATACCAGCGATATGGCCTTGGATGCCTTATACATCGGGCCAGCTACGGGGAACCAAAATTTGATAGCACCATCGATACAAGCCAATCCAATAGCTGCTCAAGGGTTGAGCGTATACCCCAATCCAAGTAC
>JAIYAV010000005.1 GCA_027488855.1 Saprospiraceae bacterium
ATCATTTCCATTCCCGCAGGCACCTACCGCAGGCCACTTTCGAACGACAGCATGGAATTGATCCACGTGGTACAGGGCTCAGTTGATTATGGTTTGGGCGACAACATCCTCGAATTGCATCACGGCGACACCCTTTTTTTTGATGGAAGTATTCCGCATTCTTTGAACAATACCACTGCGGAGACAGCGATATTGTTCAAAGTGTATTTGTTGCGGAGGAGGTAAGCGGGGACAAATGTTGAAGCTTTGGTTTAGCGATAACATTTATTGTTTTTTTGTGTTTTTATTAAAATTATAAAAAAATTAGTATTTTTACTTGATGCCATATTTGTTCAATAGAATCAAAGTCAAGATGGATCAAGAAAATAAAATCGTCATCTTTCAAGAAAAGCAGATACGTCGCGTTTGGGAAAAAGAAGAATGGTGGTTTGTAATTGTTGATGTTGTTGAAGTCCTGACGGATAGTAAAAATCCTTCTGGTTATGTAAAAGATATGCGTCGGCGTGACCCTGAACTTTCCAAAGGGTGGGGGCAAATTGCCACCCCCCTTGCTGTGGAGACCGCAGGAGGAAGACAAATTAAAGGTCTTAAAAGTGAAGAACTTCGAGACCATATGACTAATCTAGAGCTTATTTTTACCATGCTCGGGGAGGAAGGCACCAAAAATGAGGCTTTAGATAGCAACGCTCAGGGTTTTTTAGAAAATCGAACTGCAGCCCGGAAAGGTGGCGGTGCTGCGGGGGATGCTCTGGAAGCTTTTGAAAAATCTTCTGGCAAAAAGGTCGTTTCAAGCTCTAATTTCAAGGGGCAAATTGCCGAAGCAAAAAAACAAAAAAAATTACTCAAGAAAGGTAAGGACATTGAATAGCCCGCCCATTTTGAATAAAACGATGAGCCCTGCAAATATTCGACTACCTAAAATTGAATCTTCACAGGGCTCTATCTATTTTACTCCCCCGGCCGATAAGTTCGGTTGGCACCCTTTTGATAATCCTCCGGGTAAAACAAAACGTCCTTAAACTTCCCTTCGGTATACATCTTCGCTTGATCAAAAAAGTGCGGGGAGTTAGGGTTGCTGCTTTGCCCACCCGTCACAATGGACTTGGCTTTGAGCCGTGGCCCAAATTCCACCACTGCTACAAAACTGTTGCCCACACTGCCGTAGCGTTTTTTGGTGCCAGGATAAGTTCGTGCGCCAAAAGCAGCCAGTGAGCCCCAGTGTGAAGAGGTAAATGCAACGGGTAGACTCGGCTTTTGATCGTCGAAAGTTTCACGGATTTTGCCCGTAAGGCGTTGAAAACGATTGATTTCCCCCCAGGCGATTTTCCAGCTGCCAAAGTCGCGGGTCAATTCATCCAGCACCAGATTGAACTGCTTGATCTTTTCTTCAGCAGTGCTGCGTTTGATGATGTGCTCCGTCAAACTCAGGGCATCGTTGGGCTCATCTTCCGGCAAGTGGTAGCGGGTATAAGTCAGCATTTTTTCCCCCCAATACATCGCTAGAGTGGTTGCCTGAGATTCCAGACTGTATTTAAAATTCCACTGCCGCAGCACATTGATGGCTTCAGTAAGCCGTGGATTTTTGTCCGTATGCTCTTCGTACGCCTTAATCAAAGCCGGGATGATGGGCTCAAAACCAGGTAGCTGAGGTTCGTACGCCGTTTCAATCAGTTTGTCCAAGGTGAAACCACTGGCATCTTTGAGTACCCGGACGGCGTGAATACCCCGGTAGTTTTCAGGATCCGGTGCCATGTAAGTGGGATATTTTTTTGGATCCGGGCTTTGCGCGGCAGCAGCGGTATAAGGTGTGGAGTTGCAATTTTGCAACCATCCAGTACCTGGATTCAGCAGTTGCACCGTTTCTTTAACCGGGTGTAAACCTTGCCAATCGGTCAAAGGATTGCTGCCATCTACGGGTTTTTCCCAATCAAAACTGGGGTTGCGTCGAGGCATAAAATTACCATGCCAGTACGCGATGTTGCCTTTGCTGTCGGCAAAAACGGTGTTGTTGGAAGCATTGCCCCGCCAGTCCATTGCCTTGTTGTATTGTTTGTAGCCTTTGGCTTTGGTGCGCAGGAACGATTGAGCCAGGGCTTTGTAAGGCTCGTTCATCATGCTGATGCTGATCCATTTGCCATCCTTTTCAGAAACGACCGGGCCGTGGTGGGTATGGTAAGTGTCAAATTCTTTTGATTTGAGTGCATTGCCGTCTTTGTACCACAATTGTACCTTTTCTACCCGCACAGGCTTGAGCGCGGCCCCGTGACGGTAATAGGCTTTTCCATCCTTCCTCTCAATCGTTTCGAGGTACTCGTCCAACACATCCGCAGCGCTAGAGGTATGCATCCAGCCACAGTTTTCATTAAAGCCCTGGTAGATAAAAAATTGCCCCCAGGTTACGGCCCCATAGACGTTCAATCCCTCCTCGCTGCGAATGTGCAGTTCACTGCGGAAATAAAAGGTGGTATGCGGATTGATCAGCAAAATGGCATGCCCCGAAGCACTTTTGCTGGGTGCAATGGCAAAACCATTGGAGCCGACGGGTTCCCATTCCTTTTCTTGCCAATCCTTGAATCGCCAGGAGGTAGAATGATTTTTGGTGTAAAAATTCTTCAAGCGCTCCACCGAAATTGCGCTGATGTTTCCCCCAATGCTCCCCTCGCTAAACATCAGCGGCATCCAGGGCTCAAAACGTTTGATCAAACGGGGTTTGACCTCGGGGTGGGTGTAGAGGTAATAATTACAGCCATCAGCAAAGGCGTGCAAGAGTTTTTTCATCCAGCCGGGACTGGTTTGGTAAATGGCTTTGACCCGATTGGTATCCAAAAACAGGCGTGCCCGCAAGTCCTGGTACAAATAGGCTTCACCTTCCACTTCGGACATGCGCCCCATGTTGGTGATGTAATTGTCTTCAACCCGTTGGAAATCGTCTTCACACTGGACGTAGAGCATGCCGAAGATGGCATCTGCGTCGGTTTTGCCCGATACGTGGGGGATGTCCCACTTGTCGCGGGTGATGGTGATGCCTTGGGCCTGGGTCTTCCAGCGGGTAATTTCTGCGGCGCTGAAGGATTGGCTCCAGGCGTTGCAGGTGATGAGGAGTAGGGAAAAAATATAAAATGGTTTCATGGTCATTTATTTGGGGCGGCCACATAGGGCCGCCCGTACGATTTGTTGGGGCGCCCCTTGAGGGTGCCCTTGGGCTAGGGCAGCCGCAAGGGCTGCCCTTACTATTTCCGATAATCCAGCGGTGGTTTCCGCGTCCCAATCAAACATTGGTATTTAAAATCCTTCCCGGTGCGTTCCTTCAATTCTGCCTTGGCTTTGGTACAAGTTTCCGGCGCATTGAACAGGTCGATCGCCGTCAACGCCATCGTTTTTGCCGCGACCATCATTCCTTTGGCACCAATCCCGGTACCTCCCGCGGCCACCGCCTGCCAACTGTGTGCAGAAGTGCCCGGCACCCAGGTCGCTGAGCCCATTCCCACGGTAGGCACCACCCAACTGATGTCGCCCACGTCGGTGGAGCCACTGTTGCGTTCTTCTTTTTGTTCAAAAGGTGAAATGGTGGCTGCCGATTCGATTTTTACATCAGGTAGATTGAGGGAAGGAAAGATTTTTTCGGCAAACTGGCGCTCTTCAGCATTGTAGATCACGCCACCAACGGCGGTAAGATTGTTGTGCATGAGGCGGGCCAGAGTTTCATTGGGCATGAGGTTGTACACGCCGTTGATGTGCTCAAATTCCATGCGGGTACCTGTGCCCAATGCAGCACCTTCGCCTGCTTTGACGATGCGGTCGAAGATTTCCTGGGTCGTTTTGGCGTCCGGGTGGCGGGCGTAATAATACACCTCAGCAAACGCTGGAACCACGTTGGGAGCATCGCCGCCACGGGTGATCACGTAGTGAATGCGGGTATCCTCCGGGATGTGCTCGCGCATCATGTTGACCATGTAGTTCATCGATTCAACGCCATCCAAGGCAGAGCGACCGCGATCGGGTGCCATTGCTGCATGAGAAGCTTGACCGTAAAAGCGGAACTTAGCGGAGATATTAGCCAGGGAGGAACTGGCCCGGGCGCTGTTTTCGCTCCCCGGGTGCCAGTGGATGACTGCGTCGGCATCGTCGAACAAACCTGCGCGTACCATGTAGACCTTACCACCGCCACCTTCTTCGGCAGGCGTGCCATAAAAACGGATGGTGCCCGATTTGCCATTTTTTTGCAGCCATTCTTTGACTGCCACCGCCGCCGCCGCCGAACCTGCCCCAAACAAATGGTGCCCACAGGCGTGACCCGATTTTACTTCCGGGCGCTCTTGGCGGGTGGGTACAGCCGCTTGAGATACCCCAGGCAATGCGTCGAACTCGCCGAGGATGCCGATGACGGGTTTGCCCGAGCCAAAACTGGCTACAAAGGCGGTCGGCATGTCCGCTACTCCAGCTTTGACCTCAAACCCTGCATTGCGCAGTTGTTCTTGCAGGAGTTGGGAGCTTTTGGCTTCCTGGTACCCCAATTCGGCCCAGTCCCAGATTTTCATGGCGACCTGAGTATAGCTGCCAGATAGTTCATCCAGGCGCTTGAGGGTTTGGGCTTTGTCTTTGGAGAGGGTAGGGGTGTTTTGGGCAAAAAGACCCAGCGCACCCAGTAGTAAAAGAAGGCTAAATAATGGCTTCATGCAATTTTGGTTTTTTCATACTGTTGGGATAAAGCTAGAATTTTTTGGGCTTTTGGGGTGTGGTGTGTCGATAGAAATATAGTAGGGCATCAATGACGGGGTGATCCTGGGTTATGGTGCTGACGATGGGCAGCCACTACTTCTCCCATTTTTTCCACTGATACACTTCGCCGCCCAGGAAAACGACATAAAAGCCAAGCACATCGGGGCGCGAAAAACGTTCGCTGTGCATGTATTCTCCCAATTGACTTTCAGCTTGCTCAATGACCTTTTTCAGGGTGTTTTCAGCTGATTTTTTGACGTATTTCAGTTCCAGAACAATGTCGTATTTAATGGGACGGTCGGGCATTCTTTCCAAAAAAATGTCAGGATAGCCCTTTTTGCTTTCGTATTCACTATGGATGTAATAGGATTCATAAGGGAACAAGAGGCCAATCATCAAGGTTTGTAAATGTTTTTCGCCGTAAGCCAATTCATCACGGTTGGAGTGGTTTTTGGATAGAACGTATTCTACGATTTTGAAGAAAGGCTCAGGGTTGCCTTGGCTAATGAGCGCTGAAATGGTTTGGGCAATCGGTCTTTTGGTTTTGGCGAAGCGGGTTTTGTCTAAATTAATAGCCGTGAAATATTCAAAGTAGAGCTTTTTGATGACATAATTGGGCACTTCAAAGCGCCAACCGATGTCGGACACCTCTCTAAAACTGAGCATACCCATGTAAAAGAGTAAGCTCAAAAAATCGTCTTGGGTAAACTCTGCTTCTAAATTATACAATCTTGTAAGGGGAAAATCAATGCATCCATCTTCAACCAAGCTTTCTAAAAGTTCAAATTTTGTGTCTTCTTCGCCCCCAATTTTAAAAATATTCCGTATTTTCCGGTAATCTGAAATCACATTGGTGTCCAGCATCACCTCAGGGTATTTTTGCATAATGCTGTACTCCTTCAAGAAATAGAGCACCATATCCGGGTTGAAAAGACGAATATTGACTTGATTGGTAAAACGATACCCATTGTACCATTCCCTCAGATCAAACATCATATTAGGAATTATCTCCGGCGGAATGGCGGATTGATGCAAAATGCTTTCTACTTCTTCATGCGTAAATCCCATCATGTTGTGAAAAATAGGATTTAGGCTGATGTTGTCGCTGATGTTGAAACCACTGGTCAAGGAGTCTAGGGTAATGGGTGAAACGCCAGTGATGAAAATTCGGTCAATGATACCTTCCCCAGTTGCAGATTTAAGGCTTTCATAAAATTTGCGCACAAACCCGTTTCTACTTACATCTGATTTGAACCGATCAAGGTCAAAAGACAATAATTCATTGGCAAAATGGTCGTATTCGTCAACGAGTAGATAGATTTTGTGGGGAATTTTATTTGACTTGGTGATGCTGAAAATCATTTTTACGATTGCTTCGGGGCTCGTTTGGGTTAAAATGGTCTGCTTGTCTTCTTCACTGAAAAAATCACTATAAGCGCCTAAAAAAGTACGCGCTCCCAAAATGACATTGGTCAAAAAACCCTGGTAAGTGCTTTCATGGGTTGCGGGGTCAATGCGGCTAAATTCAAAACGCAAGACCAGATAACTATTTGCTGCTTCGGTTGGATGTTGCCCAATGTACAAATTGCCAAAAAGGTTTTGAAATTCATCTTTGTGTTCCAAGCCATAATAATGGTGTAAAGTGCTAATAAATAAGCTTTTACCAAAACGGCGAGGGCGTAAAAAAACGGGGTAGTTAGAATTCCATTTTTCGAGCTGCCTAATAAAAATCGTACGATCCTGGTAGAAATAATCTTCCAATACCAATTTTTTAAAATCGCTTTCACCGTATGGAATCTTGATCATCTTCAACTTATTTACCTGTAAAAGTACAAAATGTTGCTGCTGTGTACAAATCTATACTAAACGAATAACGAATTCGGTACCTTCATTTTCTTGCGTTCTTACGTCCAATGTTCCCCCATGCCCTTTGGTCACAATGTCATACGCCAAACTCAGTCCCAGCCCTGTGCCTTGCCCGGTAGGCTTGGTAGTAAAAAAAGGCTGGAATATTTTCTCGAGGCTGGGTTCGGGGATGCCATTACCGTTGTCCTGGACACGGATTTCGATGGCATTTTCCAGTTTTCGAGTGCTAATCTTTACTATTGGTTGATAGCCTTCCGAACCTTGCCTCGCGTTTTCATTTACCGCATAAAATGCATTGTTGATCAAATTCAGCAGCACCCGTCCAATGTCCTGTGGAATGACGGAAACGAGGGGTAAATCAGGATCAAAATGTGTCTCTATCGCCGCGTTGAAACTAATGTCTTTCGCCCTTAAGCCATGGTAAGCGAGGCGAAGGAATTCATCGGTCAAGGCATTAATGTCAGTGGGCTCTTTTACACCTGTGCTGGTCCGCGAATGTTCGAGCATTCCTTTGACAATGGAGGAAGCTCGACCGCCGTGATGGTTGATTTTGCCGAGGTTTACTTGTAAGTCTTCGGCAATGGCTTTTACTTCTTCTATATCGCCTTTTTCCAGTTCCTCTTTCAAATCGTCAATCATCTCCGCGCTGACTTCAGCGAAGTTGTTGACAAAATTGAGCGGATTCTGGATTTCGTGGGCGATGCCTGCCGTGAGTTCACCGAGTGAGGCTAGTTTTTCGGATTGGACGAGTTGAGCCTGGGTGATGTGCAAATTCGCCAAAGCAGTTTCTAAATCTTGATTTTTCAGGGCTAATTCACGCCCTGAATTGACCAAATCTTGATTCTGATTTTCGATTTGCAATTTTTGTTGTTGCAAGGTATCATTGAGTAATTTTTTACGCCGATTTGTAAAAATCAAGACTGCTGCCAGGAGTATAAAAGTGAACAACCCGCCTAAAAGTGTATTTTGGCGGATTCTGTTTTTCGCGTTTATTTCTTTTTTTTCTAATTCAGCCAGCTTGTTCCGCTGCTCACTTTCCAAAAAATACCGTTTATTCGTTTGGTCTTGAGTAAACAGCTTTTCTTTGATTGCATTGTGGCTTTTTAAATAGAACAAGGATTGTGTTGGGTTAATTTTTTCAAAATATGCCGACAAAATCAAGGCTGCGTTCATTTCATTTACATCATTACCCATTTTGGTAGCGCCATCATAAGCTATTTTGGCGTAATAATACATTGAGTCGGGTTCACCCTTTTTTTGCATGGCCTTTGCCAGGTATATTTGTGTTTCCTGTAACGCAAATATATTGTTTATTTCAGCCATGGCTGAGCGCATAATGTGCAAATTGGTAATTGCTGGATCAGGCTTATTTTGGGTCAAATATCCAAGGCCAATGGCATTGTGGGCATAACCTACAAAATGTCCTGTATTAAATGGTATGGATTGTGCAAAGCTCAGGCATTTAAAGGCATAGATCAAAGCTGAGTCCGCTTCTTGCTCTTTACTGTACATTTGCGAAGCCGTCATATAGGTCGCCCATTTGTCAACGGGGTTGAACTCAATTCCCGGATGAGCACTGAACATCCGAATATTTTCTTGACATTCTTCCAAACACCTTTTATAATCACCTTGCTTGTTGTAGGCCAATTGAGCCATATTTATGTAGTTAGCAAGCTTGACCAGATCGTTTTTATATCTTTCTTTCCCTTCTAAGGCCAATTCTAAACCCTTTGCCCATTGACCACTTATGCTGTATTGAAAAGACATGAGACTCAAAATTTTGTGAAAGCCATTGACATAATTGAGGCTTTGAGTGAGCTTTAGGGCTTCTTCGCCAAATAGTATGGATTTTTCCACATTCGTATTTGCGTAGAGTCCCGCTACTTCAGTTAAGGTGTTGATCCGATTGGTGTCATTAGGCAGCGTGGCTGTTTTTTTTACCAAACTATCAAGTTTAGTTTTCGAAAACCCTTGTGGCTGAGCTATAACGCACAGGCTCCCCACAAAAGACAGTAAACAAGTCAGGGTCAATAATTTCATTTTGTTCTTTTTACGATTGCATTCTAAATGTAAACATCGTGATACAAGAATACAAAAAGACTTTCCCAATGTAGCGTTTGATCCTCCGAATGGTAGGAAATGGATTCCGAACAGAATTGGGAGCATGTCTAAATTTAGGCTTAGATTTTTTGGTTTAAACGCTATCTTTAATCTTGTCAAGTTTACATCATCCCAACTTTCAGCTATGCAAACTTTCAACAAAATCATCCTGTGCTGCGGCCTTGCCATCATCAGCTTTTCTAAAATACAGGGGCAAGACTGCGCCACTCAAATCATCCCTCCCGTATTGAGCGAAGCCGCCCGTGCAAGTATGGAAGAAAAACGCGCAGCGGCCAAAGCAGCCTACGAATTAGCCCCCAACAGCCCCGACGCACTCATTTGGTACGGTCGTCGAACGGCTTATTTGGGGCATTACACCGAAGCCATCGAGCTGTATACCCAAGGCATCGCCCAGCACCCCGCCGATGCCCGCCTGTACCGCCATCGCGGCCACCGTTACCTGAGTATTCGTTGTGTGGATAATGCAATGGCCGATTTTAAACAAGCTTATGCACTCACCCGAGGCAAACCAGATGAGGTAGAACCCGACGGTGCGCCCAATGCCAAGGGGATTCCCACCAGCACCTTGCAGTCCAACATCCGTTATCATCTAGGGCTTTGCCTGTACCTGAAAGGGGAGTACAAAAAGGCAGCACGTTACTACGAAGAAGACCTCCGCAAATCCGCAAACCCCGATATGTACGTGGCCACGGCCAATTGGTTGTACTTGTGTTATCGGCGGTTGGGTGCAGATCAAAAAGCCCAAAAACTATTGGACAACATCAAACCCGATCTGCCCTTGATCGAAAATTTTGATTACCTGCGGATCTTGTTGCTGCACAAAGGGGAGATTGAAGCCTCAAAACTCAAGGAAGAAATTGCTCAGCCCAATTCTTTGAGCAACAGTACCGTTGCGCTTGGTTTGGCCAATTATTACTTGATTAATGGGCAAAAGCAAGAGGCGGAGCGGCTGTTTCGGGTGATTACGGCTGGGAATCAGTGGGCGAGTTTTGCGTTTATTGCGGCGGAGGTGGAGTTGGGGCGGATTTGATAGGGAAAGACCACACTGCTTGGACATTTTATCGTCATTTAGTAATGCCTCCCCTTCAGGGTTTTTAATCACCATTACGCATATTTATGGCTATAATCATGTCAGCCCTTCGGGCTTTTACCGGGTGATTCCTTATATTTAGGCTGCTTATTTGAAGATCACTGTCGTGATTTGATGTTCAAACCAAAAATACCCTCATGCCGTCACCCATCACCTCCCAAAATTGGCCAACTATCCGCCAAAACTTCCGCCACGGTTTTGCCACCAACCTACACGTTTCCATTGCAACTGCAGATGCTGAAGGACAACCAAACGTTACACCTATCGGCTCCTTCTTCCTCAATCGGGAGGATTTTTCGGGGTTTTACTTTGAAATTTTCACCAAAAACATTCCTCGCAATGCCTTGACCAACCCCAAAGTGTGCATCATGGCCGTGAACAGCGGGAAGTGGTACTGGCTGAGCAGCCTGTTTTTCGGCAAGTTCAAAACCCCACCAATGACCAAAATCTATGGCACCATTGGCGAACGCCGGGCAGCCACCCCAGCTGAAATAGAACGGGGAAATCGGCGGCTAGGGCGTATGAAAGCGCTGCCGGGGGGCAAAAAATTGTTCGGCAATATGGGTTTTGTGCGGGAGGTGCATTTCCAGGCGTACGAAGTGGCGAAGGTGCCGATGTGAGGGGGTGAAACAAGTCCTCCAAAACCTTTAGTGAGGGTTTATTTCCGGTATTGCCCTTGAATCGTAGTGATAAAAGCCCTATTTTTACCTCAAAAGTTAGTTATGACCAAGTCAACCAGTGCTTACGATAGCCTCGCCGAGTTCATGGCTATGTTAGATCCAGTTAAAGTGCTGGCTTTTCATGCTCCCGAAGCTTTACAAGATCGGGTAGAAGAGCTTTTAGATAAAAAACAGGAAGAAGGACTTGCCGATGCTGAACAAGAAGAGCTTGACCATTACCTTATTTATGAACACATCGTTCGATTGGCAAAATCCAGAGCAAGGTTACACCTGTCTAAGGCGAATGCATGAGCAAAAAAACACCAGAAGCTTTACGGCGAGCAGTGGCAATAAGAGCAGGATATCGGTGTGAATATTGTCGACGACCAGAGGTGGATTCGTTTATTCGGTATCAGTCTGATCACATCATTAGTCGAAAGCATGGTGGAAGGACAGAATTGAGCAATCTTGCACATACTTGCCCAATCTGTAACAATGCCAAAGGCAGCGATCTGGCTACCATATTAGATGACGAAGAAAAATTGATTCGTTTATTTCACCCCAGAAAAGACAATTGGTTTGATCATTTCGAAGTACTAGAGGGCGAAATTTTGCATAAAACCGAAACTGGAAAGGCTACGATCAAGCTACTGAAATTGAATGATATTGATCGAATTCTAGAACGGGTTGATTTGATTGCTGCGGGGTTATTCCCTTGAACTACTGCTAAATTTTCAATACCCCTTCTTCAAACCAAAAACGGCCAGATGGATTCCTCCACCTGGCCGTTTTTATATCTAAACCCCAGCGTCAATTACGCCCGAGCATGCTTCCAAGAATACAAATAAACCGAACCAAAACCAATCGTCATCATCACGTGGTACACAATGAAGATCGTTTCACCCCAATAAGCCGACCACAGTACCGCAGTACCGAAGTACAAGGCCATGAAGCCTTCAAGGTAAGTGCCCCAGGTCAGGTTTTTCTTCAGGTACTTGTTGTTCGAGAACTGGCCTTTGTCACCGTCCTTGATGTTGAACTTCGGCGTACGTACGAAAGGTGATTTTTTACCTCTCCAGCCTTCAATTACCGCAATGGTGTTGTGCAAGGACAAACCCATTGACATCGCCAAAAACAGCGGGAAGTGGGTAATGAAACGGAAAACCGCTTTTACCACCGGCAAATGCCGCGCCTTGGATTGTACGTTGGCGATGTAGTACATCAAAGTGATGCTCAACATCCCCAGCAGATATACAGTAAAGAAGTCTTTGTCAAAGTTGTGGCGCTTCGCCAAAACGTTTACCAAATACAAGAGTGGAACACTGGACATCGCCATTACGAATACAAACACAAATACCGTACTTGCCAACAAGTGCAAGGTAGAATTCAGTTTTTGCATCAGGCTCATGTTGGAATTCCAAACGATGGGCAACATTTTGCGAGCAGTTTCAGCACCCCCTTTCATCCAGCGGAACTGTTGCGCCTTGAGGGCGTTCATGTCTGCTGGCAATTCGGATGGAACCGATACGTCTTCCAGGAATTTGATTTTGTAGCCCTTCAACTGAGAACGAATGCTCAGGTCGAGGTCTTCAGTCAAGGTATCAGCTTCCCAGCCACCCGCATCTTCGATGGTTTTGCGGCGCCACAAACCAGCAGTACCGTTGAACTGCAAGAAGTGTTTGCCTTCCATGCGGCCTACTTGCTCAACGGTAAAGTGTACGTTGAGTTGCAGGGCCTGCAGGCGGGTGATCAGCGAATAATCTTCGTTGATGTGCTCCCAGCGGGTTTGTACCACGCCTACTTTAGGATCCTGGAAGTGAGGAACGGTCTTTTTTAGGAAGTCGGGACGAGGCAGGAAGTCAGCGTCAAAAATGGCCATGAACTCACCTTTGGCGAATTCCATGCCATCTTTAAGGGCACCAGCTTTGTAACCTTTGCGCTCTTTCCGACGAATTTGTTCGATGTTGATCCCCTGGGCTTGGTGGTAAGCCACTCTGGCGCGAACCAGCTCCTGGGTTTCATCAGTGGAGTCATCCAGCACGTGAATCTCGAAGCGATCACGTGGGTAATCCATTTGTACCATGTTGTCAATCAGGCGCTCTACAACGTATTGCTCGTTGTAAAGCGGCAGTTGAATGGTCACAAAAGGATAGGTTTTTTCGTACTCTTCAGTACTCATCAGGCTGTAGTCAGCGTTTGCTACGCCAAGGTTTTGTGCAGAAGTGATGCTTTTTCCCCCAACGACAGCGGCAGCAGCGACTACAGCTTCGGCCTGAGCCGTCGCCGCGAATCTTGCTTTAAACTCCTCTTTTTTACGGCGCCAGTCAAAGCGCTTGTAGTAATAGAGAAGATTGAATTGTGACAGGCAGTAAGCGGTCACGTAGGTCAGGGACAAGGTGTACACCCCCAAAAAAAAGAAGGCAAGTGCGGACATCATATTGGTTATGTGCGTTTTTCTCTTTTAACAGGTTTCTTAACTTGTGTTGAAAAACGATGCAATTTATACCGTTTTTCACTAATTTAGAACGATTTAGGGAGGCAAAGTAACGCCTTTTGTAGAAATATTTTTTTTTATAATTCGTGCAAACGTTTGTGGGGCAGCTTTTACAGCACGATGCCTGAAAACCTTATGGCTGGATTCCTTAAAAATACAGAATCTAATTTCGTTTTTTCGCTGTTAGAGCTCAAAGATGTTTGAAAATGGTATAAAGTATCTTGTACCCGGCCAAGATGGTTCCTTTGATGGTTCCCGATACTTTAGACACGCCAACCCGCTTCCGGTAACGCACGCCAACCTCCGAACAACGCATTTTTTGTTTGGCCGCCTTGATTTGCATCTCTACCGTCCAACCATAATTGCGATCAATCATATTCAATTGCAACAAACACGACCAACGAATGGCCCGAAATGGCCCCAAATCGGTAAAATGGTAATTGTACAAATGTCGGATGAGAAAAGTGGCCAGCCAGTTGCCGAAGACTTGCTGCGGAGTCAAGGAACCCTTCTCTGCTTGGCCAGAAGACAGGCGTGAGCCGATCACCATATCGATGCCCTCGTTCAGAATAGGGCCGACCACCAAAGGCAATTCCTCTGGATAATCCGAATAATCGCCATCCAAAAAAACGACGATGTCGGGTTGTTCGGCGAGCGGCTTTTGTAGGATGTATTCCATGCCCTTCAGGCAAGCGTTGCCGTAACCCTTTTTGGGCTGAAACACTACTGTAGCTCCCGCTGCCTGCGCCACCTGCGCCGTATTGTCCGTACTGCCATTGTTGCATACGATGACCTCCTGCACCCATTCCCGAGGGATCTCAGCCAAGACCAAACCAATGGATTTTTCTTCGTTAAAAACGGGGATGATGACGTGAATGATGGGCGTGTGCAAAAGTTTGGGTGATTTTGGTTAAGAGCGCAAAGATAAAAAATTCAGGCACTTGGGGTAGCTCAGTTGGGGCAGCCAAGTTGGGGTAGCCCTATGTGGCTACCCTTCATCCCGGAAAACTTCCATTGCCCAAGCACTTCTACCAACCCCAGGGAATTCAAGTCCACCGAGTAAAATATCGGGTAGCCTCCTGGGGTATGATTGTCAATACAGCAAAAACGCTTCCACTCGCGTTCTCCAATCCTCTACTCCCGTCAAATCCCGGATTTGGCCCAAAAACTGATCCACATCCCCCTCCAAAGCCTCACGTACCCTCGGCGTACCCGTCAACAAATCAAAATGCCTCGCTCCGGTTTTATTGACATGGGTCGGGTAATTCGCCCATTGGAGCTGTTCCGAATACAGTTTTTTCAACAGCCCGACCAAGTATAACCCCACATAAACCGGGCGAAAAGTAGCCGCATCCAACACATGTAACATGATGCCCCGACAAACTTGATTTTTGTACAAACCTTCACTTGGAATAAATGAAAAGGGTCGTGCTTTCACCCCTTCCAAGCCACTGTCGTTAAAAGCCTTAGCCAGCATCAAGACGTCCATCCAAGGCGCGCCACATACTCTAAATGGGAAAGCAGTACCCCGCCCTTCACTCACATTTAAACCTTCCAAAAAACACAAAGCTGGGTAAGTCAACAAGGTTTCCATGCTAGAAATGGCGGGCGAACTGGGCACAAAAGGTCGCCCCAAATTCTGGAAAAACTGCTCCCGTTTCCAGTTTTGGACTTTATAAACGCTCAAATCCAGTGTATCATCAAAACGTTCCTTTTGCCAAAACAAAGCCAATTCCCCAATCGTCAGACTATGCCGAATGGGCATGTTCCAACGACCAATAAAAGAGGCGGCCTGACTTTCATCCAACATCGGGCCTTCGGCCAGGGCGAGCCTGCCACTAATGGGATTTGGGCGATCCAATACAATCAAAGGCACTCGGGCTGCATGGCAAGCCTCCATTACATAAGAAAGTGTCCAGATGTAGGTGTAAAAACGCACCCCAACGTCGGGTAGATCAAATAAAATGCCGTCCAGATCTTGTAAAACTTCGGTAGGTGGGCGCAAGTTTTCACCGTATAAACTGAACACGGGTAAACAGGACAAAGCGTCGGTTTGATGGGCCATCAGGGTGCCATCTGCCCCTACCACTTGCAGCCCATGCTCGGGTGAAAAAAGGCGAACCAGCCGGAAGCCATTGTCCAGCAACGCTCGGCGTACAGGGATGAAATCGTGGGTAAAAACGGCATCATTGGTGACCAGCCCCCAACGTTTGGTCTTGTCTTGCTTTGTTTGTAAAAAATGATCAATACCGAAGGTAATCCGAGCCATTTATCCTCAACAATTAAGTGCTTTTAAAAACCAACGCTCCCTAAGATGTCCCTTAGATGCCTTAGATGGTGAAAAACAAGCGGCAAAGCCGCACAAAAAATCCTCTTTTTCACCAATTAGACATTTTTAATTGAACCATCTAAGACATCTAAGGGACATCTTAGACGGCAATGCCCCTGAGGTGCCTCTTAGATGTCTTAGATGGTGAAAAACAAGCGGCGAAGCCGCACAAATAAGATCGTTCAACCTTTACGGCTTCTTCCACACCGCCTTTTTCCACGCCGCCGAGTTCAGCACCCCCTGATACGCCGCCTGCGCAGCCTCCAATTTCCCTTTGGTCAATTGATGCACCTCCACCTGCTGATCCGTTGGCGGATGATCCCCACTGGCTACCAATAGCTCCTTGCCGATGGCCAAAAAACGCTCCAGTACACCCACCGGGTTGCGGAAATTGTCCTGCCGGGCACCCGTTTGTTTCAGGTCGAGCAGGCCACTTTCGATTTGGTACAATTGCTCTTCCAGATCGAGCAAGTCTTTTTTTACATCAGCCGATTTTTCCCGAGTGCTGGCCTTTTGCAGATCAGCCCGCTGTTTTTCGATCTCTTCAATCAATTTGACGGTGGCTTTGAGGTCGCGGTTCAGTTGCAGGCCGAAGCTGTATTGCTTTTGGATGTCGGCATCATTGCCCTTTACATTCGGGTCATTGCGGAGTTCCAGGATTTGCTCCTGTTTTTTGCCATTGGCAATGTACACTACGCGGTATTTGCCCGCTGGCACCAGGGGTGCATTCATACCTGGCTGCATGTCCAAATCCCAGGGGTAAATGTTGCGTTCGCCGTTTTTGTCCAGTTCCACCCAGTCCTTGTCGCGGGGTTTGGTACGCAACTTGGGCAAACGGGCGGGCTCCGGCCGCAAATCCCAGTTGGTCCGCTGGATACCCGCTTTGTTGACCGTTTTTAATTGGCGCAAGGTGTCGCCTTGCATGGAGAGCACCATTAGTTCTGCCGTTTTTTGCAAGGTGTCTTTTTGGTAATAATTGATCAATGCACCGTAAGTGGGGTTTTGCCCCGAAAAGGAGTCGCCGTCCGCATGCGTACCCAACACCCGTTGAAAACGATACGCTGGCCGCAGGCTGAACAAGTGGCTTTCGGCCTTTTGCACTTCGGCGCTGAATTGGCGGATGGGCGTCAGGTCGTCTAGGATGTAGAAGCCCCTACCATAAGTACCCAGCACCAAATCGCCAAAGTGTTTTTGCACCGCGATGCCGTACACCGCCACAGGAGGCAGGTTGTTGCGCAGGCGTTGCCAGGTTTTGCCGTCGTTGGGAGAAAAGTAGAGGGCGTTGTCGGTGCCGCAGTACAACAGGCCTTTCACTGTCGGGTCTTCACGGATTTGGAACACCGTGCTGGACTGGTTTTGGGGCAAATCGCCGATGATCTTCGTCCAGGTTTTGCCGTAATCGCTGGTTTTGAAAATGTAGGACTGGGTGTTGCCCACATACAAAAAGCGGTAGGATACGTAGCAGGTTCCGGCCTCAAAATTAGAGGGCTCGATGCAGGAAACGCTGCCGCCAGCGGGTAGTCCGGGCAGGTTTTTGGTGAGGTTTTCCCAGCTTTTGCCACCGTCGCGGGTGAGCTGTAAGAGGCCGTCGTTGGTACCCACCCAGAGGATACCTTCTTTGACAGGGGACTCGGCCATGTTCAGCGTAGTGCAACCATCCCAGGTGTAGAGGTTGTCGTAGGCGATGCCGCCGGAATTGTCCATTTTTTTAGGGTCAGCCGTGGTCAAATCCGGGCTGATGACTTGCCAGGACTGGCCGCCGTTGGTCGTTTGGTGGATGTACTGGCTGCCCACCCACACCGTATTCGGGCGGTGGCGCGAGAGCACCATCGGGAAGTTCCAGTGCCAGCGGTATTTCACGTTTTGGGGGTTCCAGCCGTATTGGGTTTCGGGCCAGGGGCGTACGTCGCGTGCGATGCCCGTGCGCAGGTCGGTCACGTCCAGACCGCCGTCGTAGCAACCCGACCAGACGATATTGGGATTGAAAGGATCGACCTGGGCAAAACCCGACTCGCAGCCCCCCACAAATTGCCAGGCACTGGTAGGGATGCCCCCGCTGCGGCTGTTGCTGGGGCCGTAGTAGGAATAGCCGTCCTGGCGATTGCCGAGCACGTGGTAAGGGATCATGCTATCCACCGCTACATGGTAAAGCTGGGCGATGGGCAGGTTGACGTTTTTCCAGGTTTTGCCGCCATCCATCGTCATGTTCATGCAGCCATCGTGGGCCACCATCTGGCGATTGGGATTTTTGGGGTCAAACCACATGTCGTGGCAATCGCCGCCCATGGCCCAGGGGCTGCCTTCGCCCGTAACCCAAGTCTTACCGCCGTCTTTGGATTTGGAGATGTTGACGCAGATGGTGTACACCTCATCGGCATTGCCCGTGGAGACCCGCACCCGGGTGTAGTAGGGCGCACGTTGGGCCATGGAATGGTCTTTTTTGACTCGCGACCACCCGTTGCCGCCATTGTCAGAGCGGTAGAGGATGGGTTCTTTGTCTTCAACCAGGGCATACACCACATTGGAATTGCTGGGTGCGATGCACACGGAGGTTTTGCCTACGGGATTCTCGGCACCAGAGGCTATGCCACGGGTGCTCATGGGCTCCCAGGTTTTGCCCGCGTCGGTAGAGCGGTAAATTCCACTGGAGGGGCCACCGGAATTGAGGCCCCAGGTTTTGATGTCGACTTGCCACATGGCGGCGAAGAGGATGGAGGGGTTGTTGGGATCAATTTCGATCTCGTTGCAGCCCGTGGACTCGTTCAGGAAAAAGACGCGAGCCCAGGTTTTGCCGCCATCGCTGGTTTTGTAAACACCACGCTCTTGCTGGGGCGCGTGGGTGTTGCCCAGGGCGGCGACGTAGATGGTGTTGGTATCGCTGGGGTGCACGACAATGCGCCCGATGCGCCCGGTTTTTTCCAGCCCGAGGTGCCGCCAGCTTTTGCCCGCATCGGATGACTTGTACACGCCATTGCCCAGCGGGTGCGCGGGCCGAATGACGAAGGTTTCGCCGGTGCCACACCAAATTTGGTTGGGATTGCTGGGGGCAATGGCCAGGGAACCAATGGCAGCAACGTCTTGATCGTCAAAAATGGGCCGCCAGTTGAGGCCGCCGTCTTCGGTTTTGAAAATGCCACCCGAGGCTGCGCCGACGTAGGAGACCATGGGGTTGCCGGGCTCGCCGACTACGGCGGAGGCGCGGTTGCCGTCGACGCCGAGGAAGCGGAAGGTTAGGTTGGAGAAGGTTTGGGCGGAGGAAAGGGTGGTAAAAAGGAGGAAGAGAAGGAGGAGGTGGTGACGCATGGTTTTTTTGGTTTTTGTGGGAGGGAAAATAGGGAATTTTGGGGAATTGGTGTGTGGTTGATTGATGATGTCAAAGTTTAATAGACAATTAATTGTTAAATAAACTACCCCTTGCTATATTCGCAGACGAAGTAAATTAGAAAAAATGAATTTGACATACAAAAGCATCTTACTTTTTGCTTTCTCCATATTCTCGATATCTACTTATACACAGAATTGGCAAAATCCTGCCGAAAAGTATAAAGACGCTTATAAAAAATATGTAACTGCGACATGTCCTATTCCTAAAGACAGCATACGACATTTCGTATATTTTTCACGAGATAGAGACTCAATCATTGGCCATCCTTTACTTACACATCCTATGTTTAAAGGGGCTCAGATTATGTATTCATGGAAAGACCTTGAACCCCAAAAAGGGCTATACGATTTCTCAAAATTAAAAGAAGATTATGAGTACCTAAAGAACCACCAAAAAAAGCTATTTATACAATTACAAGATGTTACATTCAATTCAAAGTACAAAGCAATTCCAGCATACCTGCTTTCAGCCGAATATGATGGTGGTGCTGTATTGCAATACGATGATAATGGCAAGCCAGAGGGTTGGGTGGCAAAGCGTTGGAATGAAAAAGTCAGGGCGCGGTTTGCATTATTGTTGACAGCATTGGGAAAGGAATTCGATGGAAAAATTGAAGGTATCAATCTCCAGGAAACATCAATTGGTGTAAGCCAAAAGACGGATTCCAATTTTTCTGAATTAACGTATGTAGCTGGGTTGAAAGCCAATATGCTTGCGTTGAAAAAAGCGTTTCCTGTTTCAACAACTATGATTTATGCGAATTTTATTCCTGGAGAATGGTTGCCTTGGGAAGATAAAGGTTACCTGCGCGGTATTTATCAATATGGAGAAGAAATAGGTGTTGGCCTTGGGGCTCCTGATTTGATGGTGACAAGAAAAGGCCAACTAAACAATCCTTTAGCATTAATGCACGAGGGAAATTACACTGTTCCTATTGGTATAGCTGTTCAAGATGGTAATTATGTTGGAAAAACAGGGGCTGATTTGGATTACAATGAAAACAAAGATAAGGGTGACAACGCCCGAAAAAATATAGTGCCGTTACTTCATCAATAGTCCGCGCAGAATGCGCGTGCTAAGTTGAATGAATCGCGCCGAAATCCAATACTTTATGGAAATCGGGATGAAATTGATCAAACTCAGCATTTTTGCTAAGGTGCTCGAAAA
>JAIYAV010000291.1 GCA_027488855.1 Saprospiraceae bacterium
ACCGTTGCCGCCACGTTGGAGGAATTGGGTGATGATGCCCGTTTCGTTGGTGGAGGTAAGGGCGATGATTTTGGAACTTTGGTTGCTCTTTCGGATTTCACTGCAAAGCGCCAGCCCATCCATGTCCGGCAAGCTAAGGTCGAGCAGGATGATTTCGAAGGTGGATTGTTCAAGAATGCTCAAGGCTTCTTTGGCTGTTTTTGCCGCAGCACTCACCACAATTCCTTCCTGGGTAGCCAACATGGTTTTGACACCATCCGTTACGAGTGGATGGTCATCGATGAGTAGGATGTGTACCATCTTGTAAAGATAAATAAAACTCCATCATCACCGTAGTGCCTACTCCTTGGGTAGAATCAATATTAAGCTCACCGTTGAGGTAGTTGACCCGGCTTTGGATGGTGCTGAGTCCTGCGCCTGCCTTGTCTTCGCTGGCGTTAAAGCCCCGGCCATTGTCTTCGATGGTGATGCTAAGGCGTTCGTTGTGGCGGTTAAACTGGATGATGACCTCCGTTGCCTGAGCGTGTTTGATGATGTTGTTGAGCAGTTCCTGGACAATGCGGTACAACATAATCTCGGTATGGGGATTCAGGCGTGCTTCCATGCCATAGGCTTGCAAACTGATGTTGAGCAATCGACCTATGTTGATCTGGTTGCAGAGGTCCTGGATGGCGTTGATCAAACCCAATTTTAGCAATACCTCCGGCATGAGGTTGTGGGCAATGCGCCGCAATTCTTCTGATGCGGTGTGGGTCAATTCCATACTTTTTTGAAAAAGTGGATTGGTGCCCAAAACAGGTTGTTCGTGCGCCAAAGTGCTGAAATACATTTTTACGGTTGAAAACAAGCCCCCCAGGCCATCGTGCAAATCCTTGGCGATGCGGTTGCGCTCAGACTCCTGCCCGGTGATCATCGACTGTAGGGAAATCACCTGTTGTTCTTTTTCCAGGGCTAGGATTTGTTCTGCTTGTAGTTTTTTGTCTTTTTCCAACAATTGCCGCTGGTTGCGATCGTTGCGGGTTTTGAAGGCAAAAAAGATTCCGAGTAGTGCCAGGATGCCAAGGGTCGTCAGCAATAAGTTGTTCCGTTTTTTGAGCAGCAAATCTTTCTCTAATTGTTGGGTTTTAAGCCGTAATATTTCACTTTCCCGCTTTTTAGCTGCAAAAGCGGCTTCCAGGTAGCTGCTGTATTGGCGGGTTTCGGCTACCAGGATACTATCGTTGAGGTGGTTGTATTTTTGCAAGTACTGGTAAGCCAGGGCAGGTTTGCCTACTTGAGCGTAATATTCACCCAAATCGCGGCAGATTTGGTCGTACAGGTCTTTGGCCTTTGTTGACAATGCCTCATTCTCGGCGCGATGCAAGTATTCCCCAGCAGCGGGTAAATCATGAAGTCGCAGGTAGGTTCGGCCAATGGCGTGGCGGTATTGAGCACTTTGATAATTGCCGCGTAGGGCTTTTTCCAGGGCTTGTTGATAAAACTCCAAGGCTCGCTGGAAATCTTTACGTTTGAAGTGGTACAAACCGATCACGTTGTAGGCATCCGCTGCCAGAACATAATCCTTAGATTCTTGCACGATAGCCAATAAACGTTCCACGTAGGGTTGCGCAGCACCGAGTTGATTCAAAGCTATGTAGTTGTTACTGAGGCAATAATAAGAGTACGCCATTTGTAGGCTGTCTCCCCGTTGTTTGATAATGGCTAGCAATTGTTTGCTGCGGCTGATCGCTCGATCATAGTTTTTGGTTTCCCCCAATACCGCAATCAAATTCTGGTAAGGAATGACTTCCAAAACCGTATCTTTTAAACGATGAAACAAATCCACCGCTTGCCCATATTCATGCGCTGCATGCCAAAGTTCACTTTGCAGGTAATGCCAATTGCCCCGGGCATTGTGGATTTTTCCCAACATATCGAGTCGCTTTAAGACCCTAAAAATTTGTGCCGCGGTGTCCAGATGCCTTTTTGACTGCTGATAATCGCCCAGATCAAGGTAGGTGTTGCCCAACAAATAATGGGTGCGCCCCTCCCCTAGTGGGTATTTGATTCTTTTGCTCAATGCCAGCCCACGGTGTGCGTAATCCAGTGCGGCCTTCGCGTCGTAATAGCCTACATTGTTGCCCAAATCCATCAACAATTTCACCCGGTTGGAGTCTGCCTTTGCACTATTTAGGGCCTGCTTCAAACTATCTACCAAGGGATCAGCAGGTTGAGCCCTTGCTAAAACCAGCACCGACAACAGCAACAAAAAAGCGATACGACTACGGCTACTAAAACTCATGGATTCAAAATAGAGGATGAAGAAATGTAAACAAAATTAGCCCTTTTCCGCATCCGTTTGCGCACAATCCACTACCTGAATCCAGGTAATTTCCCCAATTTAAAACCCTGTCATTCAGGGATTGTGCTGCGCGGGTTCTGCCAGTAATTTTGTTTCAGGATTAAACAAATACATTTTTTCAACCCAAAACAATCAACCATGAAATGCCTATCCCTTTTGTTCACCTTGGCCATTGGTTTGGCCTTAAACGCCCAAAACACGATGAAACCATTCATCATCAACGATGAGACAGTCAGTGCCACTACGCTGGCCCAGTTGGAAAACACCTACAAAGTCAAATTTACGCCAGGCAATTATTGGTACGACCGCCTGACTGGAGCATTTGGCATCAAAGGTGGCCCCTGTACCGGAATTGGAGTAGCCGGATTGAACATCGGCGGCCCCCTGAAACCCAATGCATCGGGGGGTGGAACGGGTGTGTTTATCAATGGGCGCGACCTTCACCCGCAGGATGTGGCTGGTTTTCAAACTTTCATGCAAGTGATCCCTGGACGGTATTGGATGGATGCTTACGGCAATTTTGGTCAGGAAAACATGCCTTATGCCCTTGGCAATGTATTTCAGTTGTACCAGGCTCGCTTTGGGAAAGGAGGCAGCAACTCCTACTCCAAAATCCACAACCATTGGAGTGGGGAACAAACCAGCTTTGGGAGCGATGGCTCTTTTATGTATTTCTCCTCCAAAAAGACGGATGGAACCACTTATAATTACTACTCAGGCAACTAAGCCAAAATCTTAATTGAACAGCTAAGCCATTTTTACCTCTTACTTCTCCAAAATGATTGCAAACACAAACATCATCAACCAAAAACATCATTACCATGAAAATGCAATCACTTATCGTTTTTTTTATTGCAGTGAGCTGCTGCAACCTATGTTTTGGACAATGGCAGGCTGTAAACAACAACAGTGCAATCGTCACAACTACCAATGTTGGAATTGGGGTCACCAATCCAGATGCGAAACTCCACGTGGGGGGCGGCGTACGCTTCAATGAATGGGTGCGCATTGGCGGCAACACGGATGGCTATGCCTGGAAGCTGGGTGTTTCGGGCAACGTCATTACTCGCGGTGGCAATGTCATTCTTGGTGCAGATGGTAATGACCGCATCGGAATTGGCCTAACCAATCCAGACGCCAAACTTCACGTCAACGGCAGCATGAGGGTGAATGACTGGATGCGGATTGGAGGCAATACAGATGGATACGCCTGGAAACTTGGAATATCAGGAAACATCATCACCCGCGGTGGCAATGTCATCCTGGCAACAAACCCCACCGACCTGGTAGGCATTGGTTCAACCCGAATTCCGGCTGGTTTCAAACTGGCAGTACAGGGTAAAATCATAGCTGAAGATTTAAAAGTACTGGCATTTCAAAATTGGCCAGACTATGTTTTTCGGAAAGAGTACAGCTTGATGCCCTTGTGGAAGCTGGAGCAACACCTCCAGCAAAACGGGCACTTGCCTGGCATTCCTTCCGCAGCACAAATTGAAGCAGAAGGTGGATTTGACTTGGGTGAAATGCAGCGGAAAATGCTTGAAAAAATTGAAGAGCTGTCTTTGTATCTCATTCAGCTTAATAAAAAAGTAGCCGAGTTGGAGCAGCAAAACCGAGATTTACAATCCCTGGTTAACCACAAATAAACTTGAGGTCAGTTGACTACCAGACCATTAGTAGACATATGCACGATCTAAAACCCCGCCCCGAAGGTTCAAAACCTTCGGGGCGGTTGAGCAAAGCACTGTTTCGCTGCTTTACCCCCCCGAAGGTTTTGAACCTTCGGGGAGGAGTTCTAGATTTGTGCGCAAATTCTTGATTTTCAACTTACCTCAAGGCTAATAATCTAAAGCATATTTTTTATACACAAAGGCTAGTGGGCAACAAGGACTCGGAGTTGCAGTTTTTCCAGCCTACTGCCTTTGTGATTTTTCAGTATAAACAACAAGTCCTTGCCCAGCCAAAAGGCCACCAACTACAAAGCACTCCTAATTTTTCATTTGTTTTTTCCAGTGATTATGTAGTTCTTTGCACGAATGAACCTTTTTGGTTCAAAGCTGTTTGGAGCTAATAACATCACGAGGGAAGTTGTAGAATATGAGCTTAGCTAAAAAAGTAAACCTGATCATTTATCGCTTCCGCGAGCGGGGGCTGGAAATATTTCTGGTAAATGCCCCGGATACTGAAGAATGGGCCATTCCTCAAAACCAAACCGAGGTGCCCAATTCCCTCATCACTGATGCCGATCGTTTCATCGAATTGGATCCAATCCATGCTGAAAACGGTGCCAAAGAAGAAGCTTACGCGGTAGAAGGTGAATGGCACGACATCCCTTCCCTCAAATCCATGCTGTATGAAGATGCGGTTCAACTTAAGGACAAGCTCCAAAACGAGATGAACCAGGGCTCTTTTGTGGTTTTTAAAGAAGCTTTCAAAAAAGTGATGCCCCATCAATACGCCTTTCTGAAAGAGTTGAAAGACATTCTGACGGATCGGAATTCGGTAAAAGACTTATAATTCAGTTCCGAGCTTCAAAGGCCATACTTCTGCACCAAGCCAGGTAATCTTTCATGTACAAGCAAGATTTGCTGATTTTTTGATTCAATTGTTTGATCTTCAGGTTCGGCAAATTGCCCTCGGCTATTTTTGCCACCAACTCCTCTTTCAAATACGTAATGCTGCTGATGTGTTGAGCGACTGCCGAGTCAAATTGGCTAGGAGCTGGTGCCTGTAACTTTTGTTTGGCCCGTCGATAATAAGTAGGAGCCTGATCCAGGTAGTTTTCCAAATCTTCCAGTTTTTTCATTTCAAAAGGCTGATCAGGGATAAATAAGCCGCGCAAACGCAGACCCAAATTGTAGGAACTGGGGTCGCTTTGTTGCGTTTTCAAGCGGCTTTGGGCAATTTCTAAGTTTGTGCTTAAGGCTGTTAACTTGGTTTTAACGGCTGTATCCAGCGCTTTTTTTTCCCATTCCTGGGTTTTATCGAGGGCTTCAGCTAAAAAATCCAGTCGGGTTTGTAGTGCTGCCGAATCGAGCATCTCTGGCCATTCGGGTTGTTTGTTTTCCAATTTGGCCCAGTGTCGCTCCGTTTTGTGGAGCCAATTTAAGGCGCTGCGATCGGGAGAACAGGCTACCAGGATGCTCAGGAAAAGCCCGCCAAGGATTAAAGGTGTATAGGAAGATTTCATATGTCTCGTTAATAGACTTTATAAACATAAAGTCTAATGCATTTCCATGCGATGTCGGGCCAGTAGGGCACAAATGGCCAATTGTTCTTCGGGAGTCAAATTGCTATTGTCGATCACAATGGCCTCAGGTGACCTCATCAAGGGGCTGTCCGAACGGGTTGAGTCGATGTAGTCCCGTTCGTAAAGGTTGTGCAGAATGTCTTCGTAATCTATGATGTGCCCTTGTTCAAACAGTTGCAGCTGCCTCCGTTCTACCCTGCGCTGGACCGTGGCAGTCAGGAAAATTTTGAGCGCAGCGTGAGGAAAAACGACTGTACCAATATCCCGACCGTCCATTACTACACCGTGGTTTTTGGCCAGTTCGCGCTGGCGTTGCACCATTTTGCGCCGGACTTCGGGAATCGTGGCCACTGGACTTACTTTGGCGGCCACATCCATCTCTCGGATGCGATCTTCCACGTCACGCCCATTGAGAATGGTACGGTTGCCTGTGTTGGCCAGCCCAAAACTCAGTTCAACCTGACTCAGGTATTGCTGAATCATGTCATGGTCGTATAAATCAACCTGATTTTCCAAAAAGAACAGGGTAACCGCCCGGTACATGGCTCCTGAATCGATGTAGATGTAGCCCAACTCGCGGGCAAGGGCACGAGCCAAGGTGCTTTTTCCACAGGAAGAGTGACCGTCTATAGCTATTTGAAACATTTCAATAGTCAACTTTTCAAGGCTAAAAACACAAAAAAACCCCGCTGTTGGGCGGGGCCTCTATGTCGTCGTTGATGCAGGCGAACCCGAAACAATCAATACTCTTCCTCATTGAAGAGGAAATCATCCTTTCTGGGATAATCAGGCCAAATGTCCTCAATGGTTTCGTACAGTTCATCTCCATCATCATCCATTACTTGCAAATTCTCAATGACCTCCAAAGGAGCGCCAGAGCGGACCGCGAAGTCAATTAACTCATCGCGAGTAGCCGGATATGGTGCGTCTTCAAGGTGAGACGCAAGGTCTAACGTCCAGTACATATTGATTTCGAAATTTAAATGAATGCCGTATTAAAGCAAATAATCACCGAATCACTGTGAAAACTCGTACAAGTTTTTTCTCCAAAAAACTTAAACAAGTTCAAAAGTTGGGCAAAAGAACTAAAAATTTTGCAGGATTAATTGAAATGCCCCAAAATTTCGTACTCTTGGCCGATAAATTCTTCCGGTAGGCGTCCAATTTCAGCAGAATTGGCTGGGCCTGTAGGATCACAAAAGTAATATTTTCGTCCCTGATATTCAATAGCATCGCCATCAAATTCGGGAATAGAGACTGCAATGGTCAAATGATCAGGAAATCCAATGATCAGCATAGGCCAGCCCAGCAGTTCTTTCACCAGGGCGTAATACAGTGCCGAGCGGTCTTCACAATCGGAATAAGGGTAATGGAACAACTCATCGGGAACCATAGGTTTACTCCGGCCAAAATATTCCTTATCCTCTTTGTACCTGAAACAAGAACGGGTAAACACCGTCAATAGTTCCAAGGTTTCCATCCCACTTTTTCCCTTAATCAACTGTGTCAATTGAGGCAACAAGCTGCTACGCAAAATTGCTGACATGGGTGCCTTCAGGTATTCTCGTTCGTCAATCAAAGGGTGGCGTTCCAACATGCGCACCAAATTGCGATCGAAATTGACTTCCAAGCTGTAACTTTGTCCCTTGTAGGTAAATCCCAGCGACTTTTTTTCCACTTGAGGTTTTAGTCCGGGAAGTATACTTAAACCAAAAACAAAAGATTTTCCATTTGGTTTCGCGGCGAAGTCAAGCAAAAAAACGCCTTCTTCATCCGCTTTGGTATTGCTCGCACTCAAATTGACAAAAGTTCGGCCCCGATCTTCGATCAAAGGCGCTTCGTATATTTCACTTTGGGTGTACACACATACAAAGACGCGCTGCTCCCGAAAAGTCACACGGGTATCAAAACCACTTTCCGACATACAAAACCACAGGAGCAGGTTCTTCTCTGCATTGGAACGTCCGTTGAAGACCTGTTCCGTTGTGCCACGTAGCATTTCAAAATACAACCAGTCATTGAGTTGAAGCGCATCTCGCTGAATTTTTAAATCACTCAATAAAAGCTGATGCGCAGTTCGTTGCAGTAAGGTATAATAATTTTTGATGTTTTTTCCCTCGATAATCGGCTTGGGCACCTGAAGCAGGTCTGTATTGTAATTGAGGCGAATTTTTTCGCTATAAAAATTGAATTCTACGGTGCGTACCTCTGCCACCGTGAACGAATGGCCAAACAATAAGGCGAGGAAAGTGTACAGGAATAAGCTAGGGCGCACAGTTCATGGGTTTTATGGATGGGTTGGATTACAGGGTTCGGATCGCTTTTGAAATTGCCTCCGAACCCTACAATCTCCTATAAAATCATCATAGAATCTCCATAACTAAAGAAGCGGTACTCTTCTTTTACTGCTTCTTCATAAGCCTGCATCACCAGTTCGTAGCCCCCAAAAGCACAAATCATAATCAGCAAACTGGATTTGGGCAAGTGGAAGTTGGTAATCATCGAATCCGCAATGCTAAACTCGTAAGGCGGATAGATGAATTTATTGGTCCAACCTTCGGCTGGTTTGAGTAAACCTTCAGCGGATACAGCCGACTCTATCGCACGCATGGAAGTGGTACCTACTGCACAGATGTGGTGGTTTCCGTCCTTTGCTTTGTTGACCAAATCAACCGAAGGCGCTGGAATGCGGAAATACTCGGCGTCCATTTTGTGTTTGGAAAGGTCTTCCACATCAATGCTGCGGAAAGTGCCCAAACCCACGTGTAGCGTCAATTCAGCAAAATCTACTCCTTTGATTTCCAAACGTTTCATCAATTCCTTACTAAAGTGCAAACCCGCAGTGGGGGCTGCTACCGCACCAATTTCTTTGGCGTATACAGTTTGGTAGCGATCCCGGTCGACGTCTTCAGCAGGTCGGATGATGTATTTGGGCAAAGGCGTGTTGCCCAGCGTAGCGAGTTCTTTTTGGAATTCGTCGTCCGTGCCTTCGTACAAAAAGCGAATGGTGCGGCCCCGTGAGGTAGTATTGTCTACAACTTCTGCTACCAGAATGTCGTTGTCGTTGTCATCACTGAAATACAACTTATTGCCTACCCGAATTTTCCGGGCTGGATCGACCAATACATCCCAAAGGCGGGATTCATTGTTGAGCTCGCGGAGTAGAAATACTTCAATTTTGGCACCCGTTTTTTCTTTGCGCCCATACAAGCGAGCTGGAAAAACCTTGGTGTTGTTGAAGACCATCACATCGCCCTCGTCAAAATAAGTCAAGATGTCTTTAAAAACCTTGTGCTCAATGGTACCAGTTTTCCGGTTGATGACCATCATGCGGGCCTCATGGCGGTTATCAACAGGGTATTGTGCAATCAGTTTTTTGGGTAGTTCGTAAGTGAATTGAGAAAGTTTGGTCCTCATCTCTACAGTTTGGTTTTCCTTTTAGTGGTCAAAGATAAAAAGCACAAAGATAGTAACATTGTTGGGAATAAGTCAGTTTGAAAAAAAATTTACTTTATTCAAACTAAGTCAAAACACCCTACTTGAAACGTTCAACCGGAAAAAATAGTTGTTGATCGATTGAAAATGACGCTTTGCTGGGCATTGACTATGTTTGTACAAATAAATAAGCGCGGATTATGGGCATCGTTTTACGAATCATTTACGAGAGTGTGGTACAGGCCTTGGGGCAACTCAATTCCAATCGCCTGCGTAGCTTTTTGTCTTTGCTGGGGATCACCATCGGTATCTTTTGCATCATTGGCGTTTTTTCAGCGGTTGATTCACTGGAAGACAACGTGCGGGGCAGTTTGGCTAAATTGGGAGACGATGTCATTTACATCCAAAAAATCTCCTGGTCGGAAAACCCCGACAACTGGTTTAAATACTTGCGCCGTCCCAATGTCGATTACGAAGATTACGAAGTAGTCAAAGCGAAGGTCAATTCGGCTCAACTGATAACCTATTACGTGGGTATTGGCCGAAAGACCGTGAAGTACCTAAAATCCAGCGCTGACCAAGCCTATATGTTGGGGGTTACGAATGAGTTTTCGGAAATGTTCAAGCTCAATTATGAGCAAGGACGTTTTTTCTCGCCCAACGAATACTACTACGGTGCCAATAAATGTGTTTTGGGCTTCAAGGTAGCAGAAGCCGTTTTTGGTAGTCTGGATCCCATTGGAAAATCCGTTAAAATCGGTGGCCGAAAGTATGAGGTGATCGGAGTCCTTGAAAAATCCGGCGAAAGCATCATCAACGTCATGAACTTCGACGAGGTGATTCTGGTCTCTTATGAATTGGCGCGTAAAATTGCCAACCTTAAATCAAATAATCTATTCGGAGACGCAAGCCTTTGCGTCAAAGCAGCCGCAGGTGTTTCTCTTGACCAAATGAAAGATGAGGTTACTGGAAAACTGCGAGCCCATCGGCGTTTGAGACCCAAACAAGAGGATAACTTCTCGATGAACCAATTGTCCATCATTTCCAATTTCTTGAGTGGTTTTTTCAACGTGCTCAACATTCTGGGGATTTTTATTGGGGGGTTTGCCATCCTGGTGGGCATGTTTAGTGTGGCCAATATTATGTTCGTTTCTGTTAAAGAGCGCACTCGTTTGATTGGCATCAAAAAGGCTCTGGGCGCCAAGCGCTACATCATCCTCTTGGAGTTTTTGATCGAATCGATCATTTTGTGTATCCTGGGAGGGATCGCTGGTTTGTTGTTGGTCATGGTGGCCATGTATGGTTTGTCTCAAATATCCGACTCCTTCAAATTGTACCTCTCCGTCGACAATGCGGCTTTGGGCATAATCCTTTCCACGGTCATCGGAGTGTTGGCGGGGATGATCCCGGCCATGCAGGCTTCGAGGATGGATCCGGTGGAAGCGATGAGAAAGTAAGTTGAGAAGTTGAGAAGTTGAGGAGTTTAGAAGTTGAGGCTACCGCAGCAATTTTGCCAAGGGCATTGTCTAAGCCGTTGCGGTAGCCTCAACTCCTAAACCTCTCAACTTCTCAACTTTGAAAAGAATTTGTGTTCCTAATCTAAAAAAACTGCATCTTTGTACCGAATTCTGATTTTTATTGTCAAGTAAATAGATTAACGTTGAATTTCACTGATTTTGGCCTACATCCCGACTTGTTAGATGGCATCGATGCGATGAACTATAAGACGGCCACCCCAATCCAAGAAAAAGCAATTCCGGTCATCCTGGAGGGTAAAGACCTCATAGGAATAGCCCAAACGGGCACTGGCAAAACTGCCGCTTTCATTCTTCCAGTCATAAACGAGATCATCGAATCCGGTGTAGCCAACGCTACGCAGGCTCTTGTCATTGTGCCTACCCGTGAGTTGGCCGTACAAATTGATCAGGTGATCGAGGCGTACTCGTACTTCACTGGCGTCTCTTCTATGGCCATTTATGGCGGTGGAGATGGCAAAGAATTTGCCCAGGAAAAAAATGCGTTCGTGGGTGGTGTCGACATTGTGATCGCTACCCCTGGCCGCTTGATTTCCCACCTCAACATGGGGTACGTCAATTTTTCCAAACTGCGTTTCCTGATCCTGGACGAAGCCGACCGCATGCTGGACATGGGTTTCCAACCCGACTTGATGCGCATCATTGCAAAAATCCCGGCCAAACGTCAGAACCTGCTGTTTTCAGCGACCATGCCCGACGGCGTGATGAAACTGGCGCGTACCCTGATGAACAGCCAACCGATCACCATCAGCATTGCCTTGTCCAAACCAGCCGAAGGGGTTTCCCAAAAGGCTTATGTCGTGTATGAAGAGCAAAAACTGGCCCTGGTCACCGATTTGCTCAAAGACCGCAGAGGTCAACGTATTGTGGTGTTCTGCTCTTCTAAAGCTTCGGTTAGTTCCCTGTACAACAAGCTACAGCGTAAAAACCTCTCAGTAGGTCAAATGAGCAGCGACGTGGAGCAAGACCAGCGCGAAGAAACCATGCTGGCCTTCAAAAACAGCAAAATTGACATCATTGTAGCCACCGACGTCATCAGCCGCGGCATCGACGTGGATGGCATCGACCTGGTGGTCAACTACGATGTTCCCCGCGACCCGGAGGACTACGTACACCGCGTAGGCCGTACTGCCCGTGCCGAGCGCAAGGGCGAGGCCATCACCCTGGTATCGCCGACGGATCAGCACCGCTTTCGCCGGATTGAAAAATTGATTGATAAAGACATTGAAAAACTGACTCCACCCAAAAACCTGGGTGAGGGGCCAGAATATTCACCGAATGCACGCCGGGGCAAAAGTACCGGGCCGCACTCTCACCGCCCCGCAGGTGGTCATGGGCAACATGGTCGGAAAAATCCGGCAGCACCTGGAAACCGAGAAGGTGGCAATAGTGGTGGCCAAGGCAAAAAGAAACCCAACAACAACCGCTGGGGTAAGCCGAAACCGAAAGGAGAGCGGACGGAGCCGGGGAGAGATGGGGTGCAGTAGAATTTACTGACTTCCATTGAGTTTACTTAGCCCATTGAAAAGGATATTCTCAATGGGCTATTCTATTTTAAATTGTTTTTGCTCACTCTCCAACCTCCGGTTTCCGAAACAACTCCTCCACATTCAATTCAAATCCATCCAACACCTCCTTTGCCGAACAAACATCCTCCCCAATACAAACTGTCATTTTTTTCAACCCTTTTCCCGAGTACACGTGCACCTGTTTGATCAGCGGAAAAACATGCCAAACAATTTTCACCCCACCTTCGCGGTAATTTTCCATTTTTCCGTGGACCAAGTTCATTTGGTCTTTGGTCGAGATGATTTCAATGACAAAAGCGGGCACTTGATTTTCTCCGTGGGCAGTCCGGGCAATTTGTTCTTTGCTCAAATAGGCCACATCGGGGCGGCGGTGATTGGGACCGAAGAAAATATCTCCTTCCGGCATCAACATGCCAGAAACTTGTCCAGCAGCACGCAATTGTTCAAATAATTCGAGGAGTTTATGGACGATGAAGAACTGAGTGTAATCCGTATTTTTTGACTTAACGACCTGTTGATTTACCCATTCATATTTGTAACCATCCTCTTTGCTGAGGTATCTATTTTGAAAATCGGCCCAGGAAAGTACCCGGAGCTTGCGTTCAGGTTTGCCCTGCGCTCCAGTTTTATTTTCAGCATTGGGTAATGAAACGGTATTGGCTGACATTATCCTTTTTTTACAAAAATAGTGGCCTTCTTCAAAGTGCAACCAAATCACACCTAAAACAACTCCGCCTGCACCCCAGTACTTTCCACTTCCGGCAACTCCCCTACCCCAACCTTCCGCTGGATCGTCGGCAAAATCCGCTTGATCAACCGCAGTCGTTTGCTGTACATTTGGCGGGTCTCGTCGTAAATGCCGTAGTGATCCAGTTTATCGATGCGCACGCCGCCAAAGCAGTGGATGACCTTCCCTTCGGGCATAAGGATACCCACGTGGCTGATGCGACCCTGGTTGTTTTCAAAAAAAGCCAAGTCTCCCGTCTGAGCATTTTCGATAAAGTCGATGTTGTCGCCGATTTCGATTTGTGCGGCGGCTTCGCGAGGTACTTTGTAGCCCGCCATTTGGAAAACCATTTGCACCAGGGCCGGACTGTCCATTCCAAATGGTGAGCGACCACCCCAGAGAAAAGGCGTATTCAGGTAACGTTTGGCCAGTTTGACAATAAAATCAGCGCTGGGCTTGAAATCACTGGGGGCTACGGCCTGGCCACTGAAGGTATAAAACACCTCCCCCAAACGAAAACGGATGCCATCAAACTCGGGCAAACGGGCGCCCATGGTGATGGGGATAAAATGATCGGTGCCCATGACGGGTTGTACCAATTCCAGGCTATAGGAAAAATGCGTATTGAAACGTTCAAATTCGGAGGGGGTGATGGCCTTGAGTTGATTGGTTTCCACCCAGCCGATGAAGTTGTCGCAGGAGGCGCGTACTTTACACCACTGTTTGCCTTTTTCCTCCATGACCTCTACTGTTTCACCAAACAACAATTGGGAAATCATCTCACTGCGCTGCGAGGGGGAATGCCGCACTGGCACAACGCTCAGTGGACAAATGGCTAAATGAAGGTGGCGTTTGCTTTCCAAAGGCAATGGATATTCGTGGTCGTACGTTCAAAAATAATAAAAATTGCTGAATACCGTTGTGAATGTGGAAAGTAAAAACATAAACCCGGGCAGAATGGTAATTTCCCCTGCGATTCGATACTTTTGCGTCCGATTTTGTGGAATGGTTAAAACCTAACTTTTGCATTCAATTTCAAAGAATACTCCTATGCGAAAACAATACGCCATAATGGTTTTGGCCCTATTGGTGATCTTCACCAAACTAGCTGGTCAGGACTCCCATTTTTCTCAGTTTTATGCCTCCCCCCTGTACCTCAATCCCGGTTTGACGGGGGCTTTTAATGGCAAATACCGGCTTTCCACCATTTATCGCGACCAAGGTCGCAACTTGCTGGACGAGCCCTATACCACCTTTTCGGCAGCCACTGATTTTCGTTTTGATGTGGGTACGAAAGGTAAGGATGCTGCGGGTTTGGGCATGATTTTTTTAAATGACCGCAGTGCCTCGGTCAATTTTTACACCAATAGCATTGCCATTTCGGGGGCTTACCACAAGGCCTTGAACCGCTACGGCGATCAGTACCTTTCGCTCGGGGTACAATTTGGCATTGGCCAGCGCAACATCAACTACGAGAACCTGAGTTTTGAAGACCAGTTCAACGGCCAGGATGGTTATACCGACCCCACCGCCGAGGTTTATCCCTTCAATAACTTTGGGTATGGCGACATAGCAGTGGGACTCAACTATACCTACGCCCCTGGCGACAAACTGGCGGTTTATGCCGGAGCAGCCATGCACCATGTGCTGGAACCGCAGATCAGTTTTTATGCTAAGGAAGAAGTAGAAGAGCGCCAGAACGACAATCGGCTGTTTCGCAAATATTCAGCTTACATCAACTTGCAATACCCGATCAACAATCGGGTGCAGTTTTCACCGCGCATCCTAGGGTACATTCAAGGGCCTCACCTGACGTTTAATGCTGGAGGGAATTTCCGGTTTTTGGTGGATGAGATTGCTGGAACAGCCTTGCACCTGGGTGGCTGGGTGCGCCCGGTGCGCAATTTTACCAATCGATTTGTACCAGATGCGGTGATCCTGATGACCGGAATAGAATACAATAATTTCCTGATCGGCGTCAGTTACGATGCCCGTTTGGGCAACCTGGCCAGCTCGGGCCGTCGCTTGGGCGCGTTGGAAATTTCCCTCGCCTTTTTGGGGAATTATGACAATGAGACGGTGTTGTGCCCTAAGTTTTAGTTGAAATGTTGAAGGGTTGAAATGTTGATGCTACCGCGAGCGTCGCTGACAATGTATTTGTCAAAATCACTGCGGTAGCCTCAACTCCTCAACTTCTCAACTAAAACTTCGGGCACAACACCGTCTCATTGTCATAATTTCCCAAAAAGGCCAGGG
>JAIYAV010000070.1 GCA_027488855.1 Saprospiraceae bacterium
GACGTTTTGCTCCGCACCACACGACGCTTGCGTCGTGAAACCGTCGCGTCGTCGTGTCGTCGCGGTTATTAAAAATGATTGGGCGCAGCCCAATCCAAAATGGTTTGAAACTAGAACTGATCGACCCTGCGGACGACCGGGGCTATTCTGAATTCAATCGCTCCGCGATTAGGTTTATGCCCGATTTTGACTTTTCAAAAATTCGGGATGACTCCTGTTTCTCAACTTTTTTAAAAATATACCCGGTACATCAGGTTCGGAAAGATACCGAATTGGGTGAGGTATCCGATGGAATTAGGTTTGCTTTCATCGTAGAATTCTGAAATTTTTCCTTTGTTATTGGTCACGTTGTCGAGGTTGAGGAAAAGTTCGTGGGTAGCACGAAGGCGATTCCACTTGTAACTGGCGGACAGAATGACCTGATAGGTATCTCCTAGGCTGCGGTCATATGCTTTGGAATAATCCCAAAATCGGTTGTTGCTGGGATCGACGGCCAATTGGCCATTGTTGTCGCGCAACAGCGGGATGATCTTGCGGCCACCGCCGAAGAATACCTTGGCATTGAGCCCCAGGGTGCGGTTTTGCTTGGGGCCGAGTTTTGGGATTTCTTTTCCAAAAAGGATGTTGACGAGGTAGTTGCCATTGTAGGGCGTGTTGCGTTCCACGCCTTCCAGCGAGCGGTACTTGGATTGAAACAAAGAGGTATTGAACAAAAAATAGTAATTGCGGTGAAAAAAACGCTCCAGCGTGATTTCGATGCCGTAGTTTTTGCCCGTACCCTTGTTGACTAAATCCACGTAGCGAAACTCCAATCCTTCGTTGATGGTCGCGTAATAACTACTGTCGAGGTTTTCCACGGGCAGATTGTAGAGATCTTGGTAGTACAGCTCCACTTTAGCCATCAGGTGTTGACCAAAGCGTTTTTCGTACCCCAGCACAAAATGATGGGCTTTGAGCAAGTCCAGATCGCGGTTTACTTCCGCAACGCTGCCATCGGGTTGTTTGACCCTGGCGTAATAATTGTGGATGCTTTCCATCGTGCTGTGCAGGCCATAACCCGCGTGAATGGCGCTGCCGGGGCTGAGTTGCCAGTTCAGGGCAAGGCGGGGCTCCAGGGTACTTTTTTGGTTCAGGAGCACATTCAGGTTGTGTACCCCCGCAACGATGCTCAGGTTGTCGTTGAGCAGGTGTTTCCAGTTGACGAAGTTGCGCAGGGTGCCTACATTTTCATTAAAATCGATCAATTTGAAGCGGGTAGAGCCGCCTTCGATGATTTGGCTTTGCTCAAATTCGTAGGCAAAAAGGCTGTATTTGCTGCCAATCTGAATTTTGTTTTTGGCGTTGAATTTGTGGTGGTAGGTGAGTTCAGCCCGGTAGGTGGGTTTTGACAAACGACCGCTGAAGTTCAAATTGCGGCTTTGAGCCGAATCGCGCAAATACTCGCCATTGGGGCCATAAATTTTGATGAGTTGCGACTCAAAAACGTCGTCGTTGATGCCCTCGTTGGAATAGGCCAGGCTGGTTTTGAGGTAGCTGCGCGGGCTGAGGTTCAGGGTATGGTTGAGGCCAAGGTTGAGCAAATGGGCGCGTTTTTGGTAGTCTTCGCGGATTTCACCACGCATGCCATTGCTGCCCGGCGTTTCCCAAATGGCTGGGGTGACATCGTCGAACAAAAAGCTGCTGGTACCGCCCAAACCAAATATTGAAAACACCCCCAGTTTTTTGGTCGGTAATACTACTTTGAAGGCGGCATCTTGAAAATTCAGGGCTCCGTTGATGTTGTCGACCAGTCCAATGTCCTGGATCAACGAAACGGTGGAGTAGCGGTAATTCACCAGGTAAGAGCCGCCATAACCTTTTTTGAACGGGCCTTCCAAGGTCAAGTCGGTGCCAAGCAGTCCAAAACCAAACACCGATTCAAATTTTTCATTGTTGCCCGCCCGGAGTTTTACATCGTACACCCCGGAAAGCACATCGCCAAATTCAGCAGAGAAGGCGCCAGTATGAAAATCGGAAGTCGCCAGAATGTTGTTGTTCAAAGTACTAACCGAGCCGCCTACGGAGCTTTGGTCGGCAAAGTGGTTGGGGTTGCTGATTTGGATGCCTTCCAGTCGCCATTGCACGTACTTGGGAGAGTTGCCGCGCACAATGATGTCGTTGCTGCCATCCTGGGTGCTGGTGATGCCCGCAAAATTGGAGAGGATGCGCGAGGGATCGTTGAAGCCGCCTGCGTAGCGGTTGGTTTGTTCGGGCGAGATCGAGCGGGCGCTGATCATGGCCATGTCGTTGAGGGCCGTGCCTTTGTTTTTGTCTTCGGTAATGACCACTTCCTGCATCTTGATGGCGGATTCCTGCATCGTGAGGTTGAGCAGGGTTTCTTTGCCGGAATTGACCACGATGTTGGGGATGATCGCATTTTTGTAGCCCAAATAAGAAACTTGCAGGGTGATCCGACCAATTGGAACTTTGTCGAGTCTGAAATTGCCCTGCTCATCGCTGGCAGTTCCCAGCAAGGGATCACTTCCCAGCACGATCACTTGTGCGCCGATGAGCGGCATTTTGCTGTCTTCGTCCAGGATGGTTCCCCGGACGGTTTGGGTCAGGTTTTGGGAAAAAATGGCAGTGGTACACAGCAGCAGCAATGCGGCAATTGCAGCGATCCTTTTCATACTTGTCGAGTTTTAGAAAATGAATTGATGCTGCAAAGGACGGGGGGAATGGAGTGGGGTTCATTGACTTTGGTTAAGAAGTGAAAATGCTGAGTGCTTATGGCTCCGTGTGTTTGTGGCTCCGCTAGGAGCCTAATGTGGGTAGAACCCGGAATCCCCAGATGTTTCCCGAGTCCCGTCAGGGACGTGATGTGGGTATCATCTGGGGGTTCCGGGTTCCTACCCATATTGGGCTCCTAGCGGAGCCGGGGCTTCGGGCTTGACCGTGGATAGTTGTTCGAAAAGCGTTTCCTGACCAACTACAACAACTTATTCCGACCGCAGCGACTTCACCGGATTCGCCAGCGCCGCCCTCACACTTTGCCAACCCACCGTCAACGCCGCAATCGCAAACGTGCTCAGCAACGAGAGCGCAAACACGCCCACCCCGATGCTGATGCGGTACACATAATCCTCCAACCAAGCATTCATGGCCCACCAGGCCAATGGTGCCGCCACCACAAAAGCGATCACGATCAGGCGCAGGTATTCTTTGCCAAACAGCCACAAGATGCCAGCGATACTCGCCCCCAGCGTTTTGCGGATGCCCACTTCTTTGCGTTTTTGGGTGACCATAAATGCGGCCAAACCATACAAACCCAAGCAACCAATCAAAATGGCGATCCCGGCAAAAATGCGGATCATGCGCAGGAGCATGGTTTCTGTTTCCAGAAACTCGCCCAATTGTTCATCCATGAAGCGTTGTTCGTAATAATGATCCGGGTAGAGTTTTTCCCAGGTTTGTTGAATTTGTGCCAGGGTTGGCGCGGGATTGCCCGGACTAAGTTGTACTGCGCAAGTGGAATAACCGGGAGCATAGGTACTGAAAGCAATTGCCGAAATTTCCTGATCGAGTGACCAGTTGTGAAAATCGCGCACCACTCCCACCACGGGCGCTTTGAAATCGCCCACCTGGATGGTTTTGTTCAAAATTTCTTCTGGGGAGGCCAGATTGAGTTTTTTCAGAAAGGTTTCATTGACCAAAAATTCGCGTACGGTATCGCTGGCTTGCAGGTTGCGGCCAGCGGCCAGTTTCAGGTCGAAGGTTGCGAGGTAACGGGTATCGATGGGTTTGTCATTGACTACCCATTGTTCGGGTTCGGGCCGGTTGTTGTAGACGATTCCGGTTTGGTTGTTGGAACTGGCAGCAGGTGCCTGGTAACAAAGGGACACATTTTTCACCCCGGCAATCTGCAACAACTGCGTTTGCAGGGTCTTCATGTTGGCTTGATCGGGAATTTGGAGGTTCACGATCGCTCCCGGACGGAAGCCCCAGTCCACATTTTGAGCGTAGTGGATTTGGCCCGTGATCACCGCAGCGCTGATGATGAGCACCTGTGAAATGCCAAATTGGGTCGTCACCAGGATGCGCCGCAAGGAATAAGTGCCACTCTTGGGCATTTCTCCCATGCCTTTCATCGAAATGATGGGATTGAATCTTGCCTGCATGAGTCCCGGATAAAAACCAGCCAGGAAGGTGAGCAGAATTCCCAGTACCAGGGTGAAGCCCCCCAGCAACAAATACAAACGGGTATCAAAAACGATGTCTTGTTTGAGCCAGGTATTCATATACGGTTGCACCAGCGTGGCCATCAATATCCCTACCCCAATCGAAACGCCCACGATCAGGCCTGTCTCGGCAATAAACTGCCAAAACAATTGTCCTCTGGTGCTGCCCAGCGCCTTGCGTACGCCCACCTCGCGCCCACGGGTAAGTGCTTGCGCAGTGGCCATATTGACAAAATTGAAACAAGCGGTAAAAATCAAAAACAGTCCAATCATGCCCAGCGCCCAGAGGAATTTTTTGTCGATGCCAAAACCATAGTCTTTGTCGAAATGCAGCCCGAGCATGGGCATGGCCTTGTAGTTAAACAGGTCTTTGACCTCCGGGTGCGGATGGTCTTTGCGGAAACGTGCCATCACTGGGTTCATTTCGGCAAAAGCATGTCCTTCCTTCAACAGGACAAAACAAAGGGTGCCTCCACGTGCGCCAGCCCAGGAATCAAAGCCAATCCCAGTGATGGAGTCACTCTTCAGAGTTGCCCAGGAGGCCAGGATTTCGTGCTTGTAGTCGGTGTTGTGGGGCAGATCCTGGACTACACCCACTACCCGCAGGTCGCTGCGATTGTCTTTGCGGAGCATTTTGCCAAGGGCATTGCTCTTGCCAAAGTACTTGAGCGCCAGTTTTTCGGTGATCAGTACCGTGTTGGGTTGCTCTAGCGCCTTGAGGTCCCCGTGTACAAGGGGCAGATCAAGGATGTCAAAATAGGAAGGTTCAACCCAGGCGAATTTTGATTGTTCTTTGTATTTGTCTTTGCCGCCTTTGGCGTTGTTGATGCTGATGAGTACTTCATCCTCACCTGAAGCCATGGCCGCTTTTTCTACAAAAGCACATTCCTCCCTAAGCGCATCGCCCATGGGTGCGGGTGCACCCGGAAAAGGGAAAAAACCATCCGTTTTGACATCCATCACGATGCGCATGATCCGATCGGCTTTTTGATGGTAGGTGTCAAAGTTGGTATGGTGCTGGATGAGGGCAAAAATGAGGATGCTGCAGCCAATACTCAGGCTGAGGCCCAGTATGTTGAGTAGGGCGTAGTCGCGGTGTTTGGCGAGTTTGCGGATGATGAGTTTGAAATAATTTTGGAGCATAATCGTGCGCTTTGAAAGTTAAGCAATGTACGCCAATTTTCATGCCAAGCTTTTAAATCATTAACAGTCAAACTTTTGCAATTTTACAACCCTGTGCTATTGTTCACCTTCGAACAATAGTGTACGCTTTTATTGTTACCTTAGTTAAAATTTAAGTTTTTTATGAAAACATCTGCAGTAATCTTATTGGTCCTCGGCAGCATCGCATTTACTTCATGCGGGCAAACTCCGGCTGTAACAACAGTAAGTGACAAAACCTCCACTTCGACTTCTGCTTCTGTGGAGACCAACGCCCCGAATTCGGATTACAAACCCGCATTCGCTGGCCAAACAAGAGTAGGTGGTGTAAAAACCCAAACGCCATATGAAGTCAAAAAACTCAGCGAAGGGTTATCCTCCCCTTGGGGCATCACGAGCCTCCCGGATGGTAGGTTAATCATCACCGAAAAAGGAAATGGCACTTTGCGCATCGCTAAACCCACTGGCGAACTGAGCCCAGCGATCACGGGTTTACCCGCCGTGAACTCCAGCGGTCAAGGTGGTTTGTTGGGCATTACAACAGACCCTGATTTTGCTCAAAACCGCATGTTGTATTGGGTTTTCGCGGAAAGTGTAGACGGCGGCACCCATACTTCGGTAGCCAAGGGCAAACTTTCGGCAGATGAAAGCAAAATTGAAAATGCCACGGTGATCTACCGTGCTACGCCCGCCCACAAGGGAAGTTTGCATTATGGTGGTCGGATTCTTTTTGACAAAAGTGGCAACTTATTTGTCAGTACTGGCGAACGTTCCGACCTGGTGACCCGCCCACAGGCGCAACAACTGAATTCGAGCTTGGGGAAAATCGTGCGCATCACCAAAGATGGCAAACCGGTAGCAGGTAATCCCTTGGCAAGCCAGGCGGGCGCAAAACCTGAGCTGTACTCTTATGGCCACCGCAACGTGCAAGGTTTGGCCTTTCAGCCAGCTACTGGCGAATTGTTCTCCAATGAGTTTGGCCCCCGAGGCGGCGACGAGATCAACCACGTTCGGGCAGGCAAAAACTACGGCTGGCCGACCATCACTTACGGGATCGAGTACGGCGGCAAAAAAATCGGCGATGCGATCCAGCAAAAAGAAGGCATGGAACAACCGGTGTATTATTGGGATCCTTCCGTATCACCCAGTGGCATGACTTTTTACAGCGGCAATCAGATTCCTGAATGGAAAAACAACCTTTTTGTGGGCTGTCTGAGCGGCATGCACATTGCCCGTTTGGTGATCGAAAACAATAAAGTGGTGGGTGAAGAGCGCCTGCTGACGGAAGAATTTCAACGTTTTCGGGACGTGACGCAGGGAAAGGATGGAGCCTTGTATGCAGTGACGGACCAGGGAAGGTTGTATCGGATTGGGGGGAAGTAGTGGATTGAACGGCATTAGCTGAAACAATCACGTTGATCATCATCTTGTAACCCGCCGATAAAGCAGCGGGTTACAATGATGGATGTAATTAGTGGCTATTAAAAAACCTACATCACAATCCTGAAACGATGCACCGCAACATCGCCTTTATATCGAAAATGGATGAAATACTCCCCAATCGGCAAGTTCAATTTGGAAATCCGGTACACATTGCTGTTGACCCGCTCGATGTGGGGTTTGACAGACTGTAGGGTTGAGAGGTTGAAAAATTCCTTGCGCAGGTATTGACGATCCAGGCGTTCAGGTACAAAAATCAGGAATTCGTTGTGGTAAGTCTCGTTCGGAATGATGCGGATGGCATATAGTGCACGGGTGCTGGTGCTGTCCTCGTTCAATCCAGTTTTATAATTCAAGGTAGCGATATCTGGTGTCCATTGAGCGCTGAGTGTGCCGAGCCCGACCAACCATATAAAAACGATCAAACAGTTCTTTTTCATGGGTCGTTGATTTTTTATTCAACGCAGCCAAAAGCGTATTGTTCGATTATACAGTGTGGGCGTTTGCAGCTGTTTTTTGATTTTCCCTAACTCTTCTTTTTCCTTTTCAAGATAAGTGAACTCACAAATGCAAGCACCAAGCCCACTGGCAACACTTCCGAATAAGTAATAAAAATCATGAAGAGTGGATTTTTGTATAGCTCTTTAAAATCTGCCATCTCCTTGGTTTTGGCAGGCAAATCAGCAGCGGGGGCATTTTTCAATGTAAATGTCCATTGCGTTGTCGAGGATTAAAAAACGCCATTGCGACCATTTTAGCGCAAATACCAATATTGCCATGAGCAAGCCATAGAGGGCGATGTAGCGCGTTTTGAGCCAGATGTCTTTTAAAAAAGCCATGGTTAGTGTAGTATGGTTCAATAGTAGCCAGCAGGTACAAATGTACTCAGCTTTTGGCAGCTCGACTACAACATCAACTTAGGTCAATCCCTTGCTCTACTCCCACCTGCTCTAAAAAATAAGCATCGTGCGAGATAACCAACAGAGTCCCCTGGTATTCGTTGATGGCGGCAGTAAGGATTTCGATGTTTTGGATATCCAGGTTGTTGGTGGGTTCATCCAGGATGATGAGGTCGGGCGCCTGATTGCCGATGGTGAGGCAACAAAGCATCAAGCGCATTTTTTCGCCGCCGCTCAAGGCCGCCCCGGATTTGTTCCAATCGTCTTTGCCAAACAAAAAGCGACTCAGGCGAATTTTGATATCGTGTTCTGGTAAGGCACTGGTGTTGAATTTTTGGGCCTGTTCATACACGCTGAGTCGATTGTCAATGAGGGAATAATCCTGGTCGATGTATACCGCCTTGGTAATGGCCCTTTGAATCGTACCGACCTGCGGTTCAATTTCGCCCAAGATGATTTTGATCAAAGTGGTTTTACCCGAGCCGTTGAGTCCTCTGATGGCCAACCGTTCGCCACTGGTCAGGAGGGCATTCAGGGGTTCGGCCCAGAGCATTTTTTTCCCATAACCAAAGTTGATGTTTTTGGCGTCGATCAGGATTTTCCCCTTGTGCAAGGCCGAAGCGTCGAAACCAAACTTCATTTTGTCGATGTCCGGCAAGGATTTGCGCAACTCCGTCAGTTCCTGAGCGATGCCCCCGGTTTTTTCAGCGTGGATGTCTTTGATGCGGGCCGTACTTTTTTCGGCACTGTTTTTCATGGTTTTCAGCATCATGGTGGGTACTCCCGCTTTTTCATGCTTTTTGCGGCCCCGGGCGTCCAGTTTTTGCTGGCGTTCCAGGGTTTCCCGCGCTACTTCTTTGGCTTTCCGCAGGGCCTTTTCCTTGCTATGAATGTCTTGGCTGAGGGCATTGCCTTCGATCATTTTTTGCTCGGCGTAAAAATCGTAATTGCCGCCGTAAACCGTGATGCTGCGTTTGCTCAATTCGTATACTACATCCAAGAGGTTTAGCAACTTTCGGTCGTGGCTGACCACCACCAAGGTGCTGTTGGTCGCTTGGATAAAATCGTACAAAATCCGCCGACCACGGGTATCCAGGTGATTGCTGGGCTCATCCATCAAGATGATCTCGGGTTGATGAATGGATATGCCCGAGAGAAAAACTTTGGTTTTTTGCCCACCGCTCAAATTGCCCATGCTTTGGGTCAAATCCAGATTTTCCAAATTCCAATGGATCAGGGCTTCCTGGCTGCGCTCTTCAATTGTCCAGTCATCGTCCAATGCAGTGAGGTTCGCCTCGCTAACGTCACCAGCAACGATGGCTTTCAAGGCATTTAATTTGTCCTCAATGCGCAGGGCTTGAGCAATGGTATAATCATTGAATTGCCCAAAAAGCTGCGGAATGTAATAGGGCGTGTGTTCGGTTTTTACGACCCCAGTGGCTGGCGCTAAAGTCCCGGCCATGATTTTGAGCAGCGTAGATTTCCCAATGCCGTTGTTGCCAATCAGGGCGATTTTGTGCTGCCGATTGATGGTGACATTGAGTTTGTCGAACAATAGATCCTTATTGGGATGGATGTAGGAGAGGTTTTGCAGAATCAACATGATTTCTTTCTTGTGAGCTGTTTTTTGGCACCAGCCCAAAAAGTGAATAATGCTGGCGCAGCACTTTATGGGTTCGCCAGATCGCTTTTTGAAAGAAATGTTCTCCTACATTGATTTACCTTTTGGTGAGTGGGTGCAAAATTATGGGGATTTTGTTTTGGATGCAAGTGGGTACATGAATAAGGTCGAATTTTTGGAATGAATTATCGGCTTAGTTCACTTCTTAACCCAGGTCAATGAATCTGAAAAGCCAGCTCGATAATTTTGTAGCATGAAAAAATCAAGCACCACAATGCGAGCTGACATGAAAGCAATTGAGTATCTACAATACGGAGAAGCCGCGGTGCTTCAACTCAACGAAGTAGCCAAACCTTCCCCAAAACCCAAGGAAGTACTGATCCGAAACTATGCCAGCACCGTAACCGCAGCGGACATCATGATGCGCAATGGCAAACCACTGATTGGCCGGCTTTACCTGGGCTTGAACAAACCCAGCAGAACCATCCTGGGTTTTGAATTTGCGGGCGAAGTGGTTGAGATAGGCGCTGAGGTTACCCTGTTCAAACCAGGCGACAAGGTTTTTGGCGGTACCACTACCCTGGGTTGTTACGCGGAGTACGTATGTGTGAGTGAAAATGACGTGATTGCAACTATGCCCGAAAACCTCAGCTATCAGGAGGCCGCTCCGGTAAGCGGAAGCGCCATCACCGTTTTGAATTTTTTGAAAGGTCTAGCCAAAATCCAGCCGAACCAAAAGGTGCTGATCAATGGTGCATCGGGTGCGCTGGGTACCTACGCTGTGCAAATTGCCAAACATTATGGCGCAACCGTAACGGGCGTTTGTAGCACGGGCAATGTAGAAATGGTCAAAGCCTTGGGTGCGGACACCGTAATTGATTATACCCAGGAAGACTTCTCCAAAAATGGGGTGCAGTACGACATCATTTTTGATACCGTGGGCAAGAGGAGTTTTGGGGAATGTAAAAATTCACTCAGCCAGAACGGGATTTACCTTTCAAGCGTGATTGATTTTTCCTTGTTGATGCACATGATCTGGACCTCGATTTTTGGGAGCAAAAAAGCCAAATCTTCTTCAACCGGAATGCTGCCAGTGAAGGCGCGTTTGGCCTATTTTCTGGAGATTAAGGAACTGTTGAAGTTGGGAAAAATTAAAACGGTCATTGACCAGCATTTCCCCTTGTCACAATTGGCCGCGGCGCATCAGTACGTTGAAAAAGGGCACAAAAAGGGGAATTTGGTGATTACGGTTTAAGTTTTCTGATTCAGCCTTTTGCGAATTCTGCTCAAAGACTCAGGTTTTACACCCAGGTAACTCGCCAATTGGTACTGAGGTATTCGTTGGAACAAATCGGGGCGGGTGTTCAACAATTTCAGATAGCGCTGTTCCGGTGAGTCGGTCAGGTAAGCAGTCAAGGCTTGTTTTTGTTCGGCAAAAGCAGCTTCGACTACCGCTCGGGAGATGGTTTCAAAACGGGGAAAACGTTTGAACATTTCCTGGGCCTCGCGCTCGTTCCCAATCGATACCGAGGTGTCTTCCACACAGACCAGATTGTGCGTAGCCGGGCTAGGGGCACTGAAATTGCTCAGGGAAATCACCCATTGTTCTTCGGTGAAAAAATTGGTGGTTTTTTCTTCACCCTCGATTAAAATGTACTCTCTGATGCAGCCTTCCAGAATGAAGTAGGAATTAACCTGAGCCTGTCCTTCCCGCAACAGCATGGTCCCTTTTTTGAAGGTTTCCACGCGCATGCTCTCAGCAATTGCAGCGGCCTCTTCTGTGGACAGCGGGCTGATTTTGGAAAAGTGTTGTACAAATTTGTTGTCCATTGCTCATCAATTGAGACTCCAAATAGTATAATTCAAAAAGCTGGCAAAAGACACCCATAAAACATATGGAACAAGTAGGTAAGCTGCCGTTTTTGAAATTTTAGAGAAGTGGAAGATCGTTAGAAGGATCATTGTAAGCAGCAACAGAATCTCAATCAAGGCAAAAAAGGGAGACTGAAACCTGAAAAAAATGATGCTCCACCAAAAATTGAGGAAGAGTTGTAAGGCAAATGCAATATAGGCGTTGCGTTTGTTGACTACCGTGGTTTCGTTTTTCCAAATGAGCCATATAGCGATACCCATGAGGGCGTACAATAGGGTCCATACCGGCGCAAAAAGAAAGCCCGGAGGATTCCAGGAGGGTTTTTGAAGATTGTCAAACCAGGTATTCATGGCCGCACTGCCAATTAAGCCGCTGGTGAATCCGATTGCCTCACAAGCGAGGATGGCAATGATTAATTTCCAGATGGAGGATGTGTTGGGCGCTTTGCGCATTGGAGTTGTGGTTGTCATACTCCAAAGTTAACCATTACTTTTTCCTTTTTACACAAAAGTAAATTACTACTGTCAGTGTCCAAGTTAAAAAGCAGTCAAGGAGAAAGTTATCAAATTTCCACTTAAACAAGCGTCTCTCACAGCAAATCCTCAAAAACCTTTTCAATAGAAATTTGAATGCCAGTTGCAGGATCAGTTAGTATGCATGCATTGACTAAAATTGATTGATCATTGGGCAGCAAAACATGAATGGCTTTGAATTCGGGAACGACAATCCAAGCAGATTGGACACCAAGCGGAAAATATAGATCCCATGCTTTGTGCATCAAATCGTTGACAGATTGGCTAGGAGAGAGGATTTCAATGGTGGTCAGTGGTGCCTCAGTTTCTTTGGCAGTTACTTTTTTGATATCTAGCTTCTTTTTGGGATAAATGCAGATATCAGGTGTGCTGGGAGGAGTTGAGGCTAAGCCAAGTTCATTAGGAAATTTTATTCAAACATTCTAATTTTTTCTTTCCATGGCCATGCAACAGGTCGAAAAATGAACTGTCTTTACTGGAAATCAAGTAACACCCAATCCTACACGCTCATCCGACTAACCATGACAAACAGGTTTTTGTGCTGCCTTATGGTAGTCACCACTCTGCTTACTACTTCTATTTTATTCGGGCAAATCACGCCCAAAAAACTCCCCGCACAGCGCACGAACAAGCGCGTTACCATCGATGGCAAACTCAATGAAGCGGCCTGGCAAGATGCAGCCAAGGCTGACGAATACGTAGAGTTTCGTCCAGTAATTGGGCGTGTGGAAGCCTACGAGAACCGCACCGAGTCTTTCCTGATGTACGACGATCAGGGCATCTATTTTGGCGGAACTTGTTATGAACGCAACATCGACAGCATTGCCAAAGAATTGGTGGGCCGCGATGGGTTTGGCATGAATGATTACATCGGCCTCATCTTTGACACCTACAACGACAAATTGAATGGCTTCGAATATTTCGTCACCCCCTTGGGCGAACAGTGGGACGCCAAAATGACCTCCAACCAAAACAGCAACAATGGCGGCGAAGATTTTAGCTGGAATGCAGTATGGAAAAGTGCCGTGATCATCCACGATAAAGGCTGGACTTTCGAAATGTTCCTACCCTATTCAGCCATCCGCTTCAGCAAGGACAAAGTCCAGGATTGGGGTTTGAACATCACCCGCCGCCGCCGCAAAACCGAACAGCAATACACCTGGAATGCCATCGACCCCAATGTCAATGGATTTTTGACCCAGGAAGGCACCTGGACGGGCATCACCGACATCAAACCGCCCTTGCGTTTACAATTGTCACCTTATTTTTCCGTTTATGGCAATCATTTCCCCATCAACCAAGTGGGGCAAAAAAACTGGACCAGCCAGGTGTCCGGCGGGCTTGACCTCAAATTGGGGCTCAACCAAGCCTTCACCCTGGACGCTACCTTGATCCCCGATTTTGGCCAGGTGCAAAGCGACAACCAGGTACTCAACCTCACTCCTTTTGAGGTAAGATTCAACGAAAACCGGGCCTTTTTCACCGAGGGAACCGAGCTTTTTGGCAAAGGCAACCTGGTGTATTCGCGCCGGATTGGTGGCCGTCCCATCAACTTGCACAAAGCCTACGAAAATGTGGATGATAGCGAAAAAGTGGTAAACAATCCCTCCGAGTCCAAGCTGATCAACGCCTCCAAAATATCGGGCCGAACCAAAAATGGACTGGGCATTGGGGTGCTCAATGCCATTACGCGGGCACAATTTGCTACCATCGAAAACCTGGAAACCAAAAGCACCCGGCAAGTAGAAACCGACCCACTCACCAACTACAACATCCTGGTACTGGATCAAACCCTCAAAAACAACTCCAGCGTCAGCTTCATCAATACCAATGTTCTGCGCGGTAGTGGCAACTACAACGCCAATGTGAGTGCCGGGCTTTTTAGTTTTTTTGACAAAAAGAACACCTATAATTTGTCTGGTGGGGCGGCCTTGAGCAACTTGACGCACAAAAGTCCAGAAAGTCGCAATGTGATGGGCTATCAGCATACCCTGCATTTTGGCAAAAACAGCGGCCTGTTCACGTACAATTACAATCAGGAGTTGGCCGATACCAAGTTCAATAGCAATGACCTGGGCTATTTTACCAACAACAACTACATCAACCACTACCTGCAAGTAGGTTACCGCTACACCGAGCCCAAGGGCTGGTACAATCGCCTCTTTTTGAATTTCAACTCGCATTACAGCGCCCTTTTTGCCCCCATCGGTGGCCTGGAGAGCACTTACCAAAACTCACGTGTACAAGTCAATATCAATGCTCAGACCAAAAAACTGCTGTGGTTTGGTATAATGCTAAGCTACCGCCCGCATGAGCACGATTTTTACGAACCTCGTCGGGAAGGTTACCTGTTTCGCCGGGGGAGCAGCGTGACCATTGGCGGCTGGGCAGAAACCAATCAGGCTAAGAAATACTCCGTGGTACTGGAGTTGTTTGAACGTAAGTTTTTCAACTTCTACGATGTCAATGGCTTGGACTTGTTTATTGGTCAAACTTATCGCTTCAGCAGCAAGTTTTCGATCAACCACCGCTTGGGCATCAATCCTCGTCCCAAGAATGTGGGCTTTACCAGCATCCTGGGTGACCAAAGCATCCTTTTTGCGCTGCGCAAAATCAATACCATCGACAACGTACTGAACCTGAAGTACAACTTTACCAATAAAATGGGGCTGACCTTCCGTCTGCGGCATTATGTGAGTACCGTGGAAAACAAGTCGTTTTTCACGCTCAATCCCAACGGCGCCTTAACTCCCACGAACGAAATCACCAAGAATTTCAACCGCAACGTGAACTACTTCAACATCGATATGGTGTATACCTGGCAGTTTGCTCCAGGCAGCTTCCTGAATGCGGTGTGGAAAAATGCAACGTTTTATGGCGCGGATTCACCCCGCGATGGTTACTTCGAAAACCTGGGCAATACCCTTGATGCGGACCAGAACAATAACCTTTCGCTGAAAGTGATTTATTTCCTGGATTATTTGCAGTTGAAGGGGAAGAAGAAAGTGAAGGAGTAATTTTCATTTGCTAAAGCTCTATTCAATAAAAAAGGGCATCAAGCCAACTGACTTGATGCCCTTTTTATGGTTCATTAAAGGATTAGTGTCTCCGATCCCGGCGATTCTCAGCGCGATCCCGCTTGTTCTCGGAGCGGTCTCTACGGTTTTCAGCACGGTCGCGTACATCTTCTCTACGATCTCTTACATCTTCCATTTTATCCTTGATGCCACCGTTGTGTTGGGCATCGCGTACATCTTCGGCACGGTCGCGTTTGTTTTCAGCACGGTCGCGTTTGTTCTCGGCGCGGTCGGCGCGGTTTTCAGCGCGGTCAACTTTGTTTTCGGCCTTGTCCAGCACATTTTGCGCCTGGGTAGCAAATGTTAAAGCAAACAAGCAGGCGAATAGAACGAGTACTTTTTTCATAGTTGTAGGTTTTATGAAGTTCAACATTGATCCATGCCACAAATTTGCGTGGGAATGGACTGAAACCTTTAGAACTAAAGGGTGATTTTTAGTTCGAGGCTTGGACTAAGTTGGAGCGGGGAGGTTTAATTGCCAGATTAATTTTCTGATTTTACCATAAAACTAAAACGGCAACTTCCGCACATCCACATTCCCTCCCGTCAAAATAATCCCCACCTTCTTCCCGGCAAAAACATCCCCATTTTTCAGCACCGCCGCCAGCGGCACCACACAGGAAGGTTCCACCACAATTTTCATCCGCTCATACACCAACTGCATGGCCGCCACGATCTCAGCCTCCGTAACGGTGAACACATCGCTGAGGTGGGTTTTAATGATGTCGAAGGTTCTTTCTGACATGTTGGTCAACAAGCCATCGGCAATGGAAGGCAAGCCTTGGTGCGGCGTCCGTATCCCGCTCTTGAACGACAACCAGGCGTCGTTGACCTGCTCAGGTTCGGCCCCATAAATTTTGGTATTTGGCGAAAAATAATGCGTGCTCAAAGCTGTACCACTCATCAGTCCCCCACCGCCGATGGGCGAAATGATCGCATCCAGATCCGTCACTTCTTGAATCAATTCCAGCGCTGCGGTCGCTTGCCCGGCGATCACGTTGTAATCATCGTAAGGGTGGATAAAAGTAGCGCCCGTTTCGGCCAGTACCTGAGCCAGGGTACTTTCCCGGGCGGCCTGGGTCGCTTCACACAGCACGATGTTTGCGCCATACCCGGCAGTCGCTTCCCGCTTTACACTCGGCGCATTTTCGGGCATCACGATGTGAGCGGGCACCCCAAGCGCCTGTGCAATTTTGGCCACGGCCTGGGCATGATTGCCCGAAGAGTGGGTGGCCAGACCCTTTTGGCGCGCAGTTTCATCCAGGCGCAAGGCGGCATTGCTGGCCCCGCGCATTTTGAACGCCCCGATTTTTTGAAAGTTCTCGCACTTGAAAAACAGTTGTGCGCCACTGATGCTATTGATGCTTTGGCAGGTCAACACTGGTGTGCGGTGGATGTAAGGCTGAATCAAATCGTGAGATTGCTGAATATCGGCTGCGCTAGGCACCTGAACTAAAGGTTGCATGACGGATAATTTTGTCCCAATATCGCAGCTTTGGTGGTTTTTAAATAGACTTGTTGGCTTTTTTTAATCAAAAACAATTTGTGTTTAAAATTATTTTGTGTACTTTTGCTGAATTAGTTGAGGAGTTGAGCAATAGAGGAGTTTAGATCGGTCGCTGAGCGGAGTCGAAGCGTCGATCTAAACTCCTCTATTGCTCAACTCCTCAACTCAACTTCTATTTGTTTTTTGAGCATGGATCAATCGAACAAGACCGGCAACAGCCAACTAATCAATTTGCAAGGCATGTATCAGGACTATTTCCTGGACTATGCCTCCTACGTTATTTTGGAACGCGCCGTGCCCCATATCGACGACGGGCTGAAACCAGTACAACGGCGCATCCTGCACGCCATGAAAGAAACCGACGATGGGCGCTACAACAAAGTTGCCAACGTCATTGGTTTGACCATGCAATACCACCCCCACGGCGACGCGGCCATCGGCGACGCACTGGTGAACATGGGGCAAAAAGAACTCAGCATTGATACCCAGGGAAACTGGGGCGATATTGCCACAGGGGCCGGAGCGGCTGCGCCCCGTTACATCGAAGGGCGGTTGACCAAGTTTGCACTGGAGGTGATGTTTAACCCCCAAACGACCGAGTGGCAAATGTCTTACGACGGGCGCAAACGGGAACCGGTGACCTTGCCGGCCAAGTTCCCCTTGTTGCTGGCCTCGGGTACGGATGGCATTGCGGTGGGTTTGTCCACCAAAATCATGCCCCACAACTTCATTGAACTGATCAAGGCTTCCATCGACATCCTTAAGGGCAAAAAAGTTCAGATTTTTCCCGATTTCCAAACCGGGGCCATGGTCGATGTGAGCGATTACAATGGAGGCAAACGGGGTGGTAAAATCAAAGTCCGCGCCCTGATTGAAAAATTGGATAAAGACCTGCTGGCCGTCAAAGAACTGCCCTACAGTGTGACCACCGAATCCCTGATCGAAAGCATCATCAAGGCCAACGATAAAGGAAAAATCAAGATCAAAAAGGTGGTCGACCTCACGAGTAGGGACGTAGAAGTGCAAATTGAATTGATCCCCGGTACTTCTCCCGATGTGACCATCGATGCCCTCTATGCTTTTACCGATTGTGAAATCTCCATTTCTCCCAACGCCTGCGTCATCCATGAAGATAGGCCGCGCTTTATGACCGTGGAGGAAATTCTGGAGCATAATACACTCCGCACCCGCGATCTGTTGCAAACGGAGCTGGAAATCAAACTGGGCGAGCTGTTGGAAAAATGGCACATGGCCAGTTTGGAAAAAATCTTCATCGAAAACCGGATTTACCACCAGATTGAAGAGTGTGAGAGTTGGGAGGAAGTGTTGACGACCATCGACCGCGAATTGCGCAAATACGTTGTAACGCCTGCGGATAACCCAAGCCCAAACGACCAACGCCTGCGCATGATGCGCGACATCACGGAAGACGACGTAAGCAAGCTGACCGAAATCCGCATCAAACGCATCTCCAAATACAATACCTTCAAAGCCGACGAGCACATCGCCGCCCTGGAAGAGGAAATGAAGCAGGTGCGCTACGACCTGGAGCACATCACCGACTTCACGATTGCCTATTACAAACGCCTCTTGGAAAAATACGGCAAAGGCCGTGAACGCCGCACCAAGATTACGTCCTTCGAATCCATCCAAGCCACGGAAGTAGTAGCCAACAACGCCAAACTGTTTGTCAATTATACCGAAGGTTTTATTGGTTTTGGCTTGAAAAAAGACGAAAACAACGTCTTTGTTTCCGAATGCTCTGACATCGACGATGTTATTGTTTTCCGCGCCGATGGCCGCTTCATGGTCAAACGGATCGCAGACAAAGTTTTTGTGGGCAAAGACATCATTCACGCTGCGGTGTGGAAGAAAAACGACGAACGGACCACCTATAACCTGGTCTACTCCGATGGTGCCAATGGCCGCACCTTCGCCAAACGGTTCAACGTGACGGCCATCACGCGGGATAAGGAATACGTACTAACTTCGGAAGCCAAGGGCTCAAAACTCTTGTATTTCACCCACAACCCCAACGGCGAAGCCGAGGTGGTCAACATCCAGCTGACCCAGGCCTCCACGGCGAAGAAAAAAATGTTCGATTACGACTTCAAGGAACTCGCCATCAAAGGCCGGAGCTCGCAGGGCAACCTGATCACCAAATACCCCGTGCGTAAGGTCAACCTGAAAGAAGCTGGCCGCTCTACGATTGGGGCGCTGAAAGTTTACATTGACGACGTGAGTGGCCGCCTGAACAACGATGGCCGCGGTCGATTGCTAGGTGAATTCGATACGGGTGAGCTGATGTTCATCCTCTACAAAGATGGCACCTACGAAATGACCGAACTGGACATGACCCGCCGCTTCAACCTCCTTGAGTTGTACCACCTGGGCAAGTATGACCCCGAAACGGTGATCAGCGCTGTCCACTACGATGGAAATAAGGGCTTGACGATGGTCAAACGTTTCCGCTTGGAAACCTCCAAACTCAAAGAACGTTTCAGCTACCTGACCGACCACAAAGATTCACGGCTGCTTTTTGCGACCATTGAGGCCAACCCACAGGTGCGCTACTCAATGAAATTGAAAAACAAAAAGATGCAAGGTGAACTCAATCTGGCCGACTTCATTGATGTAAAAGGGTGGAAAGCCCTGGGCAATAAGTTGAGTGATCAGAAACTAAGCGAAGTGGAACTCATTCCATCCGCCGAAAAGCCCGCTGAAAAACCTGCGGAGGTAACACCCGATAAGTTGCAAGCTGGGGATAGCATTGAGTTTGATGTGGATGGGCAGACGAAGTTGTTTTAAATTTAATAAAGTATAAGATGATAATCATAAAAATCATCAGTGGAGCTATTCTACCCCACTGATGATTTTATTTAATCGGCGAAAAATCCAGCGGCTTCAAATACAGTGACTCCACCTTGACCGTCAGTGACCCACCCGCCTTATCTTCGGAGTCCTTGCGCACCTTGATCCATTCCGGGTCATTCCGAAAATCGGTAAAAGCCTTCAATCCCGCTTCCTGACTGGGATGTGCAAGAAAATAAACCAGGGTTTCTTGCGCTGGATAAGCATCCACCACCGTCCAATACCAGAGGTTGGTCATGCCGTATTTTTCAAAAAGTTTGCGCGTATGATTGCGAAAACGGTCCAGGAGGTTGGGCAATTTTCCGGGTGTGGCATTGTAGGTACGCAGTTCAAATACCCGACCTTTTGTGCCATTTCGTGGAAACTTGTCAGCAGAAAAATCAGTCAACCGCAAGAAGTTTTTATCCGTACGGGTTTCCAGGCGCCCTACGGATTCGGAATCTTCGATGCCTTTTTTCCACTTCGGATCCCGCAAAAAATCCTTGGTCGAACGCAGCCAGGAAGCCTGGCTGTAGTAAGACAAAATGCTTACAATGCGCTCGTCTTTGGGGTCAACTGGTGACCAGAATCCCTCCACCTGAATGTTGTGTTTGCGGTACAGCGGTATAGCAAACTGGCGATAGCGGTTTTGCAAATACTTCAACCTGCCCGGTTCGGCCTGGTGAATTTGAATTTCGTAGTAGCGGGGTTCCGGCCCTTTGGGCTCGTGCTCGTTGCTGCTAAAAAGGCTAGAAAGACAAAAAAACAAACTATAAACCATTCCCATGTTGACACACTTTGCGTGCTAAACTACAATATTGTTAGGGAATTGCAAAACCTTTGGTTTGAAAGACTTTCTGTTTGTAGGCTCTAAAGCTATCAGGGCAATAACGCTACTTTTAATTCGGGGTAAAAAGGGTTGTCCGCAATAGAAACAATCAAGGGCTCAAAAGGAGGGTCAAAAGTAAGGGCCTTGAGCTTAATATTCAGGGTTTCGAGCCAATCGGTTTGGCCATCATCCGACTCCAACCAGCATACAAATTGCGCCTGCCGCTCGGTGTGTGCTCGCCGAAAAGCCAGGGTCCAAAACACCCATTCCGACCGCCTACGTCGCAAACGAAACGACCAGGGTAAAAAAAAACGGTAGGTCCAAAGCCTGAGATAATAGCGTTGGATGGCGAGAATAGCCTGGAGGGTATCCGCGGATTTAGCGCGCAATTTTTCGGCCAACACCTCAGGAGGCGGCAACTGGCCGGGAGGAACCGGAGCATTGACCCGGGGATCGCGATTAAAATAATTTTTGATCTCGATCAGCAACAAGGGGCCATCAGGAGGCAGGGCGATAAAGTCCACCCCTTTGAACCCAAAACCACTCAAACCACGGTAAAAATGGTGGCTGTCAAACTTGCGCACCAACCAGTCGGATGGAAAATGAAACACCAAACCACTTTCCTGAAAGGTCATAAAGCCTGTGTTTAATTAGACATTATGTCAATGTACAGGCTTTTTTTGGGTCTTTGGACATTTAGGTGTTAATTTGCGGCAAATTCAACAGATACAATGTCTTTCAATTTCGACCCAAATAGTGTTGATTTTCAAAAATCTGACGGTTTAGTGCCCGCCATCATCCAGGATCACCTCAGCAACAAGGTGCTCATGCTGGGCTACATGAACCGCGCCGCCCTGGACCAAACCCTGGCTGAAGGGAAAGTGACTTTTTTCAGCCGCTCCAAAGAACGCCTCTGGACCAAGGGGGAAAGCAGCAATAATTTTTTACACCTCATCGATATTGCCGTGGATTGTGACCAGGATACACTCCTGATCAAAGCCCGCCCTGATGGGCCAACCTGCCATACTGGTGCAGATACTTGTTGGAATGAAAAGAACGTGTCCAACGACTTCTTGCAGCAACTTGAAAACGTGATCCGCCAGCGCCGCGACCAGCCTGATGATAATTCCTACACCACCTCCCTATTCAAAAGAGGCATCAACAAAATCGCCCAAAAAGTAGGTGAAGAAGCGGTGGAATTGGTCATTGAAGCCAAAGATGACAATGCCGATTTGTTTTTGAATGAAGCTTCCGATTTGTTGTTTCACTACCTGATTTTGTTATCTGCTAAGGGCTATGAATTGGGAGATGTGGTGAAAATATTGGAAAGCCGACACAAGAAGTAAGGTAAAAGTTTCTGCGTTTGTTGAAAAAGTTGGAACTTGACCAATCGAAAGGCACAAAAAATGTTGCAACAAACCTACTTCGCTTCTCCCTTCGGCTGCATTGAAATCAAAGGCAGTGAATTGGGCATTACCTCGGTCAAGTTGACCAAAAAAGAAACTTGTCCCAGCGAGGAGGCACCTCCTGAACTGCGAGAATGTGTGCAACAACTGGAGGAGTATTTTCAGCGCAAGCGAGATGTGTTTGACCTGAAGCTGGACTTCAGCGGGGCACCTGAGTTCAATCTCGCCGTTTGGCAGGAATTGCTCAAAATCCCCTACGGCCATACCACCTCATACCTGGCCATCGCCAAAGCATTGAATAACCCCGATTCAGTACGAGCCGTAGGGCAGGCCAATGCCCACAATCCCATTGCCATCATCGTACCTTGCCACCGTTGCATTGCCAGCAATGGCGATTTGCACGGCTATTATTATGGTTTGGATATGAAGCGGCGCTTACTGGAATTAGAAAACCCACTGAGTTTTGGGCGGCAGGGAAGCTTGTTTTGAGCTAGCTTCAAGTAGAAATAAAAAAATGGCTGAACCAATCTTTAACTTTTATGCGATCATTCTATTGTTGACTTTGATTCAGTCAGTGCTTTTTACGTCTATCTTGGCCATTAGAGCAGTTGCGCAAAACAATCACTCAGATGTTATTCTGGCCTGTCTTGTATTCATTATGGGCCTTAGCGCGGTTCCACATCTATTTGGTTGGGTAGGAATCGGCTTTTTGTGGAATCAACTAACATTCTACCCCTGGAATGGAATGGAATTGGCCGTTTTGCCAACGGTCTTTCTGTTTTTACAAAGTCGGTTAAACAGCCAATGGAGGATGCGTTTTCAAGACCTGAAACACTATTGGCTCTACATTATTTATTTTGTTTATCACCTCGCAGTAGCAATACAAGGGAAAGAGTTCGCAAAATGGTGGTGGTTTGAGGTAAACAATCGGTACAATATTGACGCCTTATTTAGCTTTTGCAATGTTTTATTGTTCGCTTTCCAACTCCGTCGTTTTTTCAAGATCAACTCAGCTTACCAATTGTGGAGTGCCAATCGTTATTCCAATTTGCCTTTACTGAATCTTTCCTGGATCCGCAATTTCTTAATTGCCTACTTCATTTTTATTCTAGTTGATATTGGTTTGACCATCATGAAATTGACTATTGGGCCGCAGTATGACAAAATGTGGTGGGCATACCTCGCAAACTTAGGCTTGGTTTATTACATCAGCATTTATGGGTTTTACAACCAACCTATCACAACATTGGATTTTGAAATTTCAAAAATACCCCCCGCTGAAGACACAAGCGAACCAGTTGAAGAGCGCCAAAATTTTTCTGCAGAAGAAATCAAGACCTGGAAACTGACAATCCAAACCTACTTAGAAACAACCAAGCCTTATCTGAACCCGGAATTACGTTTGTCCGAGTTGGCTCAACACTTCGAAGTCAACATTAGTCATCTGTCGACGCTCATCAATCTCTGTTTCAGTCAAAACTTTAATGACCTGATTAATGCTTATCGCATTGAGCTTTTTTTGCAGAAAATAAGTTCGGGTCAATTGCAGCGCTTTACACTCATGAGTTTAGCTTACGATAGTGGTTTCAATTCAAAAACGACTTTTAATCGGGCATTCAAAAAGTATACAGGGCTTACCCCATCCGAATTTTTGAAAAAAACGGAAAAACGACCTTAAACATGTATCGAATAATTATTTGGGGCGGTGAAGATTCAGCGCCACCGCATTTTTGTCAAAATTTTTTCATCTTTTAAATTCAATGACAATGACAAAAATGCTCATTTCGGTTCTCTCCTTTTTTTGCTTTCTATTGAATGTAGAAGCAAACGACATCATCCTTTCTAAAACGGGTAACCCTCAGTTGGACGGTACTTACAAACCCTTTATAGAACTCAATGGAGCGATGAGTTTTATAAAAAATACCGAAGGGATTACTTTTAAAATTGCCCGATTCAAATGGAGCGTAAATCAGCGTGAAGAAGCTTTTGGATGGTTAATTTCGGACTCCAACGGCAAGGAATATTTTGCAGTAACTGACCAAAGTACACAAATTCCAAGTCAAGGCTGGGATGTCGCAAGGGCGGGCGTTGGGCTTAATGCATACTTTGATTTAACGGTCAAAGACGGTACAAGCGTCCAAGGCAATGCGCTAACGCTCTCCAATACCCTCGCTTCGGATGTTAAAGTGTATCCCAATCCAACCCGAGGAGAAATAGTGGTGGATGCTAAAGAAATGGTACAAAACCTGTTTCTCACGAATGCTACAGGGCAAGTCTTAATTTCACAACAAAGTAATCGCCTGGATTTATCGAACTTGCCAAATGGCATTTACAACTTGACCATACAAACAATGGGCGAAAAAACGGTCAGACGGATTGTAAAGCAATAAGTAATAAACCTTCTCAACCCTTAATAAAACTGTACAAATACGGTGCCTTATGCGCCCCTCCCGAGTATTGTTTCTCATGCCGTTCCAACAAGTTCAAACTCAACATGCGGCGCTGAAAAGTAGTGCGCAGCAGTTTTGTATCCAAAATCGCTTCGTAAGCTTGTTGCAATTCTTTCATGGTAAACTTGGGTGGCAACAGATTGCCCCTCGCCAATTTCCGATCCAGGTTGTCACGCAGGGTTTGTAAGGCTTTTTCCACAATCCCTGCGTGATCCATCATCAACGGCGGCAAGGCATTGACCGGGTACCAACGGCAGGAATCGGATAGGGCATCCGGCTGCGGCACCACATCCTGGTAATTGATCAAGGCATAATAGGCCACCGAAATGAAGCGCTCCAACATCCAATGGTATTTTTCCGGAGAAAGCCCGTTGTTGACCAAAATGGTTCGCATCGGTTCCGCATTGTTCCGATCGGCATCGCCAAAAGTGTAAAACTGCTCCAGGTGAATATTGTCCAGCCCGGTCCGCTCCTTCAGTCCACGCCTTACCGCATCATTCAAGTGTTCATTTTTTTGTACAAAACCTCCCGGTAGTGCAAAAATATGGGTGTTGTGGTATTCCATGATCAGGATTTTCAGCTGTGTGCCGGAAAATCCAAAAATCACCGAATCGTAGGCGAGATGGGGCAAATGATCGGTAGCGGTGGATGGAGAAATCTTCTGCATGATAAGCGCTCAAATTGACTATTTTCTCAAAAGTAATAGGATTTTTTCAAAAATAGCGCTATTATTGTCACGAATTGAGACAATAGAATTTTTGCCCATTTTACGACGTAACACTTTTTTTAACCTTCATCCATTCGCAATGAAAAAACTAGGATTGAGCTTCCTTTTACTGGGAGCTGCCATTGCTGCTTTTGCGCAGCAAATCACGGGCGAAAACGTAGCAGTTGCCAACACCGACGCTGGTAAAGTACGGGGCTACATCAACAACAGCATTTTCACCTACAAGGGCATTCCTTACGCCGAGGCAAACCGCTTTGAGTCGCCACAAAAACCCAAACCCTGGACAGGGGTGCGCAGCTCGATGACTTACGGGCCAGTGGCACCACTAATGACCCCCACCAATGTAACCGCAGCTGGTGACGAATCAGAATTTGTATTCAACCACAGTTGGGGCTTTTCTGGAGAAGACTGCATGCGCATCAACGTGTGGACGCCCAGCATCAGCGATGGCAAAAAACGCCCAGTAATGTTCTGGATCCACGGAGGTGGGTTTACCGCGGGTTCTTCGCAGGAATTGCCTTCTTATGACGGGGAAAATCTTGCTAAAAAAGGCGACGTAGTAGTTGTATCCATCAACCACCGCCTCAACATTTTGGGCTATTTGGACCTTTCGGCTTATGGCGACAAGTACAAACACTCCGCCAACCTGAGCATTCTCGACATGCGGGTGGCCCTGGAATGGGTTAAAGCCAACATTGCCAATTTTGGTGGTGATCCCAACAACGTGACCATTTTTGGCCAATCGGGCGGTGGTGCCAAGGTAAACACCCTCATGGCCATGCCATCGGCCAAGGGTTTGTTCCACAAAGCCATCAACCAGAGTGGGGCTTTCCGTTCGAACATGATGGGAAAAACGGAAACCCAGGCCATTACGGCAGAAGTACTCAAGGTGCTCAAACTGGCGCCAAACCAGGCCGATAGCCTTCAAAAAATTCCTTTTGCACAATTGAGTGCTGCTGGCAATCAGGCATTGCGGACTATTGCTGAACGCATGCGTGCAGAAGGCAAACCAGTTGGTGGGTTTGGCCTCAGTTGGGGCCCCAGTATTGATGGCGATTTGTTGCCCCATCAGCCCATGTCGCCCGAAGCACTGGAATTGTCCAAAAACGTTCCCCTGCTGATTGGTACAGTGAAAAACGAATTTATGGCTTCGGGTCGTGCCGGACTGAGCAATGGTAGCCAGGAGCAGATAATGGAATACCTCAAAAAACAGCAGGGTGACAAAACTACTGCATTCGTTGCGGCGGTAAAAAAGGCCTACCCTACCGATAAAAAACCCTCGGATTTGGTGGATGTGGACATGACGTTCCGCCCAGGTGCAGTGAATCAGGCCAATATTAAATCGGCTTTAGTGGGCGGTGCCCCGGTGTACACGTATTTGTTCACTTGGCAATCACCAGTTATGGGTGGCAAGTACAAAGCCATGCACTGTATGGAATTGCCGTTTGTGTTCAACAACATTGCCCGTTGTGCTGAAATGACCGGGGCGACCAAAGAGGCCTATGCGCTGGCTGCCAAAATGAGCCAATCCTGGATCAATTTTGCACGCACCGGCAACCCTGCTCATGCTGGCCTTCCCGCCTGGGAGAAGTACAGCGAGGCCAAAGGCACCACGATGTTTTTTGACAACTTGTGCCAAATCCGCTACCACCACGATCAAGATTTGATCAAACTGGTGGCTGCGCAATAAATAATACTGAGGTGTACCTTAGGTGCCTTAGGTTTCTTAGGTGGTGAAAAAGAACAAGCCTTGCGAAGCAAGCTATCAATTTCACCACCTAAGAAACCTATGACACTTAAGCCGGCTAATGCACTAAAAAGAATATCTTACCGTGCATTTGATCACAAGAGATATTCCAATGAAAAAAACATTTTCCCGTATCCAGGGTATAGGTGCTTTGTGCGTACTCCTTATTCTGCTGAGCTATTCCAGCTGCTCCACCACCAAAAAAAGCGTGGCATCCAAAGGCTGGGTCTCCCTATTCAACGGCAAAGACACCAAAGACTGGATCGTCAAAATCTTCCACCACGAAGTGCGCGACAACTACGGCAATACCTTTCGCGTGGAAGAGGGTATGATCAAAGTGCGCTACGACCAGTACGACAAATTCAACAACCGCTACGGTCACCTCTACTACAAACAACCCTATTCGCATTATCACCTGGTCATCGAATACCGCTTCGCCGACGAATGGCGCAAGGATGCCCCCAGTTATACCCAACTCAACAGCGGGGTCATGTTCCACTCTCAAGACCCGCGCACCATGCCTAAGGAGCAGGATTGGCCCATCTCCGTAGAAATGCAGTTCCTCGCCGGACTCGGCGACGGCAAACCCCGCCCCACCGGCAACATGTGCTCACCCGGCACCGATGTGATTTTTCAGGGCAAAAAAGACCCCCGCCACTGCATCGAATCCAGCTCCAAAACCTACGGCAAAGACGAATGGGTACGCGCCGAACTGATCGTATTGGGCGATTCCCTGATCACCCACATCATCAATGGCGAAGTGGTGCTGCAATACTCCCAACCACAAATTGGCGGCGGCGTAGCAAATGGCTTTGATCCAAAAATAAAAGTGGATGGCAAATTGCTCAAGGATGGTTTTATCGCCTTGCAAAGTGAGGGGCAACCGATTGATTTTCGGAAGGTAGAGTTATTGAATTTGGAGGGCTTGAATCAGAAGTCGGCTTTGTATCAGAAGTATTTTGCGCCGCCAGCGGAGATGAAATAAGTAAAAATGAAACCTTTAAAACTAGCCTTATATTTTTTGTTGGCGCTTACTGCCTGCCAATTCAATACAGATCAATCGGCAAAGAGCAGTTCTGTCTTGAATCCTGTGCCCATTCTCAATCTCATTCGGTATGATCGAGATGGCATTGAGAGATGGCATTTATTGCGCCCCGAAGAGATAGATTGGATTATTGAAAAAAGGGACAGCGTAACTATGCCTGAATTGGGCTTGGTAGCCTATCTTTTTCAATGGGGAGGTGCCTTAGGCGGCCCCAAAAAACGAATTTTGTGCTACAGGAAGCAAGGAGATAAATTCCAGCGAGAGTTCTATTTTGAAGGAGAATATCCTATGCTTGGTGAGGACTTAACCTATAGCCAGGGCCATGCTTTAGGACTTCAGCTCTCCCAATTGGCCTTAGAGCTGGGGCCAGAAGTTTATGATGATTCAATTAAAATGGAAAAATTGTTGTTGGTAACCTTCGAAAAACTATTAAAGCGTCCCCCTGTGCAACTATCAACCTTGGATAGCATCAGCAATGGTACTTTAAAATTTGCGCAGATCTATAACTATACACCCTGGTCTATTACTAAGGACTCGTTGGAATGCTTTAAAACTCTGGAAATCATTCGCCAAGAAATGGCTCAAAACAAAAAGGGTGCATACTATTTTCAAGGTGAATATTACAATGGAATTTGGAGAGGCTATATTGTGCGTGGGCATAAAGACAAGTACTACATCCATTTGAAATACCTGAATAGCAAATGTGCCTTCTTCATTTGGTTATAGGCTAGGCCTGTTAGGAGAAACCACCACTTCATTCGTCTATATCCCCAACAACTCTGCCGTTCTAAAAATA
>JAIYAV010000376.1 GCA_027488855.1 Saprospiraceae bacterium
GCGTTTTTTGAACGGCAACCAAAATACCAATGCCGCGCCGAATGAAAACTATGCCCGCGAGATTCTGGAGCTCTTTACCATTGGCAAAGGCCCTCTTGCTGGCCCTGGTGATTATACCAATTATACGGAGCAAGACATTCGAGAGTTCGCCCGAGCCCTTACCGGTTGGCGCGATCAAGGTTACCAAACTGTCGATGCTACTACAAAAGTGGGGGCATTCTTCAGGGTTACTTCGCATGACTCTCGCACCAAAAAATTGTCTCATCGCTTCGACAACATCGAAATTGCGAACGCCAATGACAAAGAACACGAAACGGTGGTCGACATCATTTTTGCAAAAACTGAGGTGGCACGCTACATCTGCCGCAAACTATACCGTTGGTTTGTATTTTATGAAATCAGCCCAGAGGTAGAGCAAAAGGTTATTCAAGCGATGGCAGATATTTTGATCCAAAATAAATACGAAATCAAACCTGCCTTGGTTGCGTTGTTGAAAAGCGAGCATTTTTTTGAGGTGGCGAATCGGGGGCCAATGATCAAAAATCCTATTGTTTTTTCGGTGAACTTCGTGAAACAAATTGGCTGGACTGCTTTGGATGCCACGGATTTGGCCGCACGTCATCAAGCATATCTGTCCTTTTTTCGGGATGTGAACAACCAGCAGATGGTCTATTTTGGTCCTCCCGATGTAGCTGGATGGAAAGCCTATTATCAGCAGCCTGCCTACTACCGCATCTGGATCAATGCTACTACGCTGCAATCGCGCATGCGCCTGATAGACCGCTTGTCTGCCAATAATTATACCGTAGGCGTTCGAACCGGGCTGAATGTATTGGCATTTGCTGCGTCTTTGCCCACACCCAATGATCCAATGCTGTTGATTGAAGACATGGTCAGTGTACTGCTACCAGAGTCATTGACCGATCCACAGATGACAGAACTGATGAATACCTTCCTTGCTGGAATACCAGACTACGAATGGAATACCATCTGGACGAACTATACCAAGAACCCCAGCAACACTATGATGCGCGCCAGTGCAGAAACAAAGTTGCGGAACTTGGTGAAAGCGATTTTGAGTCTGCCGGAATTTTTTCTTAGTTAGGATTCCTATTAATGCATCCCTAAATCTCCTTATCCCAAAACATAATACATGAAAAGAAGACATTTCATCAAAGCTGCCGGATTAGCCACGTCTGTACCGCTGATCTTAAACGGTATGAAGCTTTCGGCTTCACCGATAAGCCCTTTGTTTGAGAGTATGGATCCCTATTCTGACAAAGTTCTAGTGCTTGTTCGCCTCAATGGAGGCAATGATGGACTAAATGTGGTGCTCCCCTTGGCTCAATATAGCAATTTGTCCAAATTGCGTCCTAATATCCTCATTCCCGAAAACAAAGCACTAAAATTGAATACCGAAACGGGGTTGCACCCTGCTATGACCGGTTTTCAACAATTGTTTCAGGGGGGTAAGTTGGGGATTGTACACAGCGTAGGATACCCCAACCAAAACCGTTCGCACTTTCGCTCCACCGACATCTGGCAATCAGGCTCCGGCTCCAACGAGTATCTTGATACTGGCTGGGTCGGACGTTATTTTGAAAAGGATCACCCTGCTTATCCCACTGGATATCCCAATGCTAACGTTCCACACCCCTTCGCGATCACATTAGGGAGTACTGTATCAGAGACCTGTCAGGGCACCGTTGGAAACTTTAGTCTGGCACTCACCGATCCTTTCAATTTTGGCAAACTGCTGGAAGGAAAGGAAAAACTTTTTCCCGATTCCAGGTATGGGAAAGAATTGTCTTTTCTTCGAACTTCCATTACCCAGACCAATCAATATTCAGAGGTCATCACGACCGCTTCCAAGAAAGGCAAAAACCAGGTGACTTATCCAACTTCTAACCTCGCTTCCCAGTTGAAAAACGTTGCCTTACTGCTGTCGGGGGGCATCAAAACCCGTGTTTTTGTAGCCAACATAAGTGGATTTGATACCCATGCCAATCAGGTCAGTACCAATGATACTACACTTGGTACCCACCGGGAACTCTTATTCTTGGTGTCGGAAGCCATCAAAGCTTTTCAGCAAGACTTGATGGCCATGGGGTTGCAGGAACGAGTCATCGGCATGACTTTTTCTGAGTTTGGCCGCCAGATCAAATCAAATTTCAGTTCGGGGACTGATCATGGCACTGCTGCCCCCTTGTTTATATTTGGCAGTTGTGTAGACAAACAAATAGTGGGTAAAAATCCTGAAATTCCGGCTACGGTTCCCGACCAAACCGGGGTGCCAATGCAAATCGATTTTCGGGATGTTTATGGCTCGGTATTGCAGGACTGGTTTGGGGTCACTACAGCGGACATTAAAAAATACCTATTTGCCAACTACACGCGACTTCCCATTATCAAGAACTGCGCAGCGCTTACCACGGATACTGAAGACCTCGCGTTTGAGCCCACTTCTGTTAAGGCTTACCCCAATCCTTTCCGTGAGGTATCGCGAATCAGCTTTAGTTTAAATGCTTCTTCCTGGACACGGGTCAGCATATTTGACAACATTGGGAGCGAGCTCAAGGTGTTGATCAGCCAGCAGTTGGGTGCTGGAGAGCATCAGTTTGATTTTTCAGCCGATCAATTTCCAGCGGGAGTTTATTTCTGCCGTATCCAAGTGGGTACGGAGGTACAGACTTTGCGGTTGATAAAAATTTAGGCTACTATTTAAGGGCATTTACGTTTTTACTGGTTTATATTTATCCCTGCTTTCAGTTTCAAGAAATGCAGGGATTTTTTATTTTTCATGCACTTTAGAGCATGGCTAAAATTTGCGCATAAATCTGAATGTAATGCCAAAACAATACCAAACCTACTCAGATTTTGACCTTGTTGCTTTACTTAAGGCCGATGACATTGAGGCGTTCGAGGTTTTGTATACCCGTTACTTTAGCAAACTTTTTAACCATGCCTACGAAAAATTACACGATCGTAATTTGGCGCAGGAAGTTGTACAAGATTTGTTCATCCATTTTTGGCACAATCGCGAAAAAATCGAGGTGCGGGTATCACTGGCCTCCTATTTCTTTGTAAGCCTACGCAACTTGATCATCAATCAATTCAAAAAGCGTTTGATTTACGAAAAGCACATCGATAAATTGGCACTGACCCAAAATCAAGCAACGGATGAAACGAATGAATGGCTGGATTTCCAGGATTTGCAAGCAGAATACCAACGTGCCCTTCAGGAGCTGCCTGAAAAATGTCGGGAAGTGTTTATGATGAGCCGCAATGGTGCAAGCCATAAAGAAATTGCTGCAGCACAGGGTATCTCCATAAAAACAGTAGAACAACACATTTCAAAAGCCTTACGTACTTTGCGTACATTGCTCCATACCAGACTAAACACCTTGCTGGGAGCAGCATGTATTGTCTTCACAGCATTTTTTCAGCGTTAAAATCCCACAATGGAATTAAGGGTAAGCCCTATCCAAAATTGACTTATACAACGTGTGATGCTTTCTTAACGATCAAGTATCCGCCGCATACCATCTAATTGTACAAACAGCTATGCCAAATTCGCCAATAACGCCCGAACTATTAGACAAATACCTTTCTGGTCAATGTAGTCCCGAAGAAAGTGCCAAGGTGGAGGAATGGTATGCCATGCAACCGGGAGAAAAAAATTACCTCGCCAGGCTCTCTGATTTAGAACGGCAATTGCTCGAGGAAGAAACCCTGAAAAACATCCACACCAAAATTGGACTACAGTCGAATCCACTAGAAAAAACACCTCGGAAAATGGTGTTTCGTCGGCGCTTGTTTCAACTTGGCGTTGCAGCATCTTTACTTCTGGCCGCTTGGAGTATCTGGTATTTCGTTCCTGGAACCGAGGTCAACACTTCCGCAATTGTAAGGCCAAAGCAGCAACAGGATTGGATTCATTTTGTCAATAAGGAAGCGAAATTAATTACCCACGTCTTGCCCGATGGTACAGAGGTTTGCCTGCATCCCAATGCAGAATTGGTTTACCCCCAAACTTTTCGCCGTCAATTTCGGCAAATTGTATTCAATGGTGAGGGCTTTTTTGCGGTAGCACATGATGCCTCCAGGCCTTTTTTTATTCAGAGCGATAAAATGCAAATTCGGGTGCTAGGTACAAAATTCAATGTAAAAGCCTTGCCCAATCAAGCGATATTTCAAGTGGCCGTAGTATCCGGTAGTGTGGCTGTACGCAGTATCGCTGAACCTGGGAAAGCCAATTTGAAAGTTGTAATCTTAAAACCTAACCAACAAGCGCTTTTTGAAGTAGCCACCCAGCATTTAACTACAGTAGAAATTTTTCCCCAAGCAAAAAAAGAAATTTTTGAACCCGTTAGTGTTAGCTTTTATGATGCGCCACTAGCTGAAGTGGCGAAGCAATTGGAACGGCAGTTTAAGGTTCGCATCCAACTGGCGGATCAAGCACTAAGTGGCTGTACCTTAACGGCTGATTTTAGCAATCAAAACCTATCCGATATTCTTGAAGCCATGTGTGAAACATTGGATGCAACCTATACATTATCAGGAGATATTTTGATTTTTAACGGATTGGGTTGTGAATAGTTTGGTAAAAATCCATTCTGCTGAATTTTTTTCTGTTTCCAACTAAGGGTTGGCCGTAGTGAGAATTGACATAGAGTTTGAAAGGACGAAATAGAAGCGAAAACTTTTGCTCGATTCTTTACAAACGAAATCCTTCTTCACTCACTACAAAAAAACATCAGCAAAGCATGGAAAAATCAGACTTTTCGACGCCCGTAGACTGGCAAAAAATCATGCGAATCAGTTTCCTTCAACTCATTCTATTGTTCTTTATCCTGAGCATGAGTTATGCGCACAACTCGCGATCCCAAGCTATTTTGGATAAAGAAGTATCGGTGCAACTGGAAAATGTATCACTGAAAGGAGCCATCAAAACCATCCAAGAGCAAACCCAAATTCGCTTTGTGTACAGCAGTCGCATCAAGTTAAACGAGCGCGTAACGCTAAAAACCGAAAAAGTCAAGTTGTCAACTGTGCTTGACAAACTTTTGGTTCCTACAAAAATTAATTATCGCGTCATCAACGAACAGATCGTTTTGTCGGCAGCCAAAGAGCAGGTCAAGAGCCTAGAGGATAATTCGTTGAACTCATTCATTAAAACCACTTCCAGCGAGGTTGCAGCATTTGCGGTTACGGGAGTGGTGGTCAATGAAGAAAATCAAGCTTTAATTGGGGCAAGTGTGCAACTCAAAGGCACTTCCAAAGGTACCGTTACGGATGAAAATGGGAATTATCGACTTGAGCTGGCCGATGCTGAAAAAAACGGAACACTGGTCGTGAGTTATGTTGGGTATGAAACGCGTGAATTTTCCATTGCGGGTCAAAGCCTGATCAATGTTCGCCTGGAATCTGGCCGATCACTGGAAGAAGTAGTAGTGGTAGGGTATGGTGAACTTAAAAAAAGCGACCTCACCGGTTCGGTTTCTACCTTGAAGACTGAAGGCAACGAAGACAAACCCATCACCTCGGTTGATCAATTCATCCAGGGAAGGGTAGCTGGGGTACAACTTACTCAAAACAGTGGGGCACCAGGATCTGGCATGAGCTTCCTCATCCGTGGGGCCAGTTCGGCAACGGGTTCCAATCAACCCCTCATCATTTTGGATGGGTATCCCATTGAAACGGATCAACGCAGCCTTTCGCCCAATACGGGTACCAGCTTCTGGGAAACCTCCGTACCGCCAACCAACCCCCTGGCCGCCATCAACCCCAACGACATTGCCTCCATTGAAGTACTCAAAGACGCTTCTTCCACGGCCATTTATGGCTCAAGAGGCGCCAATGGGGTGGTGCTGATTACCACTAAACGGGGTAAGTTAAAAAAGGATCAAGTCTTTTATTCCTTTCGCATCGACGCAAGTAGACTGCCTAAAAAAATTGATGTGTTGCGCACCGCAGACTTTGTCGAATACGCCAACGAAGGCGCAATCAATAGCAAGCGCGATTCGATTTACAGGGCCGCAGCCATTCCTGACATTTTGAAGAACGATTATTTCTGGCAAGATTTAATCTTCCAAACCTCTATCTCCCAAGACCATCAACTGTCTTTTACCGGAGGAGATGAAAAAACCAAATATTCCGTTTCTGGCAACTATTTCAGCCAAGTCGGGATCGTCAAAAATGCGCAGTTTGACCGAGGTTCCATTCGAGTCAACCTCGATCGACAGGTTTTGCCCAAGCTCAAATTGTTTGGCAGTTTCAGCGGTACCATTAGCGAAAATAAATCCACCCAACAATCCAACTCCAATGGCGACCAATCTGGTTCGGCCATTACAGGGGCACTTCGCTTCAGGCCGGTCGTTGTACCCTTTGCCGCAGGCACCGATGATGAACCAGAATTGTCAGTGGAAGGAAATCCTTTAACCTTGGTTACCTTGGGGAAAAACGTAACCCGCTCAGACGTAGTGTTGGTGAACCTTAAAGCAGACTATGCCATTTTGAAAGGATTGAATCTGGTAGTCAATAGTGGCGTAAACAACACCCATGCCAAACGCGATAACTTTCAACCCTTCGGCACCTTTGCCGGACGCCAACAGGGCTACGCCTATAATGGGGAATCCAGCAGCTTTAATTTTCTGGTGGAAAACACCTTGAATTTCAATAAAACCATCGCAAAAAAGCACCGCATCAATGCCGTGGGTGGCTACACCTGGCAGCAATGGAACAACCGCAACTTTGGCATTCAGGCAACTCAATTTGTCTCCGAGGCATTGGGAACCAACAATTTCCAATTGGCCAGTTCCGCCTCTATCCCAGTCACCACCAATCAAAAATGGGCACTGGAATCATACCTAGGGCGGTTCAATTATACCTTTGACAACCGCTACTTGTTTACCCTGACTGGTCGCGCAGATGGAGCTTCTCGTTTGGCAGAAGGAAACAAATGGGCCTTTTTCCCCTCCCTTGCCTTGGGCTGGAACGTAGACAAAGAAAAGTTTATGAAGAATCAAACCCTGATTGACGGCCTGAAAATCCGCGCCAGCTACGGATTGAGTGGAAATCAAAGCATCGGGGTTGGTTCATCGGTAGATCGTATCGGAACCGTACGCACGATTGTGAATGGTGCCATCGTAACTGCTCTGGCACCCAACGCCTTGGGCAACCCGAACCTGGGTTGGGAAATCACCCGCCAGGCCAACGTAGGCATCGACATTTCGATCCTGAAAAGCAGGATTAAATTGAGTGCGGATGCCTATACGCGCAACACCACAGATTTGCTCATCAACCTGACCTTACCGGGCTCAACAGGATACACCAGTTATGCTGCCAATTTTGGAGAAATAGAAAATATAGGGATAGAGTTTGATGCCAATGTGGAAGTGTTTACTGGAAAATTCAAGTGGAATGCTTCCGGCAACATTAGTTTCAACCGCAATAAAGTCATCAGCTTGGGAAATGGGGTGCAGTTGTTTGGCGCCAGCTACCTGGGTGTCGGATCAATTGGCCTGGGACAGCCAGCGAATACTGCTCTGGCGGGGTATCCAATCGGTGCATTTTTTGGCTACCAAGTCAACGGGGTGTATCAAAACGTGGAAGAAGTAGCCAAAGGGCCTAAAGATCCAACCAACCCAACCCCTGGTGACATCAAATACGTTGACCTCAATGGAGATGGCCAAATCTCCGTGGCCGACCGCACCATCATCGGCAATCCCTACCCGACTTACACTTTTGGGTTCAACAATGATTTTCGTTGGAAAAACCTGACCCTAAGCGTTTTTGTGATGGGCAATATTGGGCAGGATGTGATCAATCTCAATCGCCATATCTTGGATGCGCTCACCTATACCACCGGAGCAAATGTGCGCACCGAGGCCTGGGAAGGGCGCTGGCGAGGCGAAGGAACCAGCAATTATTACCCACAAGCCCGCAATGTTGGCAATGCTTTTAGAGGGCGTTTGAGCAATTTTTATCTTGAAGATGGCTCCTTTGTTCGGCTCAAAAATGTTTCGCTGAGCTATAACTTACCTTCAAAAACAGCTAAATGGTTGCGCAACGCTAAGGTATTTGTGTCCGGTACCAACTTGATTACCTGGACCAAGTACAAGGGCTATGATCCCGAGGTAAGTGCCAATGCCACCAGTGCACTCACTCCAGGGGTCGACTTTGGAACGGTTCCTCAATTCCGTACGTACTCAACTGGCATTAGCGTAACTTTCTAATTTATTCTTTTTGAGCAGGTTTGATATTGGGAGATTGGGTTGCCCCCTTTACCTGCTTTAAACACTACAATCATGAAAACAAGCACATATTTCTATTTTATCTTACTCCTCTTATTCGGCTGTAGCCTCGAAGAGGAGATATTGGATACCCTCACTCCTGAAAACTCCATCTCAAAGCAGGCCGATGTTACGGCTTTTTTGAATGGCACCTATGCTTTACTGCAGAGCGATGGTGGATTCAAGGCCAATTATGCCATTTTTTGGTCTACGGCTGATGACATCAATATTCGACCCAGTGTTGGTACCAATATTGCATATTCCATCAAAACGCATGACTCCTCTACGCCCGCCACCAGCGGTTTTTGGAATGCCATGTACCAAACCATCAATCGCTGCAATTTTCTGTTGGAGAAAATAGAACCTTTGAGCATCAATGAGGCTTACAAAAAAAGGGTGAAAGGCGAACTTTATTTCTTGCGGGGGTTTGCTTACTTCTATTTGGTTAGGCTGTATGGCGATGTACCCATTCGCCTAAAAGCAACGGCCCTGACCGATGATTTGACCCTGACTAGGTCGCCAGTTGATCAGGTCTTTGCGCAAATTTTTAAAGATTTCCAGGCGGCTTCATCTTCACTATTGACCCGAACTGCTTTGCCCAGTGCAGAATTTGGCCACGCTACCAAAGGAGCTGCGCAAGCCATGCTCGCCAAGGCTTATTTAACTTATGCCTCCTATCAAAACCTGCAGGGCACCAGCGGAACGTCCAACTTCGCACTTGCACAGGTTTATGCCGATAGTGTCATCAATTCCAACCAATACAAATTGATTCCATCCTACAATGATTTGTGGGATGTATCCAAAGAAAGGGATGCCTACCAGGAAGTTATCTTTGGCGTGGCTTTTACTAGAGACGCTCAATTGGGGACTTTAGGCTCACAATTTGCTGGTTTTTTCATGCCCACTTCCATGCCCAATGTGGCTGGGCAAGGTGTACTTAAAACCGGTGTAGCCAACTATGTGGTGCAGCCTTGGTTTTATGCAAAGTATTCCGAAGGAGATTTTCTGAATGACTACCGGGTAGAGCGCTCGTTTTTGACCACCTGGCAAAACACCTCCAATCCGAGCCGCAAGGTCATCACCTTTCCGCTGTTGAGAGCTACTACAGCCAGCAATGAATTGACCGAACCTCAGCCCTATATCAATAAATATGTCGATGGTGCAGGCCTTAGCAACTCCAATCAGGAAAATGACTTTTTTGTCATCCGCCTGGCTGAAGTGTATTTGATCAAAGCAGAAGCCGAAAACGAAATCAATGGCCCGACAACAGTGGCCTACGCAGCCTTTAATAAATTGCGGGAACGGGCCAGAAATGCCAACAACGTGCCCCGAGCTACCCCAGCTAATCTTGCAGCAGGATTGACCCAGGATCAATTCCGCTTGAAAGTTTTTGACGAACGGGCACTGGAGTTGTTTGCCGAAGGGCATCGCTGGTTTGACCTCGTAAGGTTCAAAGCCCCCAACGGCAAAAGCATGATGGAGTATCAGTTTGGGACGGTTTTACCCGCATTGAAAGCAGGGTTGCCTACCTACAACAATGCAGCCCGGAGATGGGACGGAGGACTTACCGAAAACAACAGCATCTCGGCTTTTAATCCGAGGCTTTTGTTGCTGCCGATTCCCCAATCTGAAATCGTAGCCAACCCCAAAATGACCCAGAATTCTGGGTATTAGCGTGTAATCTGAATTCCTTAGTAGTGGGGCAAAAAAATTAGACTTGAGGTGAATTGATAATCAACAGGTTGAGGAAGTTTAAGGACAACGACCAGCGGCAGCGCCGCCAAAACGTCTGTAGCATTTAGACCGTGCAGGACTGTTAAGGTGCGGAGCACCGGAACAAAAGGCAATAGTTGCGGTACTACGTACCTCAAAATCTATCTTCGTTCCTTGTACTACAGACGTTTTGGCGGCTCTGCCGCTGGTCGTTATGATTAAGATTACACAATTACCTGAAAATCAGATCGCCTCAAGCCTATTAGAAATAAGGAAGTCAGAAAAATTTAATACTGAGCTTATGAAATACCGTTATCCTTTGTTCGCTTCGATGTTCTCCTTGTTTTTGATTGGGGCACTGGCGTGGTTTATCCCATACTCCCCCCAACCCAGTGCAAACAAGGTGGCTACCTATGCACTGGCCAAATTGGAAGGAACAGGGACTTTTCAAGACAGAAATGAATTGGGCGGCGCGCATTTCTCGCTCCAAACCGTAACCATTCAAACCGACGATCCGCAAAGTGTTCTGAGGCTGAAATGGAACGGGGTAAGTAAGCAGTCATTGGGTCAAAATCCTCGCTTTCGATTGAGTTTGGCTTCGGGTTTGCGCACTTACCAATTCTTGGAATTGTCCTTGCCCAAAGGCGATATATTGGGGACGATAGACATCTCAATGGCAACCAGTTATCAGGTCTTCGAGTGGATTGTTCCTCAAGAAAGCATTGATTCGATCTTGGAGCAAGGGATTGAAATTCGGGTAAAAGGTAAGGGTGTGGCCGTCAGTTTTTTTGTTGCGGGTGAACAGGTTCCCCCGGCACTCTGCCCTCATCTGCTCATTCCGGGTAAGCTCAGCCCCGAAAAAGAGTTTTTCAAACGTTTCATTACCCGTGCCGGAACAACGAATTACGGTTGGGAAGGGGCTTGTGTATTGGATGGCTTGGCGGCATTATCCGCTCAATCGAAGCGCCCGCTCCCTTATCAGAAAGCGCTAGAAAGCTTGTTGCAATCGTACTTTCCAGAAAAATCACCTCTGAAAACTTACCCTAGTGTTGAAAATACTTCCTGTGTGGCCCAACTGGCTTTTTGGCAACCCAAGCATCCTGAAATAGCCAATGTACTTGCCTTTTGGCAAAGTCGGAAAAATGGAAAGGGGGAAATCATCGATCACCGACAGACTGCGGCGGAGGGAAATTATACCGTTGCTTGGCCTTTGGCGGTAATTGCTAAACAGCTCAATAGACCAGAATTAGCCGAAGAGGCCATTGCCCAATTGCGGGTGAGAAAAGCCCATCTGGTAGATGAAAAAGGGGCAATCTGGTTGCGACATCGGGAAGGGGGCACCCCTTTACGCACCTACAAACTTTGGTCGAGGGGAATTACCTGGTATTTTTTAGGCATGGCCAAAACCATGGATTTGCTTCCCCAACCTCCTCCCGATTTGATTGCTGAATACCAAAGGACTGCAAACTACTTGCGCACTTTACAAGATGCGGAAGGAATGTGGCATGTATTTGCGGAGGAGCTGGAAACGATCCCGGAATCTTCAGGTACCGCAGGTATTGCCACGGCCATGGCCATTGGCATAAGAAGAGGTTGGATCGGAGAGGAATTCAGGCCGGTTGCCCTGAAATCATTGGCTGCGCTCCGCAGTCGCCTTACCCCAGATGGATTTTTGAAGAGTGTTGCCTATTGTAATCGTGCCGAGGGCGGCGAGGAATTCCAGCGCAAATCAAAAGGTTCAATCCTTCAATTTGGAATGGGGTTTTATGCCCAATTGGTGGCCGAACTCGACCCCAGAAGCATACCTTACTTATAGTCAGTCTTTTGCGAGCTAAACGAAACTTCCTATTCCCAAAAAAATACTAAAATCATGACTGCTGTTTATTCTTTTCAGACTCAATGGTGGAAAGGCAGGATTACATGCCTCCTGCTCACCTTCGCTGCCTTGGGCTTTGTCTCAGCTGAGATACCCCCCAAAGCAAACCTCGCACTGACCTTTTATGTTGACCCTAGCAAAGGGAATGATCAAGCCAGTGGGAGTTTGGACCAACCCTTTCGAAGCATCTCCAGAGCTAGAGATGCCGTCCGATCGGTCAATTCATCGATGACTAGCGACATCTACGTTTACTTGCGTGGCGGGGAGTACCCGCTCTCTGAAACATTGACATTTGGAAAAACCGACAGTGGAAACAATGGATTTTCAGTAATTTATCAAGCATACAAGGATGAAAAACCAATAATTACAGGTGGAAAGTCAGTTCGAGAATGGAAACAGGTCGGTGGCAAAAACTACTTTGTAGCCGATGTCCCCTCTGGAGCCTATCCAAGTTATTTTCGAAACATCTGGATCGATGGCAAGCGGGCAACCCAAGCTCAAAGTGGTTTTATCACTGCTCATGCCATGAATTATGATGATCCCAGCACCCCGCAGGTCCGGGATGGATTCATCGTTAAAGCTGCTGATTTAAAAAGCTATTCCAATCTGAACAACATCCGAATTTTCCAATGTGGGGTTTTTAAGCATGTGGAGCTTCCTGTCAACAACATCGTCTCGCTGACCAATGAGGAGAAAGCCATCGTGATAAAACAGCCTGCTTTTTTCGATTGGAGCAATAACTATGTCTTTGATTCCCCCAATACCCTACGGGTGTTCAATGCTTTTGAAGAGTTGGATGAACCAGGAGAGTTTTACCTGGATCGGGGTACCCGAAAAATTTACTACTATCCGCGCTCCAACGAAAACCTCAATACCGCCAACGTGATCGTGCCCAACATTGAAACGCTGGTCAAAATTCAAGGCACGGCCACGGGAATTGCCAGCAATCTCCAATTCGAAGGCATCTCTTTCCGCTACGGCAACTGGACTACGCCCTCCTTCAAGGAAATTGGGCGCAGTCAGGCCGACCTGTATGCTGATTATTCGGCCATTGAAGGGCAGCTTCAGCTTCAGTATACGGACAAAATTGTGTTTAAAAAGTGCCGTTTTGAGCATTTTCCCAATACCGCGATTTACCTACCCGACAACAACCGCAATACCCTCATCGAAGGGAATGTCTTTTTCGATCTTTCGGCTGCTGCGGTCATCATCGGAAAAGACATGACTCCCAGAGCAACGGTCAACGTCAATACGATGATTCGCAATAATGTGATCCGATCCATCGGCGCTGATTTTTTTCAGGCATCAGGCATTTACGCCAATACCAGCAAAGACCTCAGCATCTTAAACAATGATGTTGCCGATGTAGCTTATTTCGGGATCAATCAACGCTACCAAGATGTAAGCACAAATTTTGTGGGGAACACCCAAATCAGATTCAATCGGGTTACCAATTATTGCACGGCCAGCAGGTATGGCTTCGGTATCGGCGATGAAGTGGCTGGCTTTTACTTCTTTGGTGTTCAAAACTCTACGGTAAGTGACAATTATGCGCAGTATGCAGGCAATAAAAAAATTGCAGGTGCTTTCAGGCAAGACCAATACGGACTCAACAATACCTGGACAAACAATGTAGCTGACTGCAAAACCGCCGACAGGTCTTTTTCCTGGCACAATCTAGCCAACGTGAATGTGCGATTTATAAATAATTTTGCCAATATCAAAGGCGATTTCCCTACTACTACTTCTGCCACGAATACAAACTTTAAAATAGAAACGAGCTGGTCGCCTGCTGCTCAAGCCATCATGGATGCTGCCGGACTTGAACCACAGTATCGTTATCTCTTGGACGAATTTGGCAAAGATGAATACGATTTAACTGCCGTACCGAAGGTTACCGATCTTGATTGGAGCAAAGCTTTGTGGGAGTACCTCCTGGGCAAAAGAGTACCGTTTGTTCAAAGCCTGGCGTATTGGCGAACCAGATGGGGCAACAATCAAATGCTGGCAATGCAAGACGGTGCAGTTAAAATCACGAACCCCACCTTTGGCTCAGCAGTAATCTTTAGAGGTGCTTTTTATGGCAATGAAACCATCCGCTTCAATGCGCGGTTCAGCGAAACCGGCACAGGAAAACAGATCATTGCCTTCCGGGCTGAAAACTGTACCGAACAACATATGGAACAAGCCAACTACCAGTTGCTCTTTACACCCAACACAATTGAATTACAACGGTACAATCACGACCGCTCCAAGGTGGTCTTGTTGGGCAATGGAGGAGTGCTTGGCGCTACTAAATCCTATGAATCAAAGCTCTATTCTTCCGAAGAACTCATCGAAATCACTACGCTCAATCAATCCGATGGGGTCAGGATTGTATTGAAAATCGCAGGCCTTACACAAATTGATGTGGTAGATAAAACGGCAGGTTACCTGACCAAGCCCGGCTTTTTGATTTTCAATGCTGGAAAATTGACCGGGAGCATGTTTATCCGCGATGCAGCAGTTGCAACCAGCACCTCAAATCCCTCTGAAGTAAAAGGCACCCTGTACCCCAATCCCAACAGAGGATACGAGTTTTCGGTCAAAAATAAAGAGCCCATTGCCAATGTTCTGCTCCTTGCTGCTGACGGACGCCAGTTGGCCGTTGAGTTTACGCGCAAAAACAACCAGGAGTTTTCAATCAAACCACAGCTGCCACTGCGGGGAGGTACTTATATTCTGTCCGTTCAAACTTCGAAGGGAATCCATTCTTATCAAGTAATCGTTCAATAACCTTGCCATGACCAAGTACCTATTCATCATCATGCTCTTCTTAATTGGCTGCAAACCAACCGACATTATTCGTCCTGAGGATAAAGTTCCGGTGGTGAACAACCTTACCTATGCGCCAAGCAAGCTCTCTCCCGAAGAGAAAAACGCGTTGACAAAATCTCTGGCAAGCACACACCAAAACTACGATCCAGTTGAAAAAATGATCTGGGTAACCCTCAATGGGTACAATTACCATACCGATGCGACCTCGGGCCGTTTTCACCGCATTGGCAATTCATTTACCTATGCCCTGGAACTCCTTGAACTGGGCGATCAACAGTATGAGCAACGTGCATTCGATATCATCGAAAGGTGTATTGGCCTACAGGATACCGTACGCAGTTCCCGCACCTATGGCATCTGGGGCTATTTTTTGGAAGAGCCCCTGGCTACCAAAAAATCTCCTCCCGATTTCAATATGGCCGATTTCTTTAGCGTGACTTTACTCGACATCTGGATGAAGCACCAACAGAAACTCCCCAGCCAGTTAAAACCCATTATTCGATTGTCTCTGATTCGAGCTGCTGAATCCATCCAGAAAAGAGACATTACCCCAAGTTACACCAATATCGCCATCATGGGCACCTATGTGACTTACCTGGTGTCCAATCTCTTTTATTTGAAAGACATGCAAGTGTATGCCAACAACCGGCTGAAACGCTTTTACGATTACACCCTTGAAAAAGGAGGGTTTACCGAATACAACAGCCCAACCTATGCCATTACTGCACTAGATGAACTAAACAGAATGCAGCAACACATCATTGAACCCGTAGCCAAGCAAATGATTGATCAACTTTATTACATCGGCTGGAAAATGATTGCCGTGCATTATCACAGCCCATCAGGGCAATGGGCGGGGCCACATAGTCGTGCTTACAGTTCAATTCTGGGGAATGCTTTCTATGCCCTCACTTATCGGGCTTCTAATGGCGTTATTCAGATACAGCCCAACAATGCAGTGACCTACAGCCGCTTGAATCACATCATTCCCAAGGATTTGTACCCGTTTTTTCGGGCAGGCAACTACCCCCGTACTCAAAAAGACATCTTCGAAATCAGCGCTCCTCAAATCATTGGCACCACTTACCTCCACCCAAACTTTGCCCTGGCTACGGCCAACCGTTCTTCAATGTGGAACCAAAGACGGCCATTTTTGGCGTATTGGGGTGTCTTGCCACAACCAAAATACCTTCAGGTTCGATTTTTACACGACAACTATGATTTTAGCTCTGCCAGTTTTTATAGCCAGCAACAAGAGAATAAGGTTTTGGCCGCCATCAACCTCAATCTGGATGCTGGTGACAAACACATTAGCATCGATCGCATCAAAACAGGTAAGTTTATGGCCAAAGATTTAAGAATCCGCTTTGAATTTGGCAAACAAACCAGTGAAGTTTTACCCGTTAAAAACGACCAGGCGATTGGAGCTACTGTTGATGGATTACAATTTAAAGTCCAGCTTTTTAAAGCTGTTTTTGAAAAATATGAGGGGCGTTGGGAAAAAAATTACAACAAAGATGGAGCATGGTGGGATTTTGTCATTTACAGCGGGCCTGAAAAAGAATTTGATTTGAAGACCATCAAAGAAGCCGCCTGGGGTTTTACGTTTTCAATGGGAAAAATTGGAGAAACACTGCCCAATGGCACCCCCGTGGTTTCGGAAGATTCTGGAAAGTTAAAAGCTGCTTGGCAGGGTTTAGCGCTTGAAATTCCTACCTCGATATTGCCTTTGCCCCAAAATCTTTAAAGAATGAGCGCGTTTCCAAAGATGTAGATTGGGCAGCGAGTGAAATCATTACTTTTTTTTCACCAAATACTATTGATTATTCCATATAAATGATTTAAATTTGTTCTACTTTTTACAGCTTACAAAAATCGGCACAAATCTAGCTTGCCGATAATATCACATTTTGTCGATAGCCCACTTAATACGTAATCTTTGTTCCATTTCTCCAAACTTTCTTAAATTCTACTAACTGTGTTCACCACGGTTGGATTTGCATTTGTGTTCATTTTGGTAAAACAAAATGAGCACTAAACAATATTTGCCCAAATTCAGTATTTGCATTTGTTTTTCTGTTGAGTTTTAGGTTAAGCTCAGCAATTCCTATTTCCAAAGCCAAAAAAATGAAGAGAATGAAGAAAAAATAAGTTTCAATTGCTCTTTTTTCAAAACGATTTAGCCCACCCCCCATCGGTCAGCGCATCAATCAATCACAATTCCCAAAAACTAGCAAAATGAACAACTCAAGGTTTCATTTTTGGTCAAGCATCGTTTTGATTTTTACGAGTACATTTTTTTTCAGTGCCGTTGCACAAAGCAATTCCGATCCATGTCAAATTGTGAATGCTGCCGAGTTACCAGAGGTAAATTGGAAACCCAAATCCGATTGGATAAATGTAAAAACAGATGTAACCCCTAAAGCCATTGGCGACGGCAAGGCCGATGATACCAAAGCAATCCAGGCTGCTTTAAATATTATTGGGTATGAGAGTGACAATCCCAATAGAAAGAAAAAGGTAGCCTATTTACCTCCAGGCACTTACCGAATTACCCGTACCCTTCGCGTAACTCATGTACTTGGGGGGCAAATTGTAGGAAGCGGACGCAATACAAAAATCATTTGGGATGGTCCAGAGACAGCCGAATCCACACTTGTTCCGGCTACTGCCGATACCACCAAAATCCTGACCAAATTTATGGAGACGCCAATCAACATTGGCGATGCGTATATTCAACGCTTGAGCGGATACATCAAGGCTCCAACCACGGGTACCTACTATTTCTTTGTTGCCGGCGACAACCAGTCGGAAGTATGGCTCTCGACCAATGCTGATCCGGCCAATAAAAAAAGCATCTGCAAAGTGCCTGATTGGACTCAGCCGGGCGAATGGGCAAAGTACCCAACCCAAAAATCTGCGGCGATTCAGCTTACCGCTGGCCAGTACTATTACATCGAAGCTCAGCAAAAAGAAGGCACAGGAGGGGATCACCTGGCGGTAGGGTGGCAGCTTCCAAATGGCCTCGAACGGCCCATTCCGGCCAGTAGGGTTTTTACCACCGCAGGCGGTACAAGCAACGGAATCCTTCGGCAATTGTGGTTATACACCAGTTCGTTCACCATCCCGGTAGACAATATTGGATCCGCTATGCTCGTCAGCGATGGAGGGGTACAGGTAGGATATTACGGCATAGTTTGGGATGGCAACAACCGTGCTTCCATTGGGATTGATCATGCGGCCTTTTCCGATTTTGAAAATCAAATTGAGCACAAGTACGAAGGGTTTATCAACTTTAAAAAATACGGACTGCGTTTTTCAGCAGGTGAAGCGAATAGCGGATACGCTTCCTCGGAAACCCAGATTAGAAATTGTCTATTCACCAATTGCAAACAGGCAGGAGCATATACTGGTTGGAACAATTACATCAACATTCGTTACGAAGGCTGTGAGTTCCGCGACAATAACATCGGGTTGCAAGGCGGCCATGCTGCCCAATGGGAAGTCCAAAATTGCCATTTCGAACGCAGTGCCGTAGTTGACATCGAAATGCTTGACCCTACTGGGGAAATTGGATTCAGCGGCGGCAACGTAATTGGATGCACTTCTTATGGTTCGGGGCAGTTTATGCGCGCCGGGCAGGAGGTGCCTGCTGATTGCTACATCTCCAACTGGACAAACCCCGAGGGCGCTGTGGTCATTGGGGCTAATCGTTCAAGCGAACAGTACGGTTTTGTGGTACGGGATTTAAAATTTGAGAACCCACCGTCCAAAGCTCCACCGATTAAATTTGGCCCCTTTGTGGGGTGGATGAAGAACAAACCGGTCAGCGTAATTTATTCCAATTGCAGTTACGTAGGCAGTGATAGTTTGATGCGCTCCGATAAGGATTTTCCATTGGTCAAACGAGAAATCCCTTTGGCCAATGGCAAAATTGGGGGGTCCGTTGTGTCGGCAAAGCAGAGTTTTCTTCCCGCACAACTTCCCCCTGAAGGCAAAGTTTTTGACGCAGTAAAAATTTTTCCCGAAATCGGTAAGGGATTAGACGATACCAAACTGGTTCAAGCCATCATTGACTCTGCATCTGCTGCTGGAAACAATGCGGTAGCGTATTTTGCGCCTACTACTCAAGGCATTAGCATCAGCAAAGCCATTCAGGTGAAAGGGAGCAATTTTTCCATTGTTGGGCAGGGTGTTCATTCTACTTTCAAATGGCATTGGCAGTCGCCGGAAGACTTTGCTTATTTTATGGTCAAAGACCCCCAAAACATTACTTTCCATAACTTACAAATCAACCCCAATCAGGGCTTTGAGGGAGCGCACATCCTGCAAACATCTACCGACGCTACCAAATCATTTGCCACTTACGATCGCATCTGGAGTTACAAGGGAAGCTTCTTTGGCTATACCAACGGCCCAGGGATAAAGTTATCCGAGCTCAATGAAAATTCATACGTGAGGATTTCCCGCTTCAATGGTGTTCAGGAATTTTCCAATTCCTCGCGGGCAAAGATCATTTCCAATTTTATGGATGGGGTGACCATTGTTCGGGGCGACAAGTACCCCAAAACGGGTTTTGCCGGAATGGCTTGGTCAAATGCCTCAACCACTGAGGTGCACGACGATCAAGACTTTGTGATTGGCGGGTTCTATTCCGAAGACGCCGTAAAATTTTCCTTTAATGGCAAAGCAGGCGGGGCGGGCAATGGCCGGATAACCAGTGCGGGCAATGGCGCTACCCGCATCAACAACTACTCCGGCAAGTTGAATTTTTTGTACGGTACCTGGATCACCGCCGACGGCTGGAACAACCTGGAAAGCAACGGCACTCGCCCGGTTGATTTGTTGCTGTACGGGCATGGGTTCAGGGGGCAAAATGGCAATTGCATGAAGGGGATAAAAGCGGGCACCAATCTCAAAATAGAACGCATTAATTCTCAGCCAGATTTTTCCTCCTGTGATGTCAAATTCTCTGCGGCCATCGATCAACGCCTTTCCGAAGCACTGGACGATCTTCGCAAACTGGAAGCCTGGAACATGTGCCTCAATTATGGGGTTTGTAACCCTCTACTCAATTACAACTACTGCGCCATCCAATCACCAACCCAGGTTAGTTCAATATCAGTCAGTCCAGTGAGCATAACCTTAGCGCCAGGTTCGAGTTGGAATCTTAAAGCCACCGTAAGTCCCAATACAGCTAAGGATCAGGCCGTAATCTGGCGCTCCGACAATCCTGCCATAGTTGTGGTAGATTCCAATGGTGTGATTACTGGGATTTCCTGCGGATCTACTACGGTTGATGTCACTACCCGCGAGGGCCAAAAGACCGCAACGACCAATGTAACAATTGCGCAGCAGCCTACCAGTGTCAACCTGAATGCCAATGCAATGCGGATCAACTTCAATAGCGCGGTACAATTGAGCGCATTGGTAAGTCCCAACAATGCCTGCAATAAATCCCTGGTCTGGAGCTCCAATAACCCCAATGTAGCCACCGTGAATGCAACTGGATTGGTTAATATATTGGGCAATGGTCGTGCCAGAATTACTGCCACAGCCCAGGACGGGGGCAAAAAAGATACTTGTCTGATTATGGTCAACCTGATGACGAGTACGAGCAATCCGCAATATGATCTGGAAGCAACTGACTTCGAAATATTCCCTAATCCTGCTGCTCAATCCGCACAAATCAACTTCAAAAGCTTTGCTGGAAAAAATGTCAAATTCTCGGTACTGGACATTTTGGGCAAAGAAGTACAGAAACTTGAGCAAAACAGTGCAAGCGGAACAACGCAAACCCTAAAACTTGACTTGACCCCACTCCCTAGCGCCATTTATCTGGTACGCATGCAGATAGAGGGCAGGGTTTTGACAAAGAAATTAATCGTAAATCATTAATCACTTGAACCATGTTACGACCTACACTTTACTTTTGTTTGATTTTTCTGTGCACGAACGCCAGCATTTTTGCTCAAGCAAATGCGGATACCAGTAAAATTGATGCCCCAGCTACTGTGCCAAAGCCCAATTTCGCCATCCCAAAAAACATGTTGGAAATTGGCCTAAATGGTGGAATCGCTTATATCCTTGGCGATAAAACCAATTTGACTACTTATGGTGGCGGCGTTCACATTCGCAAAGCGCTAGATTTTATTTTTTCAGGGAGATTGGATGGCCTGTACGCCAGCGCCTCCTCAAAAATCAATGACCCCAACAATGTCACTGATTGCAACTTTTCCAGTACCTGGTATTCAGCAACTGCTTCATTGGTTGTTTCTCTGAATTCGTTTCGATTTGATCGCTCAGTGCGCAATTTCAACCTTTATTTGATGGGTGGTGGGGGTGCCAGTTCGTACAAAACATGCTATGAATGCAATGATGGTGCCAGCGATGAACTGTCAAAAATAACTCCACAAGTTGTAGTGGGTGCTGGTATGTCTTTTCGTTTGGGTAAAAAAATCAACATTGGCATTGAGGAGCAGTTTTTCATAGCCACCAGCAATCAGGGCGAGGGAGCTGATCGATTTGCCCTCAATGACAGTCATCAATTTCCCAATTACCTTAGTTTTAGCAATTTGGTACTCAACTACAATTTTGGAAATCCCAAAAAACAAACGGAGCCACTTTATTGGATCAATCCTCTGGATGGGGTGATGAAAAAGATTGACAGCATGAAGCCCAATGATGCCGAGGTATTCAAAGACGAAGACGAAGATGGGGTAATTGATGCATTGGATCAGGATCCCAACACACCAGCTGGTGCCATGGTGGATACCAAAGGGCGAGCGTTGGATAGCGACCGCGATGGTGTGCCCGACCATATCGATCGAGAGCCATTCTACACACCTGCTCCTGGTGAAAAGGTAGACGAAGCCGGGGTGGTAACCAACCCCGCAAATGCAGAAACGTTAAGTGCCAGTGGTAGAACTGGTGTTACTGAAAACCGGGTGCGCGAACTGATTGATCAGGCACTGCAAAACTACTTTGTCAACGATTCGCGAGCTACTTCGCTTGAATGGTTTTTGCCCATGATCCATTTTGGCAATGGCAGCACCACAGTTAAGTACTCAGATTATGGCAACTTGGCCAGCCTGGCTCGTACCATGAAGGCGAATCCAACCATTCGACTTACAGTAATTGGCTATTCTGATGCGGTTGGAGCTGAAACCATAAACAATGTTGTTTCTTATGAGCGTGCTAAAAGCGTGATTGAACACCTGACCAATAATCATGGAATTCAGCGTGAAAGGTTGCTCCTGCAATGGAAAGGCTCACTGGATCAATTGGTTCCTACAAATAGTAGTTTTATGAATCGGCGCGTAGAATTTCGTCTGGCAGGCAAAGACGATGTCGAAATGGATACACCAAACAAGTAGATTTATCCTTCGCGGATAAAGAACGGCAATTGTGTAGGTGTAACGCGAGGGAGGAGTTGTGTGCTTCTCCCTTATTTAATTTCCGTTCCTACGTACGTGGCAAACTAAACCTAAAGATAGCGCCACCTTCTGGATTGGGCTCGGCCCAGATTCGGCCTCCATGCCGCTCAATGATGCGTTTGACGATAGCCAATCCAATGCCACTGCCTGGGAAAGATGCTCTATCGTGTACCGTTTTAAACAGTTCAAAAATCCGCTCTACTGAGCCAGGTGGAAAGCCCACGCCATTGTCTTTGATACAATACTCTCGTTCGTTGTCCTTTTCTGTAGCGCTTACCTCAATAACAATAGGATTTTTGGTACTCGAAAATTTTACCGCATTTTGCAATAGATTGACAAATACATGCCGGAGCATTAAAGGGTCACCCGACTGATCCACTAGCTGATGTAGTTTAAAGACAATGTTTTTGTCAGGATTGGCATCACGAAGCGTTTGAGCAAGATAATTCACAATGCGCAGGGTTTCGAATACCCCAGTCTGGATGGGCATTTGATCTTGCTCTGCATACTTGAGCAATCCATCGATCATCAAACGAGTATCTTGATTCAATTCCTCGATCTTTTGCAAGTAAAGACTGCTTTCTTGATCCACCTTATCGGCAAATTTGGAGCTGAATTGCTGGAGCAGCATCTGCATGTTTTCAACGGGCGATTTCAAGTCGTGACCAATGGTATGATTGAAAGCCCGCAGTTCTTCATTCTTTTTGCGGGCTTCTTCCCGCAAAACTAAGGTAGCTTTCTCTGTACGCAGCGTACGGTTGCGGTAAAACAAGAAGATAATGACTCCAATCGCAGCAAACAGGATCATCCCAATTAAATTGCGATTGGCCATGGCTTGGGTATATTGGTTCTTTAAAGCTTGCTGGCGCAGTTGACTCTTGTATTCTCGTTCCTGAAATTGTAACGCAAACTTTTGGTTTAAACCTTGCAAACCAAAATACAGAGAGTCGGCAATTACTTGGTATTGCATGGCATAAAGGTAGGCCTCTTTGTATTTGCCATTTTTTGCATACAGGTTGGGCAACTGTTTGGTTATTTCATTGAGGTTGCTTTTGTCATTGATGGACAAAGCCAGTTCTCTGGACAATAGGGCATTTTTCAATGCCGCCGAGTATTGTTTCAGCTTGACCTGAGTCGTTGCAATGGTTTGAAGGCATATATTTTCTCCAAATCTATCCCCTGATTTTCTGAACATTGTTAGTACGTCATTGAGCTTAACCATAGCTCTTTGAGCGTACCCTTCTTCTCTTTCTACCGTAGCAAAGCCCATAATGGCATAGGGCAGGGAATAGTTACACTTGTTGTTTTTCTCATTGATTACTTCACTAAAATAAGCCTTGGCTTTTTTAAAATCTTTAAAATGTTGTGCTGTGCTTCCCAATGAAATAAAGATACTACAAACTTCGGGCGCGTTTTGGGAACGTTGGTACCATTTTAATGCTTTGAGGTAATTCGATCTTGCCGAATGGTAATTGTTCCCCAGCTGCTCCAGTCTACCTAATAAGTAATAACTGAATCCTATTTGATTGGACTGCTTTAAACTTTTGGCGATTTCCAAATATCGAAGTGCAGCTTTTTTGGCCTTTGTTAATTCATTCAGTCGGATGTAGAGGTCAAACAAATTGGCATAAACGCCAATGTACCCTAGATTTTTTTCTCGGTTAAAATCAGCCGCTTCAAGTAGCCACTTTTCAGCTTCTACAAAGTTCCCGATTTCCCGATGGTCCATTCCCAGGCTACTGGCCAGGTTATACCAGGTTTGAGGGGGGATTTGGTTTTTGACATTGGGCAAACTGGCGGTCTTTTCAAAGTAAGCTACAGCCTCTTTAAGCAGACTGTTTGCTTCATAGATGTTGCCAATCTGGAATAAAATCCTAGCCTTTGCAGGAACAGACATCATGACACTCCTCATTTTTAGGGAGTCTTGAAGCAATTGTATAGGCTTGAGAAAGTCTGGTGCATCCAGCGTTTGCGCCATTATGGAAGCAATGCAGGTACAACTCAGCAATAGAACAATGATCATTCTCCTTTCCATACTCTTACTGCGTCATCGCGGTTATTGACATTGAGCTTGCTATAAATGTTTTTGACATGAAACCGAACCCCGTTGTGGGTAATGCCCACAATATTGGCCGTTTCTTCATACGTGTTTCCATCTGAAAGCAGGCGCAAAACCTGAGTTTCTTTGGAAGATAGAATCGCTATTTTGTGCTCGCTGCGGTCTGGTGGGTTGAAATACTGCACCAGGTGCCTGGCCATTACAGGTGATATCAGCGCACCCCCATCCAGGATGATTTTGATGTGTTCCATCAACTGGTGAGGAGAGAAGTTTTTCAATAAGTAACCCCGTGCTCCTCGGTTGAGTGACTTTAGTAGCAGATCAGGACTCTCCAAACGGGTCAGCATGATGATTTCGGTGCTTGGGAGTCGAGCGGTAATAAAGGGCAAAATATCGATACCAGATTCGCCTGGAAGGTCAATGTCAATAAAAACAATATTTATTCGGATGCGGGCAGGCAAGTTCTCCCGAAAATATTCGGCGCTGGATGAGCTGAATACACACTGCCAATTCGGCTGAAACAAAATGACTTTTTCCAACTCTGCACGGTAGACAGGGTCATCTTCGATTAGCGCAATGTTTATCATTTGTGTGTGTTTGGGTATATGGTAAAGTTACAGAAAATTCGGTGGCACAGCACTGGATACATGAACGAAAAATAAAATAAAATTAGCAAAACTACATCATGATGTAGTTTATTTTCAAGCAAGGTGCCTAAACGAAGTACAATAATAAGCTTTGAGACCTACATGACCATGTAGGTCTTTATTCCTACGGAAAACGTTTTTAGGCCTAAAAAAGTTAAAATTTGCATCAACCTTTTCAAAGGAAAACTCGGTCATCGGCAGTATAATCAATTCGGTCTATGGTTGGCTATCTACATACATTTTGGTAATCGACTTTTCCTTTCTGAATGCATTGTTTTTGATTTTTTTGTTTATCCGTTAAATCGGCACAGTGTTTTTTAAGTTTAATTTGTTGTTTTTTAACATTTCTATTGGGAGTTACAGGAATGGGGAGAAAGAATAACGCTCCCCTTTCTTTTTTTAGAGCCGAAGAATTGAATTACTGAGAACTACATCCAAATGTAGGTTTTTGTCCCCTCAAATTAGATCCTCCTATTTAAACATGGATATATTTGTTAAAAGTAAATTGCGATTGAGGATGTGATTTATTCCTATCGTAAGGCTTTCTAACTTACTTATACAAATTTTTAAACCATTGAGCGCTATAGCTCAGTGCCATCATGAATCATAATTGGATTTCGTAAAGCTTTTACCCCACATTTTTAAGAGAAGTAAGCTGTAGTCAAATTCTTTTATGAGAAATGGCGCGAGGGAGAATAAAAAATCTCCCTCTTTTTTCTCTATGGAGCGATCATTTTGACCACTACTATGCTGAACCAACGCGTTTCCAAGACCCTTATATTCGATTAAGTATTACAGTGTTCTATTGACGAATCGCCCTTATAGGGGGGCGATTCTTTTCTTCTCAGATCGAAAACCCCTACCCTCAAACGCCAAGTTTACTCCCGATCTCTATTGCCGCCGTTTTCAAAGATTGAATGATTTCCAGTTGTCGTGTCTCCGTACAACGATACTCCGGAAGGAACACACTCAAACCCGCCACCACCTTGTCATGCACCTCAATTGGCACTGCAAATCCTCGGATGTGTCGGTTTCCCATGAAGGTCATCGCCATTCCTTCCTTTTTGATTTTGGGCAGGGTTTGGAGCAATTTTTCCATCGAACTGGCCTCTTCCCATAGTTCGGGATCAGGCAGGCCATTTTGTTGAATAAAACGCTCCAGTTCTTTTTCTGAAAAGTAAGCCAATAGCAAGCGACCGCTAGCCGTTTCGTACACATTGCGCTCGGAGCGCAGTTGCACCTGTATTTCTTGCACGGAATTGACCACGTGTAAAATGTAGCGCTTGTTGTTCCGCATAACACCCAGCAGGCAGGATTCATTGAGCTTTGCGGTCAGTTCTTCCATAACGCCACGGGCAGCATTGATGAGGTCTTTCCCGTAGGGTACCTCATTGGTCAGGCTGTAAGCTGCTGGTCCCAGGCGATAACCCTTCTTTTTACCGATATGCTCCAGGTAGCCTTTGTGTACCAGCGTTTTATTGATGTTGGCGGCAGTAGCCTGGTTGAGTTGGAGCTCGTCTGCGATCTCCGTGAGGGTAATCGATTGTCCGTTGCGTTGTGCAACCAATTCCAGAATGTCAAAAGCTTTGATGAGAACTTGTACCATACTTTATTATTGTGAGAGTAAAGGTAGTTAATTTCTAAGCTACATGCTCGATACCTGATCCAAAAATCCAGCTTTTACAGTAAAGTGTAGCTGGTAAACATCGATATACATTATCATTGTGATAGTAAAATAAAAAATACTGGCTCATTGTAATTATTTGTGCTAAAAAATTTGGTTAAACCACCTGTGTTTATACTTTTGTATGGTGATACTTTTATTCAACCATAATAAAGTATAATTTTCAAAAATGAAACAGGTCGCACTAAAACACTCTTTTTGGTATTTGTGCCTAGCCATGTGGCTATGGGCAGGTACCACTACCGCACAAACCATCAGTGGAAAAATCACCGACGAAACCGGGCAGGCACTCCCTGGTGTAAACATCCTTGAAAAAGGAACGAGCAATGGAACTTCTACCGGGATTGATGGCACCTACAGCATCAGAGTGAGCTCGGGCAATGCCGTTCTGAGTGTTTCCTTCATCGGGTACCTAAACCAGGAGATAAGTGTAGGAAATCAAACGGCCATCGATTTTAACCTTGCCCTTGATCAGGAGCAACTGAAAGAAGTGGTCGTAGTCGGTTATGGCACACAAAGAAAAAAAGACTTAACCGGGGCTGTAGCTTCTGTTGGCGCAAAAGACATTCAGAAAGTGCCCGTTTCTGGGCTTGATCAAGCGCTACAAGGGCAGGTTGCCGGCTTGCAAATCTCCCAAAGTAACGGTGCCCCGGGAGGAAACACGAACATCCTCATCCGTGGGATTGGGTCTATTTCTGGTGGAAACGAACCCTTGTTTGTGATTGATGGATATCCAGTTACCAATTCAGGTATAGGGAATCCTCTGAATACCCTCAATCCGAACGATATTGAAAGCATTGATGTGTTAAAAGATGCATCAGCTACTGCAATTTATGGTTCCCGAGGCTCAAATGGGGTCATCATGGTCACCACCAAACGAGGAAAGGCTGGAAAAACGCGGATTGAAGTGGATGCCTATACGGGTTTTCAACAAGTTGCAAAAAAACTGGAATTAATGAATTCGCAGGAGTTTGCCCAATATGTCATTGATGGGCGGAACAATGGTTATTTGGACAACGTGCCTACCGGAAAAATAACGGATCCCAATAGTGTAAGGCCCAATTCCTATCAAATTCCAAGCATTTTACAAGGTGACGTTTCAAAATTACCCACCTACGATTGGCAAGATGCTATTTTCAGAGTCGCCCCCATTCGCAACTATCAAGTTTCTGCTTCTGGTGGAAATGAAAATGTGCGGTATTCTATTTCAGGAGGATATTTTGATCAGCAGGGTATAGTGATCAGCTCCGGCCTGCAACGGTATAGCTTTAGAGCAAATCTCGATGGAAACCTTTCTAAAAGAATGAAGGTGGGCATCTCGATGCTTCCAAGCTTTACGATCCAGGATGATGTGGAAGCAATTGGTCACTCTTCCAATGCGGTCATTCAGGCCGCTTTGGCAATTTCACCTTACATTCCCATTTATGATGACCAAGGCAACTATACCAACACTTTTGCCCCAAAAGAAGGGGACATTTCCTATGCTCATGCGTTGAACATGGCAAAAAATTTAAAAATCGATGGAACTCAATTTCGCTTTTTGGGGAATGCTTACCTGGAGTATGAAGTAGTAAAGGATGTAAAACTAAAAACCACCTTCGGTACAGATCTTAATTACTCGAAGACTCGCCGTTTTGAACCTTCAAGCCTCAACCCGACCCTCTCGATTGGCCAGTCGGTTGCCAGAGCGAATAACGCTGAGATCTCCAACTGGCTTTCAGAAAGCACCCTTGCTTACAAGAAAAACATCCAGAAACATAGTATTGATGCATTGATTGGTTTTACTGCTCAAAATGCAACGAGCAATACCATTAATGCGACAGCAGTAAACTTTCCTGACTTACTCCTGGATAACATCAGTGGAGGTACCGTCAATGCGGGTGGTGAGTCCTTTGTCGTACACAATATGCTTTCTTTTTTGGGGAGAGTCAATTATGTGTTCAATGGTAAATACTTGGTTACTGCTACCATGCGGCGTGATGGTTCCTCTCGTTTTGGCGCGGATAACCGCTGGGGGAATTTCCCCTCCGCTTCTGTTGGATGGCGCGTTTCGGAGGAGGCCTTTTTAAAAAAGGTCAATGCTATTTCAGAACTTAAACTGAGAGCTAGTTATGGACTTACCGGGAATAATGCCATCGGCGATTATAGAGCTATCGGACTAATATCCAGCACCAACTACGCCATCGGTAATGTTTTGACACCTGGCTTGTCTCGTTCTTCCTTTACAAATGCTGAATTGGGTTGGGAATCCATGAAACAGTTAGACCTGGGCTTGGATTTGGGCTTATTTAAAGACCGAATCACCATTACTGTGGATTACTACGAAAAAACAAATACCGATATGTTGTTCAACATCCAGACTCCATCGGCGACCGGGCTTACCGAAGCGGTTGTAAACTTAGGCGAAGTACAGAACAAAGGAGTGGAGTTTGGATTTAGCTCCCGAAACTTGACGCGGGCTTTCAAATGGACTACCAATTTCAACATCACCTTTAATAAAAATGAGGTCACCGCGATGAGTACTGATGCGGAGAAAATTTTGAGTACCTCGGGGGGCCGAGCTGCATATGCCATCACTCAGGTTGGTTCTCCCATTGGCAGTTTTTATGGAAGGCGCATCCTGGGTATTTTTCAAACCGACGAGGAGGCTAAAGCGTATGGCAAGCAGCCATTTGCTAAAGGTGGAGATACCAAATGGGCGGATTTGAACAATGATGGTAAAGTAGATGACAATGACAGAGAGGTCATTGGTAGTCCTCACCCTGATTTCTTCTTCGGGTTTAACAATAATTTTTCGTACAAAAACTTCAGCCTGGATATCTTGACAAGCGGCATGATTGGACAAGAAATATGGAACCAGACCTTCAGTGTTGCCAATTCAGGTGTCCAAAACGGGCTAAAAGAAATAGCTCAAGAAAGATACATTTCGCCTAGTCAACCGGGTAGCGGTAGATACGGTCGATCGATAAGAGGCAGCCGAAACGGTGGTAGTGCGGGCTACGCCGTGCAAGATGGATCCTTTGTCAGGATTCGAAATGTATCTTTTGCTTATTCTTTTCCTTCACAGCTGGTGAATAAGCTTAAAGTAAATGCATTAAGGGTTTATGCGACAGCTACCAATCTATTTACATTCACCAACTACAATGGTTACGACCCCGAAGTGAGCAATTCGGGTGATGACTTGCGCGCTGCCGGGCTTGATTTTGGCACCTACCCACAAGCCAGGACCTACTCGTTTGGAGTGAACCTCACATTTTAAACCATCCTTGCTTTAAACTCTACCATCATGTCTACCTACAATAAATCTACTGGAAGGAAAATCGGGTTATTCCTCTCCGTACTCCTTTGTCTAAATGCTTGCGAAAAATCATTTCTAGACCAAGCCCCTCAAACAACCCGTTCAGAAGTGAATTTTTACAAGTCATCTTCTGATTTTAACAATGCCTTGATTGGAGTATATGCTAACCTGAAGCATGTGGGCCTGTATGCCAATGGCAGTGGTGCCCTGCATGTAATGACTGAGATCGTATCCGACAATACCGAAAACGGAGCCACCAGACAAGCCGTAAACCAAGGCATTTTCGAAATCAACGATTTTCTTACTTTGATTTCAACGGATAGGGTCAGGGATTGTTGGATCGGGCTGTATACTGGCATCGGTAGAACCAATTCCATTCTTGACCGATTGCCTTCGGCATCGATTGCCCAGGCGGATAAAGATAAATACGAGGCAGAAGCCAAGTTCATGAGGGCAATGTTCTATTTTCATCTGGTTAGGCTTTATGGGGATGTGCCCATAATTACCCAGGAAATCACCTCTCCTTATGGCGCTAATGAGATCACAAGAAGCCCAATCAATCAGGTATATGACTTGATTGTTGCGGATTTAAAAACTGCGGAGTCCAAACTTCCGCTATCAATCCCTGCTGCACAAGCAGGTAGAGCTACTCAGGGGGCCGCAAAGGTATTATTGGGCAAAGTGTACCTTACTTTAAAACAATACGACAATGCTAGCGCAAAACTTAAAGAGGTAATTGATGCCAAAACCTACGATTTGCTGTCCAAATATGGGGATGTTTTCGCTCACACGACTTCCTTTACAGCCAATAAAGAATTAATTTTTGCGGTGCAATATTTAGGCGGCCAGATTGGACAAGGTTCAAACATGTGGTCAGAGTGGGCTCCGTTTAATGCAGGTACAGCACTGCTTGGAAGTGGAGGTGGTGCTGGAAACGGGTTCAATAAACCTACAACCGATATGGCCAATGCTTATGAAGCAGGCGATTTACGCAAAGATGCGTCGATGCTTACTTCTTATAAAAGCCTGAGCGGTCAGGAAGTAAAAGAGGCATATGTGGTAAAATTCCGACAGCAGGGCGCCCTGGCCGGGGATTCAGATGTAGATTTCCCAATACTGCGCTATGCCGATGTTTTATTGATGTATGCGGAAGCCTTAAATGAGCAGGGAAAAACCGCAGAAGCGTTGCCATTTTTGAATCAAATCAGAAAAAGAGCAGGACTGGCCGATAAAACGGGCTTAAATCAGGCAGATTTTAGACTGGCAATCGAACAGGAGCGCAGAGTTGAATTCGCTTTTGAAGGACATCGTTGGTATGATTTGATTCGGACCAATAGACAACAAATCGTACTTTCAGCAAAGGGATTGGCAATCAAAGAATTTCATAAATTATTCCCTATCCCGCAAAGGGAGGTTGACCTTAATGCCAATCTCACTCAGAATCCAGGGTATTGAGCGCCTGTAAAAATTGATGATTGTATGTTGTACACCGTCAAGTTTTGTGTAGACCGCGCTGAATTACTCAATCCTTGCACAAAACTTGACGATGTATACCAACAACAATTGCCCCACCGAATAGAAAAAACAAAATGAACATGCTAATCAGCTTGATTACCTATGCCGTGATGGTCCTTCAATCCACCTTAGGAGATGAACCCGCTTTTGTACTGTGTCACCCTACCAGACCTACTGTGCAAATTGTGGTACCCAAAAACGAGGTAGAATCTGTTCGATTGGCCGTAGCTGATTTGGTTCTGGACATTCAAAAGGTAACGGGCAAAAAATTGATGGTATCTGACGAAATAGAGGCAAACGTCAAACACATCTTTATCCACACCAATCAAGACCAAGCAAGAGAAGAAAGTTATACCATCAAAACGGTTAAGGGCAATCTGTACATTACAGGCAATAATGAACTGGGCACCATCTTCGGCATTTACCATTTTGCTGAACACTATTTGGGGGTCGATCCGATGTATTTTTGGACGGATCGGGAGCCTCCTCGAAGAGCAGTATTGCAATGGAAAAAAATTGATGTCCAGTCGTCGAAGCCCACTTTCAAATATCGTGGCTGGTTCATCAATGATGAGGATTTGCTGACAGAATGGTATGAAACAAATGGCAAACGCAATATCGACTACCCTTTTTACCAACAAGTGGTCTCTCCACAAATCATGGAAAAAGTATGCGAAACTGCGCTCAGATTGAAGTTCAACTTGATCATCCCCGCCAGTTTTATCGACATCCGTAATCCCGCCGAAGCAGCATTGGTCAAAGAAGCCAGCAAAAGAGGCTTGTTCGTTTCCATGCACCACGTCGAACCCATGGGCGTAAGCGCCTTTACCTACTTCAATTACTGGAAAGCCAAAGATGGAACTAAACCCCTGTTTTCTTATTTCAGCAATCGGGAAAAAGTGGAAGAAGTATGGCGAGTATATGCCCAGGAATGGGCAAAGTACCCCAAAGTCATTTGGCAAATTGGCCTACGGGGCATCGGCGATCGCCCCATGTGGTTGGCCGACCCCAACACGCCTCAAACCGATGCCGATCGGGGCAAATTGATTTCGGAGGCCATGTCCTTTCAAATGGACTTGATTCGATCCATCGATAAACGCCCGAACCCAGCTGTTACAACTACCCTTTGGGCAGAAGGCTCTACCTTAAATCAGGCCGGGCACTTGAGCATTCCTGAAAAAGTAACCATTGTTTTTGCTGACAATTCCCCAGGTTGGCGTTGGCAAACCGATTTTTTCCAAACCAAACGCCTGCCCACTAACAACTACGGGGTGTATTACCACCACCAATTGTGGGGTTCGGGGCCACATCTGATACCCATCGTAGCCCCTGCAAAAACACAAGCCGTGCTTGGTCAGGCTGTAGCAAAGGGGGATACCACCTATTGCATCATGAATGTATCCAACATCCGAGAGTTCGCTTTGGGCATCGCCGCCTCTGCTCAAATGCTCCAGGATTTTAACCATTTTAACCTGGAAAAATTCAAGCAGCAATGGTTTGGCAATCATTACGGGCCACAAGCCAAAGCCGTGCAAGAACTTTACCAAATTTACTTCGATGCTTTTGTGGTAAGCGAGCAAACGAGCACGCCCATCCTGATGGACGGTCAAACCAACAGCTTAGCGGCGGGGATATTGAGGGAATTAAAACTCCAAATCAGCAATCCCCCCGCCTACCAAGCTGCCCTACAAAAGAAAAAGCAGGAAACCGAAGAAAGCAAATGGATCAAATCCGCCATCGGAGATATGCTCTCGGGCGATCTGAGCAATAGCGCGCTGCTGCAAAAAGTGCAGCAACAAAAAAGGAGTTTTGAGAAAGCCGATTCTTTGGCTCAAATCATTTCACCTGATTTGTCGCCTACCCAAAAAGCATTTTTCCAAACCGACTTCCTGGCCCCCTTGAAAATAATTCTGGGTTTGCAAATTTGGTTGGAACAGGCCCTGCAAGCCAAAATGGCTACTGATGAAAACAGATTGCAGGATTCCCGAGCTCATCTACAAAATGCCCTTGCGGCGTTTGCCCTCATCAAAGCTGGCCAAAGTTTAAAGTCCCAGGGCGAAAAATGGCAACATTGGTACCGGGGTGATAAAAAAATGAACTTACTTCAAAAGGAATCCCTGACCCAGGAAGTCCTCAACCTATTGAACTAAATGAACATGAAAGCAAGATATACCATGTGGATAATGCTGGGGACAAGCTTGGCATTCAACCTTATCCATGCCCAAGAAAAAAACACCAAACCCCTGGAAACCCAGGCTATCGCCAAACTCGTCCTCAACAAAGGCTTGCGGGACATAGACCTCGGCTTGTACCCGGGTAGCTTGCTGATGCATGGCATGAGTGAACTCGCCGTATTACAAAAAGACCCTCAATTGCTGAACCAGGCGCTAGCTATTTTTGCCGATTTCAAAAGCAAAAAGATTGATGGTCGGGGCAGTTTCATCAGCTACAAAGCAGGCGGCAGTGGAGCGGCTTACCTGGATTACCTGCGCAAAACCGAGCAATTGTCCGAGCAGGTGCTGAGCCATGCCGATAAAATGTTTCGGGAGCAAAAACGCTCTTCGGAAGGCATCCTTACCGCCAATTGGGCCAAAGACAGCCTCAATCAAATTTTTATCGATATCGCCTTCGCGGTTACGCCCTATATGCTGTATTCCGGTTTGCGCTACAACAAACCAGCATACGTGGACGCGGCAGTTTTTGAAACCCTGGAACTCTTCAAAATCCTCCAAGACCCCAACGGCCTGATTCACCAGGCGCGGGGATTTACGGGACTGAACATCATTTCCGAAGACAACTGGAGCCGGGGCAATGGCTGGGGCGCTTTTGCCCTGGCAACCTTGGTGCGCGACCTGCCCGATTCCCATCCCCGCAAAAAAGAAGTCAACGCGCTAGCCAAACGCTTCTTCGAGGCGGTGTTGAAATTTCAAGACCATGAGGGGCTTTGGCACCAGGAAATGAGTGATCCAACAGCTTACGTGGAAACTTCAGGAACGGGCTTGCTGCTTTACGCCATCGGCATCGGCATCGAAAAAAACGTACTGGATCGCTCCAATTTACCCAAATTAATCAAAGGCCTGAGTGGCTATTTGGCCTACATCGGCCCGGATGGTTCGGTAAGCCACACTTGCGCAGGTTGCCTCAATCCTGGCAAAGGCACCAAGCCTGACTACCTCAAAAAGATGTGGGAATACAACGACCACCACGCTTTTGGCCCGGTTGTGTTGGCCTTTACCCAAGCCTCTAAATTGGGCATCAAAAAGGTCAAGCCACTCCTGCCAATGGGGTTTTATGCCCAAAGTCCCAATTTCCCCCGTACTTATCTCCGCCATTTGCCGGAGGCAAATCAAAACATTGCCTGGGAAAATGACCGCATTGCCTTTCGGGTCTACGGCCCTCCCGTCAAAGATCGGGTGAGCAGCGGCATCGATGTGTGGACCAAGTCGGTGGATTACCCGATCATCGATAAATGGTACAAGCTCAATGCAGAAGGCAAGGAATACCACATCGACCGTGGCGAGGGTTGTGATTTTTTTCACGTGGGCTTTGGGCGTGGTGTTGGCGGAACCGCCATTTGGTATCAGGATAAGCCCTACATTTCCCAGACCTATGCTACCCACAAGCTGCTGAAAAATACGCCTACTGAAATCGCTTTTGAGCTGACTTTTGCGCCTTGGGAGGTGGCAGGATTTAAAGTATCTGAACGCAAGGTCATCAGCATGACCATGGGCACCAATTTTTTCAAGGTGGTCAGCACCTTTGAGACCGATTACCAGGGGCCATTGACTGTCGGGGTCGGCATTTCTTATGTAAAAAATCCCGAAATCCTGACCGATCAATCCAAAGGTTTGCTCAACATCTGGGAATCCTACCTGCCTCAAAATGGCGAATTAGGCACCAGCATCATCGCCAAACCAAGCGATGTCCAGGCTTTTAAAACCTATAAAAATGAGCAATTTGTACTGTTGAATGGCCGTGCAGGAAAACCGCTTACCTACTACGTGGGAGCTGGCTGGAGCAAAAGCCCTCAGTTCAAAACCAAGCAGGATTGGTTGAAGTATGTTGAAACCGAAATCTCGAAGCTAAAATTTTAAGCGATGAAACAACTTCTGCTCTGGTTCGGGATTTCATTTTGGGGTTGCGCACTCAGTTTTGCCCAAAACATTGACACATCCAGCAATCGGGTCAAAATCGAACTGGCTATTTCCCTCAAGCGGATCGGCACCCTCCAACCCAAAAGCACCAAGGAGATCAACAGCTCCAACTGGATCATCGGCTGCGAAACCCTGGATCGCGACTTGACCGATTACGAACAATACAAAACCTACCTCGAACCCCTGGGCATCAAACGCCTGCGGATGCAAGCGGGCTGGGCCAAAACCGAAAAACAAAAAGGCCAGTACGATTGGGCCTGGTTGGACAAGATCATCAACGATGCTGCCCAGCGTGGCCTGCAACCCTGGTTGGAAACCTCCTATGGCAATCCCATCTATGCAGGCGGCGGGGGCATCAACCTGAGCGCGGGCATCCCCACGTCGGAGGAAGCCTTGCGTGCCTGGGATCAGTGGGTCGCAGCCTTGGTCACCCACTACCAAGACAAAGTAAAAGAATGGGAGGTCTGGAATGAACCCAATTTTGGCGACAACGAAATCAACCAACCCGAAAAGGTAGCAGAACTCAACATCCGTACCGCCGAGATCATCAAAAGAATTCAGCCAGGTGCCAAAATATCGGGTTTGTCGATGGGCCACATCGACCTCAAATACGCAGATGCCTTTTTTAAGACGATCCACGCAAAAGGCAAAATGAAGCTATTTGACAACATGACTTACCACGACTACGTCTACAACCCCGATGCCAATTACGACCACGTAGCCGCATTGCGTAGGCTGCTCGACAAATATGCGCCTTCAATGAAACTGCGGCAAGGGGAAAATGGAGCACCCTCCTTTCCTGGCTTTGGCCGCGGTGCCTTGGGCGATTATGACTGGACAGAACTTTCACAGGCCAAGTGGATCACCCGCCGAATGTTGGGCGATTTGGGGCACGACATCGAATGCAGCATTTTGGGCATCATCGACATGAATTACGCCATCACCAACGCCCCCATCAAAAGAATGAACGTAAAAGGCATCATCGAATCGGATTCGAGTAAAAGAGCCATTCGCCCTAAGATTGCTTACTACAGCATGCAAAATGTAGCCTCCATTTTTGACGACAAACTGCAACGAATCAAACAGCTACATGCCACCTACAATCCCCAGTCTAAAGTATTGCAAGGGGAA
>JAIYAV010000155.1 GCA_027488855.1 Saprospiraceae bacterium
GGTTGGATCCGTATGTCGATTCACCCAGTGATGAGTGATGCCGAAGTGAAGTACCTGGTAAGCGCGATCGAACAATTGGCGGAGGAGCATAAAACCTGGGCTGTGGATTATGTGTATAATGTGCATACCAATGAGTTTCAGCACCAGAGTAACCTCAATGTAGAGGAGGAGTTGGTAAACGAGTGGTATAGCAAGTTGCAATAAGGTCAGAAAGGCTTTTACAGAAGGTTGGTTGATCCAAATAAGGCAATGGATAAGCAGAACAGGATGCACCCCGAATTTTCAAAAGAGTAGCACAAAAAAAATGAGCACAAAGGACACAAGGGCAGCACAAAGGACACAAAGGCGAGACGTTGACAAAGCGATGCATCCGAGTTTCGGTTAACACCTTTGACGGGAGAAAACCCTGTCAACGTCTCGCCTTTGTGCCCTTTGTGCTGCCCTTGTGTCCTTTGTGCTTAAAACTGTGTCGCTTTATGTTTTTCTGAAAAATTCGAGATGATCCATGTCTGCGCTAAAAATTGTCGCTTTGGTGATGCTTCATAAAACGAATCAATGCGTATTTTTTTCGACAATGCCGCCACTACCCCAATCGACGACCGCGTGATTGAAGTCATGGTGAATGCCTTGCGCCACACCAATGGCAACCCCTCTTCCATCCATCAGGAAGGACGCAGCGCCAGAGCAGCCATTGAGCAAGCCCGGCGGCAGATTGCCCGTACTTTGAATGCCTCTATTGGGGAGATTTTTTTTACTTCTGGCGGTACCGAATCAAGCAATATGGCGCTCAAACGTTCGGTGCAAGACCTGGGGGTGCGTCGCATCATCAGTGCGCGTACGGAGCACCATTGTGTTTTACATTCTTTGGAAACGCTGGCAAAGGAAGAAGATGTAAAGGTGGTATTTGTGGATCAAGCCAGCAATGGGCACATCCAACTCAACCATTTGGAGGAGCTTTTACAAGATGCTACGCATAAGACCTTGGTTTCCCTCATGCACACCAACAATGAGGTGGGCACTTTATTAGACCTGGAGCAGGTTTCGGCGCTTTGTGCTCAGTCCGGTGCCTTGTTCCATACCGATACGGTGCAGAGCATGGGTTTTTACCCCATCGATCTATCCAAAACCAAAATCGCCTTTTTGACCGGCTCGGCACATAAATTCCACGGCCCCAAGGGCATTGGCTTTATTTACATCAATAGTGAGAACATCATCCATCCCTACATTGACGGTGGTTCGCAGGAGCGCAACATGCGGGGTGGAACCGAGAACATTTCCGGGATTTTGGGGATGGCCAAAGCCTTGGAACTAGCGACCACGGAAATGGAAACACGTCGCGCTCACATTCAAGGTTTACGCGATTATTTTGCGGAGCAATTACAAGCTCATTTTACTGACCTGGAATTTAACGGTGATCCCTTTGGGCAAGGGCATTACAAAATCCTGAGTGTAGGTTTTCCTCCCGGGCCACGGGCTGATCTTTTGTTGCTCAATTTGGACATCTCCGGGGTCGCGGCTTCGGGTGGTAGTGCTTGTAGTTCAGGGGTAGATGTAGGTTCCCATGTCATGGACGCATTGAAACATGGGTCGCCTCGGCAGACGCTGCGCTTTTCTTTTTCTTACATGAACACTAGAGAAGAGGTGGATCAGGTTATCAAAAGGTTGAAAGAAATTCTGGGCTAAGGGTCAAGTTTGCCCCCACCTTCGGTGGAGTATTTGTTAGGAATTCAGCCTCAAATTTGCACCACCGGGGATAGCCAAAGCGACATTTTAATAATCACAGAGGAGAAAAAGAGGACACTGAGGACACAAAGTTAGACGTTGACGGTTCTCTGTGTCCTCAGTGTCCTCTTTTTCTCCTCTGCGGTAATTAATTCGTGTAAGTTGGTAATCAATGCGTTAAAATGGTTAAGGAAAGCAACTTAGCATTCCTTTTTCACTCCATAAACTTAACCCCATACTTCCGCTTCACTTCCTCAATTCTTCCTGCCAAAGCCTTTTCTTTTTGTTTCATTTCGTCCAACACCAGTTCGGGCATGGGGCACTCCAGCAACGTTTTATTGCCTTCGCTGGAGACGAGGATGTTTTTTCCATCACCAGAGAATGCAGCTATAGGTGGCGTATCCTTGTCTCCAGTGTTGAGCTCCATCCAGAGATTGCCATAGATGTCCCACAAACGCAATACCCCGTCTGCGGAAGTGCTCAAGAGGGATTGGCCATCGGGCGAAAAAGCCAAACTCGTGATTTCGGCCTGATGACCGGCGAGCAATAAAACCTCACCCCGCCCAAAATGCTCGAGGTAGATGTTGTAATCTGCATCTGCGGTAGCCAGGAATTGGTCGTTAGGATCCAGGACGGCAAACAACTCATGACCTGTTTCCCCATCATTCGCTTTGCGGAACAAGTCTCCCTCCGGGGTAAGCAAGGCCATACTTGAATCGGCGGCGATGGAATAAATAAAGCGCTTTTGTTGAGATACGCGCAATTGACGGATGGGACTCTTGTGCAAAGCCAATGTTGGCAGGGAATTGCCGTTTATATCCCAGCGGTACAATTTGCCATCGTGCCCTCCCGCTAAAATCCGATTGCCTTTTTCCGAAAAAAGAACGGCATAACTATAAGCGGGTGCATTGGGCAAGGGAATAAATGTACCCGCGCCAATGTTCCAGAGCTTGAGGCTTCCATCCGCCGAACGAGTCAAAATGGACTGTCCATCGGGGCTGAAAAGTGCGTTGTAGGTATTGACCTTGTCCGGAAAACTGCTTTTAAGCGCTCCATCTTTACTCCAAAGTTTGGCCTGTTTGTCTCTGGAGGTAGTCAGCCAGGATAGACCATCAGCAGAGGCATTGGTGCTCAAGACCGATGCGGTATGGGCCTCAATGGGAGTGGCCAAATTGGTCAATGCATTCCAAAGCCAGGCTCGTCCTGAAGTGCTGCCTAACAAGTAGTTGTCGCCATAGCGGGCAATGGCATTGGCCAATATCAAGGTGTCTTTACCCGTTTGGACCGGACTACTTTTGCCTTTGCTCAAGAATACCAATTGCTGCTGATCCTGGACAGCCAAATAGTCCTGGCCATTCGCCAGCGGGTAAATGGCGTTGAAAGATTGGGCAGATTGGGCAAGGGGATGATTCAGCGTATCCCATACCGCTTGTGAAAAGGCGCGCATTTGAGCCGGAGAAATGGGCCATTTGTCATTCAATTTGGTAGATAAATAGGCCAAAAACAAGGCATCTCCAGATTTATTGTCAGTGCGCAGGTTATCGGCAAGGATGGCCAGACGAAGCATTTCGGCCTGTTTGCTTTGGGCACGGGCGATTTCTGCATTTTTTTCGGCTTCAACTTTGGCAAGTGCTTCCGCGTTTTTGGCTTTTTCGGCCAGGTCTTGAGCCTTTTTAACTTCCTCTCCGGCCTCGGCTGCCTCGGCCACTGCTTTTTTTGCCGCATCACTTTTTACAAGCAGGTCAGTATCAATGGCTTTTTGAGCTTGTTTGATGAGGTCATAAAGGTCATTTTCCAGTGGTTTGTCCGGGCAATTTAAAGCGGCGATGTAACTGTCGATGGCCTTGTTGTAGTTTCTTTTTTTAAACTCCAATAATCCATCCTGGCGCACATCTTCGAAACATTTTTTGGCTTGAGCGGATAGACTATCGAGTGCTCCTAAAAATAGGAAGCAGGCCACCAAAATCCAGGTCTTTTTTATCATCAGGTGCATAGTTGATCATTTTAAATTAAACGCCAATTGTACTTGCATTGCATTGCTGCCATCGCCTAGTGGTCTGGTATCCAAACGCAGGGAAAAACTTTCCTTACCGCAATATTTGTCGTATTGCTTTTGTCTGGCCCTGGTATTCAAGGCTCGATAGAGGTAAACCGCTGCATCCAGACTCAATACCGCCCAGCCAGCATAGGTGTACAAGCGGGCATCCTTCTCGTAGTCTTTTGCCTGTACAAAGAAGGGCTGAGCCAGTTCATAGGATTCACCATTGGCGTGGTAATTTTTGTAGGTATTGTAGGCGTCAATTTTTTTACTTTTCTGGAATTGACCAATGCCCGTCAGAATCAGGCCACCGGCGGCAATTCCCAAATGCGGCAACTGTTGAGCTAGCGTAAAAGCTGGGCGAATATCCGTACAATCTACGTTACCCCATAGCTCGGTACTAAGCACCAATTGGTATTTTTGGTCAAAAATGAGTACATCTTCCAGGGCATCCAACCAGGTCATACTCCGCAAACCAGCTGTGCCTTCGGGCAATGTACCTAAGTCACCCTTGGCTTTAAAGGGCAAGGGCGTGATCACTCGACTTGTTTGATTTAGCAAGAGCACGCTGGAAATGTAGTTGAAACCCTTTTCAGCGGCACCCAATTCGTAGGCAAGCTGCAAATCAGCCTCTTCCAATCGAAGGCCAGTGATGGCCATAAAGTAGCTCGTGCTAAAGTCTGTGTGTTTGGTTTGCTCGGGGTTGAACTGTAGGGCCAATTTACCGGATCGTTCTACGACCTCAAATTGGATGGTGTCCCGTTGGGTATAGATCAAGTTCTTTTTCTGCGCCAAAAGTAAAAGCGGAAAAAGGCTTGAGAGGAGTATGAGCAGTGTTGTTTTTTGCATGGTTCAATTGGTTTCGGGGGTGTACATCCAGAAATCGGAGAAGATCAAAAAATCCAGGTTGTTGTTTCGGACAAAGATACTCCTTCCTCCACCCAGGTAGGCTCGGTTGTTCACGACGAATAGGCCAGCGTGGGAGCGCCCCCCGCTGCGAAGTGGAGTACGAGTTTGCCACTGTTTGCCCCGTGCTGCGGTCGGATCAAAACTCCAAAGATCGCTGAGGTAAGTGCTATTTTCCGATTTAAATCCAGTGCCTACGTAACCTTTGCCATTGATGCTGAAGGAGATGGCACCTCTCCGTGGGTCATATGGCAATGAGTCTACTTGTGCCCATTGGTTGGATTGTGGATTGTAACTCCAAAAATCTCTTAAATCCTCTTTAGCGGAGAAGCCTGTTCCGACGTAGCCACGGTTGTTGACCACAAAAGCGGCGGCCTCGCTACGGCCTGAACCGGGTAGGGGTGCAATCTGCTTCCAACGTTGCCCTCTTTCAAGCGATGGTGAATATTCGTAAAAATCACTGTAAAGTACTTCATTGGCAGTGGCATCCAGGCGGCGGCCACTGCCAATGTAGGCCTTGCCATTGATGACAAAAGCAACTGCCCCTTCGCGGCCTGTGGCAGGAAAAGTATCAGTCAAAATCCAGTTTCCCTCTCCCCCATTTTCGCTTGGATCAAAAGCCCAGATACTGGTGGTATTGTAGCGATTGCCAACACCCCGATCACCCAAGGTTACATAGAGGCGATTGTTGAGGGTAAAAGAGGTGGATCTTTTGGCAGGAATGCCGCTGTAATCAGCAATTTCCGTCCATTTTCCAACAGTGTCTTTTTCTACGTCAAAGCGGTAGGCCGTCCGGGAAGGTCCATTGGTGGCGTTCAGACACAATTCATCCAGACAAGCTACCCCCATGATGCCGCTGTTGCCAATGGCTCCGCTGACCAGATGGGCTTGTTGGGCGGGCAAACGAAACTTAACTGGCAACCAGCCGTCCTTTACCCTGAAGGTCAGCGTTTTTTTGCTGTAGACAAAGCGACCATCGCGGGTTTGAGCATAGGCTTTGCCGTAATAGGTAGTATTGAAACTCAGGCCTTCAAATTCACTGGAAAAAACACCGTCATCATTGGTGCTTTTGAGGCTGGATTTTTTGAAAAAAGGTTTATTCACATAGAGATTTGCGGTGTCGCGGGCAATGATGTGCCCGTGGTCAATCACCGAATCCCGCAAAGCTTCCAGACCAAAAAGCAGCGCGGATAAAGTTGCTTCGTTGTTATTGATGCTTACCGTATCCGTTTGTACGACAAAATTAAAACTGAAGCGCTCTAATCCTCCATAGATGGTTCGACCACCGGCTACTGCATAAGCTTTAATGGAGTAAAGGCTTTGTTCTACATTGAGGTTGTTGAGCGTATAGGTAAAATCTCCCTTTTGGATTCTACCTAAACTGATGGTTTTAACCCCCGGTCTGCCCAGCACAAGATCAGCGGGAGTCCCCGTCCAGTTTTCCACCCAAATAAAACCATGGTCTCCAAGGGAATCTTCCTCAAGCAAGGTCCGATCGATGGATCCACCTACGGTAAGGCTCCCTACTCCGGCTGGGATCGGTATTTTGGTTTGAACGTCGACAAAATCGAGTTGGTCTAGTTTTGGGCCAATACAGCTTGTACAGCACCAAAGGAGGCAAAGCCACAAGACATTAATAAAAAAAATACCAAGCACCGAATTTTTCATGAGTAAAGGGGTTTTAGTGCAGAATCAATTTTCGATATACAAGGTCTCCGGACACATCCAATTGAATGATGTATATTCCTTTGGCTAAGTTAGAAAGATCGGGCGCATATAAAAACTCGTCAGCGTTTTTTACATCCGATTCCCAAATATCTCTACCTGTAGTATCCAGTATGCGCACCTGCACCCTTTCTTTCTTGTTTAGTTTTCCTTCAATACGAAACTGCCCCTGGGTAGGATTGGGATAAATTTTCAGATCCAACAACCCAACTACATCACGAGAAGAAGTAATGATGAACAACTCAGGCCCATAGCCTGCGTTGCAGCCATTGGCGTCCTTTACCGTAAGTTTGTATATCCCTGTTTTTAGACCGACTAAGTCCTCCTGCGTTGACGTAAGGGTGTCATTTCTAAACCATTGGAATTGATAAGGAGACTTCCCTCCAGTCACGCTTACCGCAATAAAACTTTTCCCGCCAGCTTTGAACTGGCTAGAGTCTTTTTTGATGCTTGGGTTAGGGTTGACGGTGATGGTAACCCGATCAACAGCTTCACACTCGTTTTGGGTCACTGTGACCGAGTAGGTTTGAGTGGTGGTAGGGTTGATTGTAATGGCTGAAGTGCTGGCATTGGTATTCCATTTGTAGCTGCTTCCGCCCGTGGCGTTCAATGCCGCACTTTGCCCGACACAAATACTCTGATCCGGGCCTGCATTGGCGATGGGCAATGGTTTTACGGTAAGGAGCATCTCATCAGATGCCACACAGTCTTCTTGAGTAACGGTTACCGTAAAAATCTGGGTGGCGATAGGTCTAATGGTTATACTTGCCGTACTGGCATTGTTACTCCATTTGTAGTTGCTGCCCCCAGAAGCGTTTAATACCGCGTCCTGCCCCGCGCAAATACTTAGATCGGGGCCTGCGTTGGCACTTGGCAATGGTTTTACGGTAAGCAACATTTCATCACTGGCCTCACAGCCATTTTGAGTGACTTTCACCGAAAAAATTTGTGTCCCAATTGGACTAATGGTGATCGAGGCCGTTGTAGCGCTGTTGCTCCATTTGTAGCTACTTCCGCCTGAGGCAGTCAACACCGCACTTTTACCCGCGCAGATGCTCTGGTCGGGGCCGGCATTGGCGACGGGCAAGGGCCGAACCGTCACCGTAAGTTGATCGGTCGCATCGCACCCGTTTTCGGTGACGGTAACGCTGAACGTAGTAGTATTGACTGGCGTTACCGTGATAATTGGGATTTGGGTGTTGTTGCTCCATTTGTAGCTACTTCCTCCGGAGGCGTTCAACCTGGCACTTTCCCCGGTGCAAATGCTTTGGTCAGGGCCTGCGTCGGCTATGGGCCGGGGCCGCACTGTCACCGTGAGTTGATCAGAGGCTGCGCAGCCGTTTTGGGCGGTGACCGTTACCGTGAAGGTTTCAGTGCTGGCTGGCGTTACGGTGATCGTTGGGGTTTGGGTGCTGTTGCTCCATTTGTAAGTACTTCCGCCCGAGGCGGTAAGCCTTGTACTTTGCCCGGCGCAAATGCTGGTGTCTGCGCCAGCGTTGGCAAGGGGAAGGGGATTAACGGTAACCTTTACAGTGGCAGTTGCTGGACAATTGTTATCGGTGACCGTTACTTGATACACTTGGTCGCTAGTTGGGCTAACCTTGAATGATGGGCTCGTTTTTCCATTAGACCACAAATAAGTTCCACCTCCACTAGCTTGCAAAGTAGTACTATCGCCCCGACAGATGCTACGGTCGGTACCAGCACTAGCAGAAGTACGGTTGACCACCACGACAACCTGATCCGTAGCGGTACAACCCTGCGAAGTAACCGTCAGGGTGTAAGAAGTTGTTATAGTTGGGTTGACTTCTAACTGTGCTGCAGTTGATCCGTTACTCCAGCTGTATGTACCTACTCCGTTGGCGCTTAAAACGGCCTTGGAGCCGGCACAGATGGGTTGGTCAGGGCCTGCGTTGGCGGTTGGTAGAGGTCGCACTGTCACCGTGAGTTGATCAGAGGCTGCGCAGCCGTTTTGGGAGGTGACCGTTACCGTGAAGGTTTCAGTGCTGGCTGGTGTTACGGTGATCGTTGGGGTTTGAGTGCTGTTGCTCCATTTGTAAGTACTTCCACCGGAGGCGGTAAGCCTTGCACTTTGCCCGGCGCAAATGCTGGTGTCTGCGCCAGCATTGGCAAGGGGCAATGGATTAACGGTAACCTTTACAGTGGCAGTTGCTGGACAATTGTTATCGGTGACCGTTACTTGATACACTTGGTCGCTAGTTGGGCTAACCTTGAATGATGGGCTCGTTTTTCCA
>JAIYAV010000382.1 GCA_027488855.1 Saprospiraceae bacterium
ACCCCAGTCTGATTGATGTTGTTGCCAAAACCAATGATGGAAAACTGCTCTTTGGTGTTGAAGCGGTTGTAGTTGCCACGGGCTGCCCAGCGATCCTGATCGCCCAGTGCTCCGGTGATTTTGCCGAAGGCACCTTTTTTGTATTCGGCCTTGAGTTCCAGGTTCATCACCTTGTTCTTTTGCCCATCATCTACGCCGGTAAGTTTGGCTTGTTCCGATTTTTCATTGAAGACCTGCACTTTGGAGATGGTCTCCGCACCCAGGTTTTTGGTGGCAGCCTTCGGGTCGTCGCCAAAGAAGGTTTTGCCGTCGATGTAGACCTTGTTTACGTCTCTACCCTGCGATTTGATGTTGCCATCGGCATCCACTTCAATCCCCGGCAAACGCCGCAGCAAGTCTTCTACCGTAGAACCCGGAGGCACTTTAAAGGTGGATGCGTCGTATTCGATTGTATCACCGTGAATGCTCAGCGTGGATTTGGCGGTTCTGATCACCACTTCCATCAACTCCAGGGAGATGGGTTTGATGGGCACATTACCCAGGTCATTCACTTCTTTTTCGTGTGCTGGAAGCAACATTTGCCGGGGCTGGTAGCTGATCAGCGAAATCTTGAGCAGGTACGGTACATTGCGAACGTTTTTGAATTCAAATCCTCCTTTTTCGTCCGCGCGGGTAAAGTTGATCAAACTGGAATCGGTAGGGTTGAGCAGCATTACAGTGGGGTAGGGGGCAGGCATGTTGGCGGTATCCACCACACTGCCTTTAATGGTTACTTTTGCCGGGTTTTGGGCAAAGACGATGTTGACGGCTAACAACATAATCCATAAGCCTAGAGAGCGTTTCATTAAATAATTTTTCGGTTAGTCAGGTGTGCGAATATTGTTTCAGTAATATGTAAACGGACGAATCCGTTTTGTTGATATTTGAATGATGCGAATTTTGGTTAAATAGTTGCTCGGAAAAAGTTTTTTTGAATAAATGCTGTGAATAAAGTGTTTTTTGTTGTTTGTCCATTGTTGTAATGCTGTTTAGGATGAATGGTTACAGGTTACAGGCAACTTTTTTCATTCCATTTCGAGCTTTATTCTTTCTTTTCTTTTTTCTGCCAAATTGGCACATCAAACCAAAATATCCTTTACTTTTGTGTCCCACTAAACCGGGGTGGCCATTTGGCTGTTCAGGTGAACGTCAATTATCACAAACATGCACTTGTACAACGACAATCCGACCTTGCTAGACGTGCCGCACCAGCAGATGAAAGAGGAGCAGCAAGGGGAGGTCTTTTTCGAAAATTATCCGCAGCAAGTTGAAGATCCCTCTGGCAAACACTTTTACATCGAAAGTTATGGTTGCCAGATGAACTTTAGCGATAGTGAAATTGTGGCATCCATCCTGGCCGAAGTGGGCTTCAAACCTACCCGGAGCTTGGAATTGGCGGATTTGATCCTGGTCAATACCTGCTCTATCCGGGAGAAAGCCGAAGAAACCGTGCGCAAACGCCTGCGGGTGTTTGATGCCATGAAAAGGCAAAGACCGGGCACTCTGGTGGGTGTACTGGGCTGTATGGCCGAACGTTTGAAGTCCAAATTTTTGGAAGAAGAACGCTTGGTCGACCTCGTAGTTGGCCCCGATGCCTATCGTGATCTACCCAAACTGGTGGCTACCGCCGAAGACGGCGACAAAGGCATCAACGTTTTCCTTTCCCGGGAAGAAACCTATGCCGACATCAGCCCGCTGCGCTTGGATTCCAACGGCGTCAGTGCCTTTATTTCCATCATGCGGGGCTGCGACAACATGTGCTCTTTCTGCGTAGTGCCCTTTACCCGTGGCCGTGAGCGGAGCCGGGATGCATTCAGTATTTTGGCCGAAGCACAAGAGCTGTACGAGCGCGGATACAAAGAAGTGACTCTCCTTGGGCAAAACGTGGATTCCTACAAGTGGACCAATCCAGAAACGGAAAACCTGGTCAATTTTGCCCACTTGTTGAAAATGGTGGCCCTGGTAGCGCCTGACCTCCGGGTGCGTTTTTCCACTTCTCACCCCAAGGACATTACCAATGAGGTGCTCCATACCATCGCGAAGTACCCCAATATTTGTAAGTACATCCACTTGCCTGTACAATCTGGCAATAGCAATGTGCTGGAACGGATGAACCGCACCTACGACCGCGAGTGGTACATGGAGCGCATTGAGGCCGTTCGGCAGATCATTCCCGATTGTGCCATTTCTTCCGACATCATCGCTGGTTTTTGCAGCGAAACGGAGGAGGAGCACCAGGATACCTTGAGCATGATCGAATTTGCGGATTATAGCATGTCGTACATGTTCTTTTACTCCGAACGCCCCGGTACACTTGCGGCGCGGAAATACCCAGATGATATTTCGCTGGAAGTAAAAAAACGCCGCTTGCAGGAGATCATTAACTTGCAATCCAAGGTGAGCTACGGCCACAACCAACGCGACATCGGCAAAGTATTTGAAGTACTGATCGAGGGTGATTCCCGCAAATCCGACCAAGATTTTTGCGGACGCAACACTCAGAACAAAATGATTGTTTTTCCAAAAGTGGCCAGCTACAAGCCAGGTCAATACATTAATGTCCTCGTCAAAGCTGCCAGTAGTGCAACTTTGATTGGGGAGGCCGTTTTATAGTTGAAATGTTGAAGCGTTGAAAGGTGGTGGGGAGCCAGCGTCTAGGTCGCTGCGGTAGCCTACACTTTTCAACTCTTCAACATTTCAACATTTCAACTTAAAACATGGACAACCTTCTTTCCGTAAAACAGCGCTTTGGCATCATTGGCCATTCGCCCCTCTTGGATCGGGCGCTTAGCAATGCTGTGCGGGTAGCCAACTCCGACCTGACGGTGCTCATCACCGGCGAGAGTGGCGTGGGAAAAGAGGTGTTTTCAAAAATCATCCATTCACTCAGCGCCCGCAAGCACAATCAGTTCATTGCCATCAACTGTGGTGCCATCCCTGAAGGCACCATCAATTCAGAGTTGTTTGGCCACGAAAAAGGCTCATTTACAGGGGCTAACGCTGACCGCAAAGGCTATTTTGAGACTTACGACGGTGGAACCATCTTTTTGGATGAGATCGGCGAAATGCCGCTACAGACCCAAACGTTTTTGCTCCGCATCCTGGAAAATGGCGAATTTACCCGGGTCGGCTCCAATAAAGTCTTGCGTACCGACGTGCGCATCATTGCTGCCACCAATGTTGATTTGGAAGAAAATGTCAAGAAGGGCAAGTTCCGCGAAGACCTTTACTTCCGACTGAACACTGTGTCCATCGTCGTTCCTGCCCTGCGAGATCGCGCCGATGACGT